>JBFWMN010000053.1:0-12365 GCA_050251555.1 Pseudobdellovibrionaceae bacterium | reverse complement strand
GATTTTCAAGGATGAGCCGCGTTTCACGAGCTTATTGATCTTGAAACCCTCCAGGAATTTATCGAGCTTTTCACCGCTGCCATGCGATTTCGAGGCAACAATGCTCAAACCCTCTTTGGGGGCTTTGCGCGTACGAATATCTTTTTCATGGTTATTGTCTTCCAGCCAGCGCCATGCACCTTGGCCTACAATCCCGCTATAAAGCTCCCCGTGAAAGGGTGCATAGACGATCCCGAGCAGCGGCTTGCCGTCTTTAATCAACGCGATATTGACCGTGTAGTCACCCGAACCCGATATGAATTCTTTGGTACCATCCAGCGGATCAACCAGCCAGAAGTAGGAATTATCGCCCAGTTCGGGGAGTTTACCTTGGGCTGCCGCCTCCTCACCTATAATGGGAACGGAAGGGTCAATTTCCATGAGTTCTGCGGTGATCAAATCTTCAGCGGCTTGGTCGGCGAGGGTGAGGGGCGATCCGTCTTCCTTGACCATCGCATTGTCATAGCCGCCCTCATCGAAATAATCGAGTGTCACCTCTCCCGCTTCGATTGCCAGACGTTTTAGGCGATTGAGGAGTGCGGGAAGATGGTTAAAAAGGGCACTATCGGGCAAGGTTTTTTTCTCCCGAAGAAGCTGCTTTTGCCGTATCCGTCAAAGGCTCAACCGCAACATGTTCTTCGATAAAGGCGACAATCTGGGCGACACAGGTCGACACATCGTTATTTTCGGTATCGACGGTCATTTCGGCGTTTTCGGGTTCCTCATAAGGGGAATCGATCCCCGTGAACTGACGGATTTCGCCTTTACGGGCCTTTTTGTAAAGGCCTTTGGGGTCACGGTTTTCGCAAGCATCAAGCGAGGCCTTAATATAAATCTCGTTAAAGCGCTCAGGACGCATGGCACGCGCCTTTTGACGGTCCGAACGATAAGGCGAAATAAAGGCCGTAATGCAGATAATCCCCGCATCGGCAAACAAAGCTGCAACTTCACCGACACGACGGATATTTTCGGCACGATCTTCAGGCGAGAAGCCAAGATCAGCATTCAGACCGTGGCGTACATTGTCACCGTCCAGAACATAGGTCTGATAGCCTTTTTCAAAGAGGGCCTGCTCAACCTTCATAGCGAGTGTGGATTTCCCCGCACCCGAAAGACCCGTAAACCAGTACACTCCGCCTCTGTATCCGTTCCGGTTGGCGCGCACGTCATAGGCCATTAGGTGATCGACCTTGTAGATGTTTTCCGATTTGGGTTTCAGAGAGGCGCGCTGGTCGGCATAGCCTTCCATTGAGAGCGTTCCGCCACCTGCCAGTTGCTCATCGGCATACAAAACGGCGCGGCCCGTTGCCGCATTTTCGGTAAACGGATCAAGGCTGATCAGGTCACGTGCGCGAAGCGTCACATTGGCCATCTGGTTGCGCTTCACCCCTTCGCCACCCGTGATGGGGGAAAGATCATCGGTGCTGATAATCTTTTCGATGGATTGTACCGTGACCAGATTGCGCGACGTGCCCATATGCAATTCATAAGTCTGCCCGACTTTGAGCGGCGTGTTCGAAAGCCAGAACAGATGCATGCGAAAGACTTTGCTGAGCATCGGGGCTTCGTTTTCATGAGAGACCACATGACCGCGATCCACAAAAACGGGCTTATCCAGCGTAATCCCTATGGATTCTCCGGCGCGGGCTTCGACCTTCTTCTCGGCTGTTTCGGGCCAGACCTCAATCGTCTTGATGGTCGCTTCTTCGTTGGTTGGGGAAAGAATGATCTTTTCACCGACACGTAAGATACCGCTTTCAATGCGCCCGACAATCACGCGCTTTTCCTCGATACGATAAATATCCTGAACGGGGAAGCGCAGCGGCTGGGCTGTTTGTGCGCGACGTGTTTCGAAGGTATGGAGAAGGTCCAGTAAAGTCGGGCCTTCAAACCACGGCAGATTGTCAGATGCGCCCATAATATTGTCGCCGTGGCGGGCTGAGAGCGGAATGATATCGGCAGGTGTGAGGCCCAATGAGGCCAGATAGTTGCTGATATCCTTGGCAACTTCTGCAAAGCGTTCACGCTTGAAGCCGACCTTGTCGATTTTATTGATGACCACGCCGATTTGTGTGAGACCAATAAGCGAGAGCAGATAGGCATGGCGGCGCGTTTGCTCCTGCAACCCTTCTTCGGCATCAACGACCAAAATGGCAGCATCGGCTTGGGCGGCACCGGAAACCATATTGCGCAAAAACTCCGTGTGACCTGGGGCATCGATAATGACGATATCGCGCTTATCTGTCGCAAAAGGAATTTGCGTCGTATCAATGGTGATCGCCTGATCGCGCTCGGCCTGAAATGCGTCCAAGAGATATGACCATTCCATCACATCACCGCGACGATCGGAAGCGGCCTTCACCTCTTCAAAACGTCCGTCGGGAAGAGAGTCGGTATCGTAGAGAAGACGCCCGATCAGCGAGGATTTGCCGTGATCAACGTGACCGACAATGACAATGCGGAGCTTTTCAAGGTCGCGTTGGGAAGAATTCGGAGTTTTGGCGCGTGGCGGTGTCATGACTTTAAATCTTACATATATCCTTTGGTGCGCAACTGCTCGAATGAGCTCTCGGACTCACTGTCCATCGCGCGGCCCGAACGCTCGGAGGTTTTGGTGACTTCCAGTTCGGCAATAATATCATCAATGGTTGCGGCATTGGATTCAACGGGAAAGGTGATGTTTTTCTCACCCAATGAACGGTAACGCTTGCCGTCTCTTGAGAAATAGAGAGGTACGACAGGGATATTCTCACGCTGCGTATAGCGCCAAATGTCGATTTCGGTCCAGCTTAGAAGCGGGTGAATGCGCAAATGGCAGCCCGCAGGAATATCGGTTTTATATTGATCCCACATTTCAGCAGGCTGGTTTTTGAAATCCCACGAACCATCGGTCGAACGCGGCGAAAAGACACGTTCTTTGGCGCGCATCGCTTGCTCATCGCGGCGGATACCCGCAATGACACCCTTCAATTCCATTTTCTGGAGGACGTTTTTTAAGCCCTCCGTCTTACGGGTCGCGGCCCGTGTGGCGGGCGGCAAACGCTGATCCATCTCCTCTTCAGGGGGGCAAAGCTCAACGCGCAGATCAAGCCCCCATTCCTTCACGTAATGGTCGCGGAAGGCATAGACCTCATCCAGCTCCATTTCGGTATCAAGCTGAACCAGAGGGAACGGGACTTTGCCGTAAAAAGCTTTACGCGCCATCCAGAGTAGCGCGTTGGAATCCTTCCCGATTGACCAGAGCATCGCCAGCGGATCCACGCGATTATAGGCTTCGCGCAAGATATAGATGGTTTCGGCTTCCAGCTTATCGAGATATTTCATGGTTTCACTTACCCGACAGATTTCAGTTTGCCATTGGCACGTTTTTCGGGTGGGAGAACCTCGGTACGACCGATTGAGACATAATGGAAATTGCGTGCTTCCATATCTTTGATTTTGTAGATATTACGCAAATCAATCATGCGCGGCGTTGCCATCAATTCTTCGATACGATCCAGATGCAGACCACGGAATTCATTCCATTCTGTGACAATCACAACCGCTTCGGCATCTTTAACGGCTTCATAAGGGTCTTCGACCCATTCCACGTTGGAAAGATGCTTGGCGGCTTCTTCCATCGCAATCGGGTCAGTCGCCGTGATTTTGGCCCCTGCCGCTTGCAGTGCGGGAATAATGACCAATGAGGGTGCTTCGCGCACATCATCCGTATTGGGTTTAAAGGAGACGCCCAAAATAGCGATTTTCTTGCCCTTCACATCACCGTCACATGCCTTGATCACACGATCCGCCATGTCTTTCTGACGCTTGGTATTAACCTCGACGACTGTTTCGACGATGGATTGGCGTGCGCCGTATTTCTGACCTGTTTGCGTTAAAGCCAGCGTATCTTTGGGGAAACATGAACCGCCGTATCCTGCCCCTGCATGCAGGAATTTCGAACCGATACGCCCATCAAGCCCCATGCCCTTGGCGACATCCTGAACGTTGGCGCCTGTCGCTTCGCACAAATTGGCGATCTCATTGATAAAGGTGATCTTGGTCGCGAGAAATGCGTTCGCCGCGTACTTAATGATCTCCGAGCTTTCCGGCGTGGTAATCACCATTGGTGTTTCATTAATATAAAGCGGGCGATAAATCTTACGCATGACCTCTGCAGCGCGCTCGCAATCCGTACCGACGACAACGCGGTCAGGACGCATGAAATCATTGATCGCAGCCCCTTCGCGCAAAAATTCAGGGTTTGAACAGACACCAAAATCGGCTTTCGGATTTTCTTCGCGAACAATACGCTCAATTTCGCGGGCTGTGCCGACAGGCACGGTCGATTTTGTGACAATGACTGTATAGTCTTCAATATTGCGCGCAATCTCACGGGCGGCTTCATACACATAGGTCAGGTCCGCATGACCGTCTTCTTTTCTGGGGGGCGTGCCTACAGCAATAAAGACAGCCTCCACACCTTTCACCGCATCTTTCAAGTCGGTCGAGAAGCTCAAACGTCCTGCTTTGACTTGTTTGGCAACCAGATCATCAAGGCCCGGTTCATAAATCGGAATTTCGCCTTTTTTCAGGCGGTCGATTTTGGATACATCCTTATCGATACAGATAACTTCATGTCCAAACTCGGCAAAGCACGTGCCTGAAACCAGTCCGACATAACCTGTTCCTACCATTCCGATGCGCATAGGGGCCTCTCATCTTTCAAAAAAAATCCCAGAAGGTGAGACGATTCCTTATCTCACACTTGTGTTGCATAGCTTATGGGCGGGCAAAAATAAAGGCAAAAAGAGGGTTTCGGCATGTTCTAAAAATGTATAAGATCGACACCTTATAAGCTGCCCTTACAAAAAGGCGGCAGCCCGAAACACTATTAAATCAAAAGAAGACGACACACGATCATGGCAAAAAGCTCTTCCACAAACGGTGCGGCAGCCCAAAACCAGTCCATGCCGCTTTTTTATTCAAACCCCGTGCCTCTGGATTCACGCGCCCATAAAGACTGGCAGTTGATCCCTGACTTCGGTATTGAATTTACTGCCAATGTGAATGCCGTGCCAATCAACCTCGTTGAATTCCCGCAAGTTTGCCATTTCTATCCGATCGCCTTTGCGCCTGATTCAACAGGAACACCCGTTGCACTCGTCGGTCTTCGCGACAATGAGAACCTCTTCGTTGATGATAAGGGCGACTGGCTGGAAAATGCCTATATCCCCGCCTATATCCGCCGCTATCCCTTCATTTTTTCCGAAATCCCCGGAACGGACCAACTGACATTGTGCGTTGATCACGTCGACGGCGTGATTAATGACGGCTCAGGCAAGAAAGAAGGCCAGCGTTTCTTCGATACCGAAGGCGCACCGACCCCCTTGTCGCAAAATGCGCTTGAGTTTTGCAAATCCTATCATGCCGCCGCCCAACAAACGCTGGAGTTCGGTCAGGCACTGAATGACGCAGGTTTGCTGATTGAGCGTTCGGCAGAGATCACCGCCAATGACGGTCAGAAAATCAGCTTCTCGGGCTTCCGTATCATTGACGAAGCTAAGCTCAATGAGATGTCGGAAAAAGACTTTTTAGATTGGCGTAAAAAAGGCTATCTGCCCTTCATCTATGCGCACCTGTTTTCAGGGGCACAGTGGCAGCGCCTGACACGCTTGCTTAATGCCAAAATCGGCAAGTAACCCCTAGCCTTTCGACGGTATTTCTTTGAACGGGTCATTTTTGAATATGACCCGTAAAAGACTCCTGTGCACAAGTTCATGACACCATATTGATCTTGGCTCTCATCCCATGTTAGATAAAAACATCTTCAAGAAAAATTATTGTCCAGTGAGGGAGCATTATGGCGAAAGTAGGCGCACAAAGAGCGGCAGAACTGACAGGAAAATCCAAATCCACAATTCAGCGGGCCATGAAAGCGGGCAAGCTGTCTTACGAAGTACTGGATAACGGACGCCGCGCCATTGACGTTTCGGAACTCGAGCGCGTTTTCGGTCTTGAAGAAAAAACCGCAACACCTCAGGCACAAGCCAATGTCGTCGAAGCCGAATTGCAAAAAGCCAAAGACATGATTGAGATGGAGCGCCTGAAAATGCGTGTCCGCTCTTTGGAAGATCAGCTTCACACAGTCAACGAACAAATGAATGACGTCAAAGAACAGCGCGACCAGTGGCAAAAACAGGCGCAGCAGGTTCTTCTGACCAACCAGCACACACAACAACAAGCCGATGAGCTGAAAAAGCAACTTGCCGAGCGTGAAGAGCGCGAACGCATCATGCGTCAAAAGCGTATGAGCCAGCAAATGCAGCAGTTGCAGCGCCGTACGCAAAATCAAAATCCTGCGGCCCGCGTTCAGCAAACCCCTCAGCAAGCGCAACCTGCACAGTCTGACGGACTGTGGGCCAGATTGACGGGCAAAAAAAAAGTCGCGTAAACCCGACTAAACCTGCACAAAATCAGAGACCGGCACCCCAGCAGCGCCCGCCGCAACAGCAGGCGCCGCAGCAATCTGCCCAGACACCGGCTAAAGCTCCGACACAGCCGCCTGCCGCACCAAGCAGCTCCGTCAGTGACCAGACTGCGTCATCCCCAACGCACAGCACGGTTGATGACGGCACAACGACAGCTAATTAAATTGAGATGATCCGATTTTTTTTCCTGCTTTGGGCCTGTTTCCTGATCGCCCCCATATCCGCCAATGCGCAAGTGAAGCCGCAATGGAGCGCCGAAAAACTCAAAGGATTTTATGAAGAAGCCCAAACCTTAAAGCGCGGCTGTCAGGCAAACCCAAGCATGTATAACGCCTATGATTGTGACTGCCTTGCAGCCCACAGCTATGACGCACGCGTACAAGGTGATACGGCCTCGAACCAGTCCAACTTGCTGGATAAGATTCTGCCTAAATGCGGAAATGCGGCGCAACTTTCTACGCAAAAATATCAGCAATGTCTGCAATCCCAGTCAGCAAGACGGCGCGACTATGAGGTCTATTGTCAGTGTTTTGCGGGTGAATTCGCCAAATATTACGAGAAAGTCCCGAGTTCAAAAGGATCTGTGCGCATCAAGATGATGACCGAGGCACACCGCACATGCGGGAAACGCTATCCGTTGCCCAGCGCCGATAACCGCAGAGAACTGAAACAGGAACTCAAACAACGTAACCTGTTTGAACGTCTTTTTCCCGGGCTCACCGATAATTAAGAGCGACTGACTTTTTTTAAAATCCTGTTTCAGTAATCATTTTAGCTGTTTCAGCATTAATTTGTGCTTTAAAGGCATAAAAATCGGGCAAAACGAGAGAAAAATAGGCCTCAATCACATTTTGTACGTGCGGATCAGTCGTTTTCCCATCCAATTTGAGCATTCCTACGCCCGCCATCACCGTTCCCATCGCATTTAGGAAGGGTACGGAGAGGGCTGCTAGTGCATCCATATCCTTTTCCGAGCCAAGTCCTGCCAGAACCTTGAATGCTTCGCCTAACTCTTTGACCGTCCGACGAAGAGCGTCGCCTTTTGTCCCGTCGTGAGAGGCGGCAAGCGCATCCGTTTCCTTCAGCCATGCGGAAAAACCGACGCCCTGGTCACGCATCAGTTTGCGGAAGATGAGATCAGCCGCCTGAATACCGTTAGTGCCTTCATAGATAGGCAGGATACGCGCATCGCGGTAATATTGCGCCGCACCCGTTTCCTCGACAAAGCCCATACCCCCATGAACCTGAACACCTGTGGAGGTGACGTTCAAGCTCATATCGGTACACCAGCTTTTAACAACAGGCGTCATCAACTCGACACGGATTTGCGCAGCCTCATCGCCACCGCGGGCCTTATCCAGATAAGCGGCAGCTTCATAAGTCATCGCACGCCCGCCCATCACGCGGGCCGCCATATCCAGAAGCATGCGCTTGACGTCGGCATGCTCCGCAATAACGACATTCTCGCCTGTCACCATGGATTTGCCCTGCACCCGGTCTTTGGCGTAAGCAACGGCCGCCTGATAAGAGCGTTCGGCAATCGCGACCCCCTGCAACCCCACCGAGAGGCGCGCATTGTTCATCATCGTGAACATGTATTTCAGGCCTTCATTCTCCACGCCGACCAGATAACCAGTCGCGCCGCCCTTATCGCCATAGGCCATCGTGCATGTGGGTGAGGCATGGATGCCAAGCTTATGCTCGACAGAAACACAATACAGATCGTTACGTTTTGTATATTTATCGCCGTCTTTTAGGAATTTCGGAACAATGAAGAGGGAAATCCCTTTCGAACCTTCGGGCGCTCCCTCGACGCGGGCCAGCACAAGGTGAATGATATTTTCCGCCATATCATGCTCACCATAGGTAATGTAAATCTTCTGGCCCGAAATTTTGTATGAGCCGTCATCCTGCTTCACGGCTTTGGATTTCAGCGCCCCAAGGTCGGACCCGGCCTGCGGCTCGGTCAAATTCATCGTCCCCGTCCAAAGACCTGAAATCAGATGCGGGAGATATTCTTCTTTTTGTGCGTCCGAACCGTGCGCTTCAATCGCGTCAATCGCTCCTTGATTAAGAAGCGGGCAAAGCCCGAAAGACAAATTCGCCCCTTGCCACATTTCCTGAATGGGAAAGGCGAGAGACCACGGCAATTCCTGCCCGCCATACTCCGCCGCAAAAGGCACGGCATTCCAGCCCGCATCACGATATTGCGCGTAAGCATCCTTAAAACCTTTGGGCATGGTTAAAGCGCCGTTCTCAAGCTTCAGCCCCTCGCGATCACCTGTCTCATTCAAAGGCGCAAGAATATCGGCGGCAAGCTTCGCAGCCTCGGTCAAAATCGCTTCACCTGTTTCGGCATCCATATCCGCCCCTTCCAAAACATCTTTGGTCGGCAGGGCCTCATATAAAAGGGCCAGCATGGCATCCACAGGAGGGCGATAATCAGGCATAGAAAGCATCCTTCAATGTTGCGTGTGCGAGGAAAAAGATAAGCAAAAACAGAAACTTCGTGTTCATATTGAGGATAGCACGATTTCCGTGAAACGAAAGTTAAGCCGACAATTTTTTTGTGATGTCCAAAACTGGCACGCGCTTTGCAAGTTAGGGGACATGAATAATTACGGGTCTACAATTCAGAATTCGGCGTTAAGCGGCCTGCAGGCACGCGCAGGAACACGTGTTTCTTCTGCCATTCAACAGGCCAGCGCCTCAACAGGGGTCGATTTTGCCTATCTGATGCAGCAGGCCGATGCAGAATCTTCCTTTAAGACAAGTGCGAAGGCCTCCACCAGTTCGGCAACAGGCCTGTTCCAGTTCATCGACAGCACATGGATGAACATGGTCAAGGCGCACGGCGATAAATACGGCATTGATACCAACCAATCGCGTTCCGAGCTTTTGAAGCTTCGTAACGACCCCGAAATCTCTTCCTATATGGCTGCAGAGCTTGCTTCGGATAACAAATCCTATCTTGAAGACGTGTTACCGGAAGGCACGAAAATCGGCTCAACCGAGCTTTATCTCGCCCATTTCATGGGCGCCGGGCGTGCCGCAGGTTTCATCGAGGCCAAAGAAGCCGATCCTTACCGCCCTGCTGCCGACCTCTTCCCCGCCGAGGCCCGCGCCAATCGCGGCGTATTCTATAACAGCGAAGGCAAAGCGCGCTCGCTTGCGGAAGTCTATGCCTTCTTTGACAAGAAATTCGATATTGAGGGTGGTTCAGCAACCGCAATGGCGGATGCTTCCGCTTCCATCCCTCAAATCCAGCCTGACAGCAATGGCGACAAGCTGAAAGCCTATATGCAGGCCCATGAAAAGCAGATGGAGACGCAACGCGCTGAAAAATTTGCCGATGTTGACCCGATTGATCGTCTGGCGGCTGCCAACCCGTATATGGATCTGCTGGGCGGAGGTATGCCGTCCTTACGCCTGCCTATCATGGGCTCAAAAAACCGTTTCGGGAACGAACCCTCTGCCGACAAGATTGCCGCACAGCTCGGTATCAGTGCCAATATTCTCAAAAACCCTGCCGATATTCTCTGGCTTTCGCAGCTCGACGACAATCTCGCCAAACAAAAAACACTTTAATTTCAGCCTTTTAAATTTTTATGTTCTTTTTTGTTCTTAAAGCGCTTGACCATGAGAACAAAATATGAACATATAGGGACAGAACACCCGCCGATACACACATTCGTATGTATCATCCATTTCAAAAAGGAGAACACGACATGACACAAGCCACCACACGCGAAAGCCTGTTTCTGATCGGCCTAATGGCCTTGATTATGCTGGGTACGGCAGCAATCGCCTAAGACGAAGAGTTTACTTATGGGCAGCGCGCTTTAAACGATCATTGATCGCGATGCCCACACCTTGATCGGGAATATTCATAACCGCAATTCGTGTTACATCTTCACGGTCGAGTGCATGGAGCGCGGCAAAAAGATTGGCTGCCGCCTCATAGAGATCACCTGTTTCGCTTAAGTTCCTGATATGCTCTCGCGGGATCGTTGTGGCTGCGGCTCCACCGCTTCTGACCCCCATGAATTTGAGTGATCCAAAGCCGAGAAGCGCCTCGCCTTCCTCGACATCAACGGCGTTCAAGCGCAGCGGTTTTGAAGGGGCATAATGCTTTAATAGCATCCCCGGTGCTTTGGGGCTTTGCGGATCATCACTTTCATTTTCCGCAAAAACAACCTCTTCTTCCAAAACCGCTTCCAGATCTTCCTTCGTAATCACGCCGTGGCGCAAAATGACAGGTGTCTCACCACTGACATCGCAAATGGTTGATTCCAGTCCCTTTTCAGCACGTCCGCCTGCCAGAACCATATCGACCTTATCGCCAAGACTGTCCAGAACATGTGCGGCCTCTGTTGGGCTTAAGCGCCCCGATGCATTCGCGGAAGGTGCAGCAATCGGCACATTAACGGCTTTCAGCAAGGAAAGCGCGACTTTGTGGGACGGCATTCTGACAGCGACTGTCGGCAAGCCTGCGGTACAGAGCTCCGAGATCGGGGAATTGGCTTTAAGCGGCAAAATCAATGTCAGCGGACCGGGCCAGAAGCTTTGTGCCAAGGCATAGGCGCGCTCGGACATGTCAGCAAAGGCTTCAACCGCGGCGATACTGGCAACATGAACAATCAAAGGGTTAAAGCTCGGGCGGCCCTTGGCTTCATAGATGCGGGCAACGGCCTTACCGTTTGTGGCATCCGCACCCAACCCATAGACCGTTTCGGTCGGAAAAGCGACAAGCCCGCCATTCAGCAATACGGCGGCAGCGCGTGCAAGGGCTTCATCTGTCGGGGTTACAAGGCTCATATCGGAAGATATGAATTACACAAGCGGGCCGTCTTTACCAGCCTTATGATACACGCCACCCGTTTGCGGGGCTTTCACGCCAGTCGTGGAAGGCAGGCTTAGCGGTAAGCCCAGATGGGAGCGCACAGCCAGATAGGCAAAGCCTTCAGCCTCCAGCGCGTCGCCGTCCCAACCTAAGGTATCGACAGGTTCGACAGGCACACCGAGGCGGTCACGCAGACCTTTCATAAGAGATGCATTCTTACGCCCGCCACCGCAAACATACCAGGCTTTGGCAGGTGCCGAGAAATGCTGCGTTGCCTTGATGATGCTTTCTCTGGTGCAGCCTTGCAATGTTGCCATCCCGTCTTCATTGGACAGCAACGAGACTTCGGGATGCCATGCCCCGCGGTCCAGCGACTTGGGCGGTACGGCATCAAAATAGGCGGCGCGCAAAAAGGCATCAATGCAGTCTTTATTTTCCACGCCCTCGGCTGCCAACCTGCCATCCTTATCATAAGGTACGCCGAGGCGCTCAAGTATGAAATCATCCATCAAGGCATTTCCGGGGCCTGTATCAAAAGCCAGAATGTCATTCTCGCCCTCCCCGATAAAGGTCACATTGGCAACGCCGCCGATATTTAGGATCGCGCACGGTTTTTTAAGACCCGCAGCTTCCGCAAGAGCTTTGTGATAAAGAGGAATGAGAGGTGCACCCTGCCCGCCTGCCGCAACATCGGCGCTGCGGAAATCACAGACAACATCGATGCCCGTCTCACGGGCCAGCAAAGGGCCGTCACCGATCTGCCATGTGAAGCCGTTTTCAGGCTCATGCGTGATGGTTTGCCCGTGAAAGCCGATGAAATCCACGTGAGGATTACCGTATTTGGCAAGAAGGTTTTTGACGGCAAGCGCATGAATTTCGGTGAGTTCCTGTTCAACCGCCGAGATTTCGGGCGTGCGCTGCACCTGTTTGAACTGGGCTTTGACACGGTTACGGAATGCTTCTTCGTACACTTGCTCGTAAAAGCCGATGCGCTCGACAAAACCGTATCCATC
>JBFWMN010000052.1:0-12581 GCA_050251555.1 Pseudobdellovibrionaceae bacterium | reverse complement strand
TCCAACCTGGGCATGTTCGGCGTCACCGAGTTCGATGCGATCATCAACCCGCCTCAGGCCTGTATTCTGGCAGTCGGGGCAGGGGTGCAAAAGCCTTACGTTAAGGATGGCGCGGTTGCCATCGGTACATTCATGAATTGCACGCTGTCTGTTGATCACCGTGCTGTGGACGGCGCAGTCGGCGCGGAATTTTTGCAAGTCTTTAAGCGTTATATCGAAAATCCGCTACAGATGATCGTTTGATCATTCTCTTCCATTGAAAGGATAATTCGATATGAAACGCTTTTTGAAACTCAGCATGCTGCTTGCAACCGTACTGACCATCAGCGCCTGCCGCGCGGGTTACCATGATGGTCCACATAAGGTTTATGTAGATGATGACCAATATCACGGCGGTAATTTCTGTCCGCCGGGACAAGCCAAAAAAGGGAACTGTTAAGTTTAGGAGCTTATGAGCGAGAAGAATTTTGATGTCGTCGTGATCGGCGGCGGTCCGGGTGGTTATGTGGCTGCAATTCGCGCAAGCCAACTGGGAATGAAAACGGCTGTTGTCGAAGCAAACCATTTGGGCGGGATCTGCCTCAACTGGGGATGCATTCCGACGAAAGCGCTTCTTCGTTCCTCAGAGATTTTTCATCTCGCTCACAATGCTCAGGCCTTTGGTTTGACCGTAAAGGGCCTGGAGTTTGATCTGTCCAAAATTGTTGCGCGTTCACGTGCTGTCGCCAAACAATTATCAGGAGGTATTGGACATCTTCTCAAGAAGAATAAGGTCACTGTGTTTGACGCTTACGGGCGTCTTGCAGGTGGTGGCAAGGTCGATCTCACCAAAGACGGTAAGGCGATTGATACATTGACCGCCAAACACATTATCGTTGCAACAGGTGCGCGTGCCCGCGTACTGCCGGGATTAGAGCCTGACGGCAAGCAAATCTGGTCTTACCGCGAGGCTATGGTTCCCGAAGAAATGCCAAAGAAACTCCTCGTTATCGGTTCAGGCGCTATCGGTATCGAATTTGCGAGCTTCTATAAGACATTGGGCGCGGAAGTCACAGTCGTTGAAATGATGGACCGTGTGATGCCTGTCGAAGACGCCGAGATTTCGGCGTTGGCACGCAAATCTTTTGAAAAGCAGGGCATGAAGATCATCACCAATGCCAAGGTTGCCAAAGTCGAGAAGGGCGGATCGTCTGTTAAGGCCCATATCGAGGTTGGTGGTAAGACCGAAGTGCAGGAATTTACGCATGTCATTTCGGCTGTCGGGATCGTCCCGAATACCGAAGATATCGGTCTGGATAAAACCAAGATCAAAACCGACCGTGGTCATATCGTCGTTGACGGGTATGGCCGTACGGATGAAGCCGGCGTTTACGCCATCGGTGACGTTGTGCACGGACCGTGGCTGGCGCATAAAGCCTCGCATGAAGGCATTATCTGCATCGAAAAAATCGCGGGCCTAAAAGACGTTCACCCGATGATCAAAACCAATATTCCGGGTTGTACCTACTGCCACCCGCAAGTGGCTTCCGTGGGCCTCACAGAAGACGCTGCTAAAGCCGCAGGTCACAAAGTGAAAGTCGGACGCTTCCCCTTTATCGGAAACGGCAAGGCGATTGCACTGGGCGAGCCTGAAGGCTTGGTCAAAACCGTCTTCGATGAAAAGACAGGAGAATTGCTCGGCGCGCACATGATCGGCGCGGAAGTCACCGAGCTTATTCAGGGCTTTGTTGTCGGAAAGACTCTGGAGGCGACGGAGGCCGAATTTATGCATACGGTCTTCCCGCATCCGACCCTCTCCGAAATGATGCATGAGTCCGTCCTTGACGCGTATGGGCGTGCGGTCCATTTTTAAGTGGACGTAACACACCGCCATTCGTTAAAAGCAAATTCATGACCTATAACCCCGACCTACTAGATCGCACCAAGCGCCATCCGGAAAAGCAAAAAAATCCGGATCGCCCTATGGGCCGCAAACCTGACTGGATCAGGGCGAAAGCGCCTGTCGGCAAGGTGTATAAGGAAACCAAAGGTCTGGTTCAGGGGTTAAAACTCACCACCGTTTGCGAAGAGGCGGGCTGCCCCAATATCGGCGAATGCTGGGAGAAAAAGCACGCAACCTTTATGATCATGGGTGAGGTTTGCACCCGTGCTTGCGCCTTTTGTAATGTCGCGACAGGAAAACCCGACGCACTGGACAAGATGGAGCCGCTTCGTGTAGGTGTTGCCACCGAAAAGATGGGCTTGGAGCATGTGGTTATCACTTCGGTTGATCGTGATGATTTGAAAGATTCAGGGGCCTCTCACTGGGTGAAAACCATCGAAGCCATTCGTTTCAAAGCCCCCAATACAACCATTGAAATTCTGCCCGGTGATTTTAAAGGCGATATGGATGCGATTGATACGGTCGCACGTGCGCGTCCTGATGTGTTCAATCACAATTTGGAAACAGTGCCTCGCCTTTACCCGACTATTCGCCCGGGAGCCCGTTATTTCCGTTCTCTGCGTCTTCTGGAACGCGTTAAAGACGTCGATCCTATGATGTTCACTAAATCAGGCCTGATGGTGGGCTTGGGTGAAACCAAAGAAGAGGTGGCGCAAGTGATGGATGATATGCGTGCCGCCAAGATTGACTTCATTACAATCGGTCAGTATTTGCAGCCGACGCCCAAACATGCCCCTGTTGAGAAATTCTGGACACCTGAAGAGTTTGCCGGTCTTGAAAAAATGGCGCGTGCCAAAGGCTTTCTGATGGTTTCTGCGACACCGCTGACGCGCTCTTCCTACCACGCGGGCGACGATTTTGCGAAGCTGAAAGCGGCCCGTCAGGCGAAGCTGGATGCGCAGGCCGCCGAGTAGATTTTTCTTTGCAGTTTCCGCATTGCTGCGACGCAATAATTCCATATTGTCTTTCTGTTTCGAATCCCATATCTCTTTGCACCCAATGCTTGCCAAAGAGGAATGCGTACATGCTGCAACGTCTGGTCAATCTCTTCACTCCCGAGGCCACTGCTGAAGATCTGATTACTGCCACGCGTCATCGTGTCGGGCCGTTTCAGGCCAAGGGTCTTTATGAAGGCCCGCGTATTGATCGCTTATGTGAGGCGGCAGGTGTTGTGTTTCCGGTAGAGGTCACGGCCCATTTCAAGCAAGAACATTTGCCACCGGGGTTTGGCGGGGAGATCATCTTTCGCCGTGAATGGCCCGAGGGCGAAGTGGAACGCGAAGAAATTCTGGTTACCAACGGATATGACCTCGACACATTGAACCGAATTCGCGAGGTTGGCGAAAAATTTGGGGCCGTGCTCCTTCCCAACAGGCTCTAGCTCTGGCAGGATATCCGCCTAAAGGTTGATATTTGCCATGCTCCAACATATCGAACAAAAACGCGTCCCCTATACGCAAGGTGAGATGTTTGCGCTTGTCGCAGATGTTGAGCGCTATGCCGAGTTTTTGCCGTGGTGTGTTGCCTCCCGCATCAAACGCCGCGAGAGCGAGACGGTTTTCTATGCCGATCTGGTTGTCGGCTATAAAATGTTCCGCGAGCGTTTTTCCTCCAAAGTGATCCTTAAAAAGGATCAGGAAATCAGCATCGAATATCTGAAAGGCCCTCTGAAACAGTTGCAGAATCAGTGGCGTTTCCTTGATAACGATGACGGGAGCTGTACAATTGATTTTGTGGTGACGTTCGAGTTCGGCAATATCTTTTTACAAAAGCTGGCAACCACCTTTTTTAACGAGGTGGTCAAACGTATGGTTGCCGCCTTCGAGGGGCGAGCTGCCCAACTTTACGGGGAAAGATCGCTTTAAACATGCTCAAACATCTGAAAATTCTTTATGTCGGGCAGGCCCAAGGTTTCCAAAATGCCGACCGCTATTACATGATCCCGCAAAAGCTGATCAACGGTTTTACGCGCCTCGGGCACACGGTGTACGCTTTTTCGGATCGTGATGTTGCCCGCTATTCCAGTATTTTCCGTTCGCAAAAGCGCGGACAAAAGGCAATGAACGCGGCACTGATTGAAACGGTGCGCGACTACCAGCCCGAGTTGATTGTGCTGGGACATTGTAAGAATGTCACCAATGAAACGCTGGATGCCTGCAGACGGGCGGCAACCTCTGTTCGCATCATTTACCGGAACGTCGATCCGCTTCATCAAAAACCCAATGTGAACGATATCAAACAGCGTGTCGGACATGTCGATGCGATTTTTGTGACGACGGCGGGGGATGTGTTGCAGCAATTTAGCCATCCCGACACACGCGTTTCCTTTATGCCAAATCCCGTTGATCCTGCCATTGAGCGCGATAAAGCCTTTGCCAACGAAGAAGCGGATATTGATTTGCTGTTTTTGGGATCGGTTTTACGCGACCAGAAAGACCACCGCGCCGATACGGCAAGCAAATTGCAGGAGGCGCTTTCTGCTGAGATGAATCTCTATATTGGTGGCGCAGCAGGTACGGAAGATAAGGTCTTTGGCGCAAAATACATGAATTTGCTCTCCCGTTCCAAAATGGGGTTATGCATTAGCAAAACCACGGATTACTACCTCTATTCATCGGACCGCATGTCGCAATATATGGGGTCGGGCATTATGGCATTTATTCCTGAAGGGCCGCGCTTTGAGGACGTCCTAGGCGAGGGGGCTTTTGTTTCCGTTGCCAATGACGAGGATCTGATTGAGAAAGTGCGCTATTATCATACGCACGAGGTCGAGCGCGATAATATCGCCCAAACGGGTTATATCCGCATTCGCGAAGCCTTTCATGTCGAAAAAGTCTGCCAGTATATGATTGAAACGGCCTTTGATCGTCCGCATTCACAAAGTTACGGCTGGCCCACACAGCTCTGGTAGATCAGACGCAAAGTTTCAGGATGCGGTCGTAACGTGACTTCACATCCGCATCGAAATTATCCCACACATCCTCATCCGCATCATGGCGCGCTTTAGACGGATCAAAGCCGCTTGCGGTTTCGTAACGCTGATTGCTGGCAGGGGCTTCCAGCATTTTCGGGTCGTATTTGATGTTCAGAGCCGCACAGAGATTTTTTAAGGTCTGTTCAGGTTCCCGAACCAGCTTTTCAAACGAGACAAAGACGGGACTGAATTCAGGGTTCTCGTTCAAGATATCGAAAACCTCAAGGCAGCGTTTCCAACGATATTTGGCAACACAGAGGCTGCGATGCTCGCGGGTTTGAATGCCTTTCAGAACACCTGAGGGCGATCTTAAAATGCAGATCGGGCGCATATGGCCCATCGCTGCAAAATCCATGATTGAGTAGGGAGAGCGGGGCAGACGTGCGCTTAAACGTGACTTTCTCAAAAAGCCATTGAGAGTCAGAAGCGCGCATAGCGGGTGCCAGCGGCGTTTATATTCGATCTGATTGGGGATACAGAGTTTGGTGCCCGCCGTCTTACCGCCCGTTATGCGCGTAAAGGCATCGGATTTATCCTCATCAAACATGGCAATATCGGGATGGGCGCCCAAAGCCGCTGCCAGTAATGTGGTTCCGCCGCGTGAGGCGCCGAGAATCAGGTAAAAGTCGCGTTTATTGTCGCTCATATCGTGAAAAAACTATGAAATTCCGTGAAAATGGCGAGATAAATATGCCCGCGCCGTCTGTTTTGGTTTAAAAGGGGTGGTGTTAAAAGTCAATTGAAGGCATCTCTCCTGTTCACATGAAAATCTTTGTTATCAATCGCAAAAAGGACGCGGACCGCCGCGTGAAAATGGAGGAGCAAGCCCGAAAACTTGGGCTGGAGCTAACCTTCATAGAGGCGGTTGACGGGTATGCTCTGGATGATGCTGAGATTTCTGCCGTCTATGAAGCCAGTAAGCGCCTGCGCATCTATGGACGTGCCATGACGCGGGGAGAAATCGGCTGCTATCTCTCTCACCGTAAGACCTATGAAATGATGGTTGCGCAAAAATTGCCAAGAGCGCTTATTCTGGAAGATGACGTTGTCTTAGAAGACAATCTTCCCGACTGTCTTGATATGATTGCAGGGTGTTCCGTCCAATGGGACGTCCTGCGCTTTTTATATCGTAAGAAAATTGAAAAGCGCGGCTACCGAAAGGTTTATCCGTTTCAGGATGGTACTCACGCGCTCGTACGTCTGCCGAATGCACCGGGTGGGACGTACGCTTATATGGTCACGTTACAGGCCGCAGAACGCTTGCTTTCGCTCACACAAAAAATCTGGATGCCGATTGATATTGTGATCGGGCGAAGCTGGGCAACCAACCTTGAAGCTTATGCTTTTATGCCGTCACCCATCAAACATTTCGATGAGGGCGAGTCCGTCATTGGTGCTGCACGTTTTGACAAGACACTTGATCTGACGACACGGCAAAAGGTGGTTCACAAGCTATGCAAACCTGTCTTTAAATTCAGCGAAATGGGCAGAAAATATGCCTATTTTTACGGCAAAGCCTGTCAGGACAGAAGGTCGATAAGGCTCTGAAGCGCAAAGGCAACGGCCTGTTCGCGGATTTGACCGCGGTCTCCATCGAAAATCATATGCTTGGATACAGGGCTCTCATTTAAGGTACGCCCCGCAAAGCCGAACCAGACCAGCCCCACGGGCTTGTCTTTCGTGCCACCGCCCGGGCCTGCAATACCGGTCACGGAGACAGCAACATCCGCAGCGCTATTGCCTAAAGCGCCCAATGCCATCGCCTCAGCCGCGGCGCTACTCACCGCGCCATGCTGTGCAATCGTTACGGTCGGGACATCAAGAAGCGACGTTTTCGAAGCATTGGAGTAGGTGATAAACCCGCGCTCAAAAACCTCCGATGAGCCAGCAAGGTCTGTCATTGCCGCAGCAATCATGCCGCCTGTGCAGGATTCTGCGGTGACAAGGCTCAAGCCTTTTTCACGTAAAATCTCGGAAAGGTCAGAGGCTTGCTTTTGCATAGTGCCAAACTCCTATCACAATCATTGTATAAATCGCGGCAATCGTATCATCCAGCATCACGCCCCATTCTCCGGGAACGCGCTTATCAACCCAGCCGATCGGGAAGGGTTTTGCGACATCAAAAAGGCGGAACAGAAAAAAGGTCGTTACAACGCCAAAGGGGGTAGGGGGCGCAACAGACAAGGCTAGGATCACGGCGGCGGCTTCATCAATCACAATGATTGAAGAATCGTGACGATTGCTCACGTGTTCAAAATGACGCGAGACCTTTACACCGATAACAAAGAGGATAAGGCTTGCTAAAACCAAGGCCCATGGGCCGCCAAACAGCATTAATGCAACACCCAAAGGAAGTGCGCCAAGTGTGCCCCAAGCGCCCGGTCCGGGGAACAGGCAACCGCAACCAAACCAAGTAGCGAGAAGAATTTGCGGGTCTTTCAAAGAGACGAGGCCGAGAGTGATCCGATGTTCCTCCCATCGCTTTTGCATTTTAGCCTTAAAATTTTTCATAGTCTCTGAGGTGTCATATCCGGTTTTTATTTGAGATCGCCCTGAAAATCAGCTATTTCATAGGCTTCATGAGCAAGTCGGGTTATCATACTACAGTCAAACTTCTCTCTCGCGAAGAGCGAATTCTGGCTTTTCTGATACCAGTGGGGGTAGCCTCGCTGTTACTGACAGTCTTTTCCTATTTCTCGGAAACGCTTGCACCGTACTCTCACCAACTGATTGATGTCGATATTGTTATCCTGACGGCGATCATTCTGGTGATGGGGTTGCGTCTTTTCCGTTTCATCCGTTCGCAAAGCAAAACGGGACGTACATCACGCCTAAACCTGAAGCTGGCAGGGATTTTTGCGCTTGTTTCGCTCATTCCTGCCTTTTTTATGGCGTTTTTCTCACTGTTTTTCTTTTATTACGGGGTGCAGACATGGTTTTCCGATCAGATCCGCACCGCTGTTGAGGAATCACAAGAAGTCGCCAAATCCTATCTCGCAGAACACCAGAATGCGATCCGTGCCGATTTACAGGCCATGGCAAAGGATATCGACCTGCAATCGGAACAAGTGTCCTATAATCAGGCCTCGCTTGAACGTCTTCTCAATACCCAGATTTTCGTACGAAATCTTTCCGAAGCGATCATTTTTGATTCCCAAGGCAAGTTGCTGGCCCGTTCCAATCTCGCGCTGACGTTAGAGCCTGAGATCATTCCCGAATACGCGCTTACCGATGCGGCTTTGGGTGACGCTGTGGTCTTTACAGGTTCCGAAGATGACAGGGTGCGCGCTGTTGTGAAATTGCAGCGCTATCCTGACGCTTATCTGGCAGTCGGTCGTCTTGTTGACCAGCTTGTGCTTTCTCGCGTAGAGGCGACACGGTCTGCGGCGGCACGCTATGAAGCATTGGAGCGCCAATATGGCGGTCTGCGCATCACGATTACCCTTGTTTATATCGCGCTGACCGTAGCCCTGACAGGGACGGCGCTGTGGTTCGGTTTTACACTGGCGCGTAAACTTGTTCGTCCGATTGATCGTCTGTTATCGGCTTCCGAGCAAATCAGGGCAGGGGACTTATCCTCGCGGGTCAATGAAAATACGGGGCTTGAAGAGTTTGATATTCTGGTGCGCTCCTTTAACCGTATGACACAGCAGCTTTCCGAACAGCGCGAAGGTCTGGTGACTGCCAACCGCGAAATGGATGAACGTCGTAAATTTACCGAAACGGTTCTGACGGGGGTCTCATCAGGCGTTTTGAGTACGGACCGCGAAGGACATATTTTGCTGGCAAATCCTGCGGCTTTGCGTCTTCTGGATTATACGCATGAGGAACTCACTTCGCGTCCTTTACAGGAAATCGTTCCCGCATTCGCACCGATGTTGAATGAAATCCGCGAGACCAGCATGTCGATCACAAGCTCGGATGTCTCTTACATGAACCGTAAAGGGCGTCGCTATGACCTGACCGTGAAGATTGCTCCCGAAGATTCCATCAAAGGCCATGAAGGTTTTATTATCACCTTTGATGATATCTCGGCGTTGAAGTCGGCGCAGCGTAAAGCCGCTTGGTCGGATGTGGCGCGCCGTATCGCACACGAGATTAAGAATCCGCTGACCCCGATCCAGCTCTCGGCTGAGCGGATCAAACGTCGCTTTTCGGATGCAATCCCCGAGGATGAGCGCGAGGTATTCGAAAAATGCATCCAGACTATCGGCAAACATGTCGAAGATATCGGACATATGGTTGCCGAGTTTTCCGCCTTTGCCCGCATGCCGATGCCTGTCTTGCATCAGGAAAATTTCAAAACCATTTTGAATGAGCTGATTATCCTGCAAACCGAAGCGCACCCGCATGTGACCTTCATTAAGCATGGCGATCTTAAAAACAATGCGCGCATCCCTTTAAAAT
This sequence comes from Pseudobdellovibrionaceae bacterium, assembly GCA_050251555.1. Classification (GTDB taxonomy): domain Bacteria; phylum Pseudomonadota; class Alphaproteobacteria; order Micavibrionales; family Micavibrionaceae; genus UBA2137. The sequence continues at coordinate 3,258 of JBFWMN010000052.1, read as the reverse complement.
GCGATGCGCAGCAACTCAGACAGGTTCTGACCAACCTCATGCAAAATGCGATGGATGCGATGGAAGAGGCCCTTGAAGAGGAGCGTAAAGCTGCGCCCGAGTTACATTTCTGGGCGACGGGCGGTGAGAATGGGCCGTTCAAGCTGGTGATTGCCGATAACGGGCCGGGTTTCCCCGAAGGTGTTGATCCTGAAACTTTGACAGACCCTTACGTTACGCACAAAGCCAAGGGGACGGGGCTGGGCCTTGCGATCGTAAAGAAAATTATGGAAGATCACGGCGGTAATCTGCATCTTGGCGCTGAAGACTGGATGAAAGAGCTGCCTGAATGGCCTGCACAGTGTATCGGTGGCGTAGTTGCCTTAACATTTCCCGGGACAGAGGCCGGTATAAAGGGATCGCCCTCTGTTGCAGCCTGAGAGAGTTGATCTATACTGAGTAAACACGAATTTTGAGTCGTTTTTAAGAAACTATGACAGCCAATATTTTAATCGTTGATGATGAGGATGATATCCGCTTTCTGATCCAGGGCATCTTGGAGGACGAGGGGTATAAGACCGATATCGCCGCTTCTGCGCCACAGGCGATTGAGAAGTTTGCCTCCGCACGCTTTGATCTGGTGATTTTGGATGTCTGGCTGCAAAACGGCACAAGCGACGGTTTGGCTGTTCTTGAGAAGATGATGGATGCCAACCCGAACCTGCCCGTCATCATGATTTCAGGCCACTCCACCATCGAGATTGCCGTGTCTGCCATTAAAAACGGCGCTTACGACTTTTTGGAAAAGCCTTTCAAGACCGACCGCTTGCTGGTGATGATGCGCCGCGCTCTCGAGCTCGGACGTCTGAAGAGCGAATATCAGGCTTTAAAAGAAACACAAGGCGACGAGGATGTGGATTTGACGGGTGACTCCCCCGTGATTGTTCAGTTGCGCCAAGCGGCTTTGAAAGCCGCACCTTCAAACAGTCGTATCCTGATTTCAGGCCCGCAAGGCACAGGAAAAAAGACACTGGCGCGCTTCCTGCACCAGCATTCCGAACGTGCCGAAAAGCCTTTGATGTTCCTCTCCTGCCAGAAACAGGACGACGAGGCCATGATCCGCCGTTTCGAAGAAACCGTGCGTGCCTGTGAAGGCGGCACGATGGTTCTGGATCGCGTGGATGAACTTTCTATCTCGATGCAGGAACGTGTGCTGCAGCTTCTCCAAAGTAATAAATTGGGCGCGCAACCGGTCAATGTCCGTGTCTTTGCCACAACTTCTGAAGATTTGCAGGCTCTGGTCAAATCCGGCGGGTTTAAAACCGATCTCTATTTCCGCCTGAATGTGGTGCCGATCCAGATGCCGGCCTTAAAGACACGCTTGCCCGATATTGAAGCTTTGATTGATACGCTCTACGCCTCTGTCGCAGGGAAGGGCAAGATATTGTCCGACCGCCTCAGCTCTTCGGCTCTTGTGGCCATTAAAGGCTATGGCTGGCCCGGCAATATGCGCCAGCTTAAGAATTTCTGCGAGTGGATCTCGATTATGGGGCTTGGCACGAGTGAGAAAATCTCGGGCGACGATCTGATGCAATATCTGGCAGAAGACGAGGATGCGGGCGAGGACGCTTCGCAGTTCCTGCAAAACTGTCTTGATCTGCCCTTACGTGAAGCCCGCGAGCTTTTTGAAATTGCGTATTTGAAGGCGCAAATCACACGATTTGGCGGGAACATTTCGAAAACGGCAGATTTTATCGGAATGGAGCGCTCGGCACTTCACCGTAAAATCCGTCTGTTGAACGTCACAGGCGATGCCGAAGACGAGGGTGATACAAAAGCAGCGGCACGTAAGGTTGGAGAGCAGGTGGCTTCATGAGAGTTGTGATTTGTGGTGCGGGTAAAGTGGGTTACGCCATTGCCGATTACCTCTCACGTGAAACCAATCACATCACCGTGATTGATACCAATGCGACCCTGATCGACACGATTACCAATGATCTGGATGTGAACGGGATTGTCGGCTATGCCTCATCCCCTGAAGTTCTGGCGCAAGCAGGGCTAGCCGAAGCAGACATGATTGTCGCCGTGACCCATCATGACGAGGTGAACATGATCGCCTGTCAAGTTGCGCACTCCCTGTTTAACGTGCCGAAAAAGATCGCCCGTATCCGTAATCAGGATTACCGCAATCCTGCTTGGATCAACCTGTTTTCCCGCGATCATATCCCGATTGATATGATTATCTCGCCTGAGGTTGAGGTTGCCAAAGCCGTCTATCAGCGCTTGCAAGTAGGCGGCGCGACAGAGGTTATTCCGATCCATGATAACCGCGCCTATTTGATTGCGGCAATCTGCGGCGATGATTGCCCGATCCTGCATACACCCTTAGAGCATTTGCGTTCGCTCTTTTCCGATTTGCGCGCTGAAATCGTTGCGATTATCCGTAAAGGCAAACCCTTTATTGCCAAGCGCGATACGCAGATTTTACCGGGTGACGAGATTTATTTCGTGGTCGACCATGACGATATCGACCGCTCCATGTCGGCTTTGGGCTTTGAGCAAGCCAAAGTCCGTCGCACGGTCATTATGGGGGGTGGCAATGTCGGTTTTGAACTGGCGCGCCGTCTTTCCGAGAAAAAGGATGCGGGGCAGGTGGCTCTTATCGAGCAGAATAAGTCACGAGCACGCTTTTTGTCCGAGCATCTTGAGAATGTCCTCGTTTTGCACGGGGACGGTCTGGACCCCGAACTTCTGGAAGAAGCAGGCATTAAAAAAGCCGAGAATTTCATCTCTGTTTCGGATTCCGATGAGACCAATGCGCTTTCCGCTCTGGAAGCCAAGCAGTTTAACTGCCCGCGCGCAATGGCTCTTGTGACGCGTAGCACATACGGAAACCTGCTTCTCTCTATTACGATTGATGCGATTATTTCCCCGCAAGACATTACGGTTTCGAACATTTTGCGCCATGTGCGCCGTGGTCGTATTAAGGCCGTTCATAAACTCAGAGGGGGTTTTGCCGAGTTTATTGAGGCCGAGGCATCAGAATCTTGCCGCATTATCAATACGCCTCTACGTGACCTCGATATTCCGAAAGAGGTGCATGTCTCGGCGATCATCCGCAATGAAGAATTTATTACACCCAATGGCGGGACCATTATTCGCCCGGGGGATTTCGTGATCCTCTTTGCCTTGGCTGGCTTCGGGCAAATGGTTGAAAAGCTCTTCAGTGTCGAAGTCGACCTTTTTTAATTTTTATGGATATATCTTGATGTCGCTTTT
>JBFWMN010000051.1:0-12893 GCA_050251555.1 Pseudobdellovibrionaceae bacterium | reverse complement strand
GGCGGCAATGGCTTTTTTTGATGTTTCGGGATGATTCGTTTGCATGTCGTCTTAATTGTGCCAGCGGAAAAATATTTCACCAGAAAAAACGGGGATAAACGTGACGCGAAAATCAGCATCAATTTGTCGGCCCATGGTTTCCCATGATATCCCATATATATCCATGAAATTCCTTTCGTGGGTGATTCTGCAGAAAAACCAAACTCTCTAACTTTTTTCGAAAGTCGTCGTAAAACAGTGGCGCTGTTCCTCTCCACCACCGTGAATAAGCTGGACAAGAAGGGCCGTGTCTCGGTTCCTGCGCCATTTCGTGCGGCTTTGGGGGCAGATGGCGGGGCGCAGGTCATCCTGTTTCGCTCACCGCATCATGCGGCGTTAGAGGGGTTTGCACCCAAATTCATGGATGAGATTTCGGCGCGTCTTGATAATTTCGACCTGTTTTCCGAATCGCAGGACGATCTGGCGACCACCATTTTTGGTGAGGCTGTGCCTCTCTCAATTGATGATACAGGCCGTATCGTTTTACCTCAAAACATGATTGACCATGCAGGCCTTGGTGAGGAAGTGGCGTTTGTCGGTTTGGGTAAGAAGTTTCAAATCTGGTCGCCCAAGGCTTTGAGTGCGCGTCAGGATGCTGCCCGCAAAAACGTAAAATCCAAGGGGCTGACGCTCCCGCGTGCTAAGGGGGAGGCTGCCAATGACTGATGCGCCCCATATCCCCGTGATGCTGGCAGAGGTTCTGGAAACGCTCTCCCCGAAAGATGGAGAGATTTATGTTGATGGGACATTTGGTGCGGGTGGCTATACGCGCGCCATTCTCGGAAAAGCGGATTGCCGCGTCGTCGCGATTGACCGTGACGAAACCGCAATTGCCAACGGGCAGGCGCTGGTTGAGGAAATGGACGGTCGCCTGATGTTGTTGCATGGAGCGTTTGGCGACGTTGCACAGCTTTTGACGCAAGCTGGTTTTGAGCAAGTGGACGGGTTTGTTATCGATATCGGTGTCTCCTCGATGCAGATCGACCAAGCTGAGCGTGGCTTTTCCTTCCGCTATGATGCACCGCTGGATATGCGTATGGACACATCTTCCGGCGAAACGGCTGCCGATATTGTGAATTCCCGCGAGGAAGAAGAGCTTGCAAACCTCATCTATGCCTATGGCGAAGAGCGTCTTTCTCGTCGTATCGCCAAAGCGATTGTGGCTGAGCGGGTAAATGGCAGAATCGAGCGCACGGGCCAGTTGGCTGAGATTGTACGCGCATCCGTACCGCGTTCCCCTAAAGATAAACTCGATCCTGCAACGCGCACCTTCCAAGCCTTGCGCATTGCCGTCAATGATGAGTTGGATGAGTTGGAGCGTGCATTAGCTGCTTCTCTCTCTATTCTCAAACCCGGAGGGCGGCTCGTTGTCGTCTCCTTCCACTCCCTCGAAGACCGGATTGTCAAAACATTCCTCAAAGACAATTCACCCGCCAAATCGCGTACCGACAAGTACGCGTCCTCCCAAGATGCGCATTCCGCATCGCCTTTCACCTTGATTACCTCCAAAGCCCTCATTCCCACCGAAGCCGAAACGAAACTGAACCCGCGTGCGCGTTCAGCCAAATTGCGTGCGGCGATCCGCACTACCTGCAAGGAGGCTGCCTGATCCATGGATAAAAAGCGTCTTTCTCTTGTTGCCATTACCCTGATGGTACTGGCATCGGGCACAGCCCTTTTCTTCGTGTCGCAACGTGTGCAGCGCGAGGAGCGCGCCATTGCCGCAATTGCCGAGCAACTCGCCAAGGAACATGAAAGCACACGCGTGCTGACAGCCGAGTGGGCCTATTTGAACCGCCCCGACCGTCTGGAAGGTTTGGCTGAAAACCCGATGCTTCAGCCCGCATCTGTTCCCGCGACCCTTGAAAATTCGTTGGCGCTGGATATTCGTTTGAAAGACGCGCCCGTCCCGTCGCATAAGCCGACCATTCCGCAACGCGCCTTCAAGCAACCGCCCGTTGATGAAACAGCGCCGCAAACGCAGCCCATGTATATGGATGCGTCTTTAAGCAATGTTGCCCCTGCTGCAGGAAAAGTGGAGGCACCGACCGCGCCGTCACGCGCCGAGGCTCTGGAGCAAAAAGACGACACAACTTTTACCTCGCTGATTGATAATCTGGGTGATGAGAAAACGGAGGGTACGCGATGAAACGCCATCCTCTCCACCGCCTGTCTTTCACGATCATGGGGAACCGCTCGGCGGCGCTGGAAACAGCACGTTCGCGTCTCGTCGTTTTAAGCATCTGCTTTATTCTGGCCTATCTCGTCGTATCCGTGCGCTTGTTTGATCTGATGATCCTGCAGGGCGCTTTCTGGAGCGATGACGGGCAGGTGGTCAGCTCCTATGAACCTGCCGTCAAATCAGGCAAGCGTGCCGATATTCTGGACCGCAACGGGATGTTGCTGGCGACTTCGCTTAAAACCGCCTCGCTTTATGCCGATCCCAAATTTGTGATTGATGCCAAGGAAACGGCTGCGCAGCTTGCCAAGATTTTCCCTGACGAAACCTATGAATCCTACTTGAAAAAGCTGAGCCGTCCCGGGCGGTTTGTCTGGCTGAAGCGCAATTTGGTCCCTGAGGAGCAAATGGCGGTCATGAAGATCGGCGATCCGGGTCTGGCCTTTAAGGAAGAATACCGCCGCGTCTATCCGCAAGGCGAACTGGCAAGCCATATTGTCGGCTATACGAATGTTGATGGTAAAGGCCTGGCAGGTTTGGAGCGCGGCTTTGACGATACGCTGGAAAATGATCCCGACCACGCGATGCGCACGACCCTCGATATTCGTTTGCAGCATGCACTTCGTCAGGAAATCAGCGCGACGATGGAAAAATTCACCGCCAAGGCGGGTGCCGGTCTGATTATGAATGTGAAGACGGGCGAAGTTCTGGCCTTGGCCTCTTTGCCTGATTTTGACCCGCATAATCCGTCCAACCCGAGTGCGCAAAAAATGTTCAATCGTCCGACGCTGGGTGTGTATGAGCTGGGTTCTGTTTTCAAAGTCTTTTCGATCTCGGCCCTATTGGAAAAGAACGAAAAGAATATCTTCAATTCCTATGATACGTCAAAGCCATTGAAGCGCGGTCGTTTTACGATTACCGATTATCACGGTGAAAACCGCGTGTTGTCCGTTCCCGAAATTTTCATGGTGTCATCCAACATCGGAACGGCGCTTATCGGTGAGGAAGTCGGGACGGATGGCTTAAAAAGCTTTTATAAAAAGCTGGGTCTGATGACCAAACCCGATGTGTCGCTCATGGAGATCGGTTCGCCGCTCTATCCGACACCGTGGCGTGACCTGAACACATTGACGGCCTCTTATGGTCACGGGATTGCGGTTTCGCCCCTGCAGTTGACGACAGCTTTTTCTGAAATTGTAAATGGCGGTCTGCAAGTTCATCCGACATTTGTCCTGCCTCAAGCTGATCCGTCAAACCCTGCTTCGGTCAATGAAGAACGCAAATCCGTGCGTGTCGTTTCCGAAGAAACATCCAAAGCCATGCGCGCTCTTTTGCGTCTGGTTGTTTCGGACGGTACTGCGAAAAACGCCGAAGTGCCCGGATACGAGGTTGGCGGCAAAACAGGAACAGCCGAACAACCGGGTTTACGCGGGTATGACCATAAGCGCCTGATTTCCTCGTTCATTGCCACATTCCCCGTCACTGATCCCGATTATGCCGTGTTCGTTTTGATTGATGAGCCGCACGGTACAAAAGAGAGCTACGGCTATGCCACAGCGGGCTGGACCGCAGCCCCTGCTGTGGGCCGCGTCATTCAGCGCATGGTCTCCATCATGGGTATCCCGCCTTACGAGAACCCGCAAAGTGACGCCCACTCAGGAAAACAAATGGTCTCGCATGTGGAAGGGGTGACCTTCGAATGAAGCTTTCCACCCTTTTAAACAGCGCCGTCGACCATGATGTAAGCATCAATGGAATTACGAGTGACTCCCGTAAGGTCGAGCCGAACTTCCTGTTTGCAGCGCTTTCCGGCGTCAATGTTGACGGCACAGCCTATATTGATCAGGCCAGAGCACGCGGCGCATCTGCCATCATCACGGAAGATCAGAGCCAAACGGGCAATGATATCATTCACGTCAAAAATGCCCGCGAAGCCTATGCACTGATCGCCTCGCGTTTTTATGAAGGCCAGCCCGATCATATCTATGCGGTCACAGGCACATCGGGCAAAAGCTCGGTTGTCTGGTTTACCCGTGTCCTTCTCAATCTGTTGGAGCACAAAGCCGCCTCAATCGGAACAATGGGCGTATATGCGAGCGGTTTTTACGAAAAGACCCTGCATACCAGTCCTGACCCCGCCAAATTGCATGAGACGGTCGCGCTTTTGACCAAAGACCATAAGGTCACCGATCTTGCCATTGAGGCCTCCTCGCACGGGCTGGACCAGCATCGTCTGGACGGGCTTGCTATCAAGGTTGCCGCCTTTACCAATTTCTCGCATGAGCATCTGGACTATCACGAGAGCCTTGCTGCTTATCTGAATGCCAAGGCGCGTCTGTTTGCCGAGCTGCTGCCTGAAAACGGCACGGCGGTATTGAATGCAGATATTCCCGAATTTGCCAAGCTCGCCGAAATTTGTCTGGCGCGCGGTATTCCACATATCACATACGGAGCAAAAGGCCGTGATATCGTTCTGTTGTCCCGCACGCTGCATGCGAAGGGCCAGAAACTGGCGCTCTCGATCCGCGATCAGGGTTACGAGCTTGATCTGCCCTTGATCGGCGCGTTTCAGGTGGAAAATATCTTATGTGCCTTTGGTATGATCCTCGCTGGCCGCCCCGATACGGATGTGGCGAAAATGGTTGAGGTCGCAGCCGAGTTGAAACCTGTTCCCGGGCGCTTGGAGCCTGTCGAAGGCCACCCGAAAGGAGCCACCATCTTTGTCGATTACGCCCACAAGCCGGGCGCACTCGAAACCGTATTGGAAGCGATCCGTCCGCACACGGAAGGCAAGCTCCATGTTCTCTTTGGCTGCGGCGGTGACCGCGATAAGGCAAAGCGCGCCATTATGGGCGGCATTGCCGATCGTCTTGCCGACCGGATTATCGTTACCGACGATAATCCCCGTAGCGAAGACCCCTCCGTGATCCGTCAATCCATTATGGACGGTATCACGCACCCCTCCAAAGCCGAGAATATCGGCGACCGCCGCGAAGCGATCCGCTTTGCACTCTCTTCCCTCCAAACGGGTGACAGCCTCATCATTGCAGGCAAAGGCCACGAAACAGGCCAGACCATCGGCACCCAAATCCTCCCCTTTGATGACCGCGAGGTCACACGCGACGAACTGAAACAACTGGAGCAATCAGCCGCATGAACCAAAAAGCACCTTCTCACACGATCTGGAGCGCCGCCGAGGCCGCCAAAGCAACAGGCGGTACAGCGACCGGTGAATGGTATGCCACGGGTATTTCCATTGATACGCGGACTTTGCAAAAAGGCGATCTGTTTATTGCCCTTCGCGGCGATCACAGTGACGGTCATGCCCATGCTGTCGCCGCGCTGGAAAAAGGCGCATGCGCTGTGATGATCGATCACCGCCCTGAAGGGTTGGCCGAGGATGCCCCCGTCCTGTTGGTTGAAGATACATTCAAGGCGCTTCAGGATTTAGGTCGTGCCTCACGTGCGCGTTCTGCGGCCCGCGTGATTGCGGTCACAGGTTCTGTCGGAAAAACGGGTACGAAAGAGATGCTGGCTCGCGCATTTGGCTCATATTCACAGACTCATGCCGCGCAAAAAAGCTATAATAACCATTGGGGTGTTCCGTTCACATTGTCGGCAATGCATGCCGGCTGTGACACGGGCATTTTCGAGATCGGCATGAACCATGCGGGCGAAATTTCCCCTCTGACACAAATGGTCCAGCCCGATATCGCAATTATCACAACCGTTGCCCCCGTTCATGTCGAACATTTCGACGGCAAAATCGAAGGGATAGCCGACGAAAAAGCGCATATTTTCGATGGTCTGACCGAAGGGGGGATTGCTCTCATCAACCGTGACATGGAGATGTTCGAACGCGTGGCGGATTATGCCCGCAAGGTCGGCGCGATTGTCATGAGTTTCGGCAAGCACCCCGATTCCGATTATACGCTGATTGATTGTTTGGTCGCTGCCAATGGTACACGTGTCACCGCCAGCATGCGCGGTAAAAAAATCAACTACACGCTGGCCTATTCGGGTGAGCATATTGCCATCAATTCTCTGGCGGTTCTTGCGGCTCTGGATATTTGCGGGGCACCCATGGATAAGGCCTTGAAAGCCCTCTCCAAAATGGAAGCCCCAGTCGGCAGAGGTGCTCGCGAAAGCCTCGATATCGGTGATCCGAATAACCCCGTCACACTGATTGACGAAAGCTATAATGCCTCGCCAACAGCAATGAAGGCGGCCTTCAAGGTTCTGGCACTGATTGATCCGGGTAGAGGCGGTCGACGTATTGCCGTCCTTGGTGATATGCTGGAGCTTGGCAAAGACGGACCGAAACTGCACGCCGATCTGGCGCTCCCGCTCAAAGCTGCCAATATTGATCTGGTTTATACTTGTGGGCCTCTCATGAAAAATCTGGCGGATAAGGTCGACCCCTCGCAACGTGGGGGTCACAAAGACAACTCTGCCGAACTCGCCGAGATTGTGCCCGATGCGCTGGTACCCGGTGATGTGGTGATGGTCAAAGGCTCATTCGGTAGCAAAATGAATGTGGTTGTCGAGGCGTTACGCGCTCTTCCCGCCAAAAAAGGCAGCAACACGACCAAGCGCGGGAAAGGGCAATAAGAACCGATGCTTTATAATTTTCTCGCACCTCTCGGTGATGATTTTATCCTCTTCAACCTGTTCCGTTATCTGACTTTTAGAACAGGAGGGGCGATTATGACCGCTCTTCTCATTTCTTTCGTGATGGGGCCAAGCTTCATTCGCTGGCTGAAGAAAAAGCAAAAAGAGGGGCAGCCGATCCGTGCCGACGGGCCTGAAACACATTTTGCCAAGGCGGGAACGCCGACAATGGGCGGTGTAATGATTTTGGCTTCCGTCATGATCTCGACATTGCTTTGGGCCGATTTGTCCAACCGGTTTGTCTGGTACGCCCTTCTTGTGATGGTCGGTTTCGGTGGTATCGGCTTTGCCGATGATTACAAAAAACTGACCAAACGCTCGACTGACGGCGTATCTGCCAGAACACGAATTTTGATCCAGATTGCGCTTGTCACACTTGCCACTATCGGCATCAAAATGGCGCTGCCACCAGCTATTGATACGGGAATTGCCATTCCGTTTGTGAAGGATTTCTACATTGATATCGGCTGGGCCTTCGGCGGCTGGGCACTCCTCGTTGTGATCGGCGCTGCCAATGCGGTGAATTTGACCGACGGTCTGGATGGGTTGGCGATTGTTCCGATTGCGATTGCCGCAGCTTGCTTCGGCCTAATTGCTTATCTGGTGGGCAACGCGGTTTTTGCCAATTATCTTCAAGTCTCCTACGTCCCCGGAACAGGGGAGCTTGCCATTTTGTGCGGGGCCGTGGTCGGTGCCGCTATGGGCTTTTTATGGTTCAACGCGCCTCCCGCCCAAGTCTTTATGGGCGATACGGGTTCGCTGGCTTTGGGCGGCCTTCTGGGAACAATCGCCATCATTACAAAGCACGAGCTGGTTCTGGCGATTGTCGGCGGTCTCTTCGTTTTAGAGGCGGCCTCGGTCATTATTCAGGTCATATCCTATAAAACGACGGGCAAGCGGGTTTTCCGCATGGCGCCCATCCACCACCATTTTGAAAAGAAAGGCTGGTCCGAGCCGACCGTTGTGATTCGTTTCTGGATCATTGCGATGATGCTGGCATTGATCGGCCTTTCGACATTGAAGCTGAGATAGAAGGACGATTGTCATGGAAATGAAGCTGTTTTCCCGTACTGATAAATCCGCACTGGGCACATGGTTCTGGACGGTCGATAAGGGTATGCTTCTGTCTATCTTTGGCCTCATCATTTACGGCGTGGTGTTGGTTGCAACGGCCTCTCCCGCCGTTGCCATGCGCATTAATGTTTCTGAAAACCACTTCCTGATCCGTCATCTTGTCTTTCTGGTCCCTGCCGTCATTCTGATGCTCGGTGTCTCGATGCTTTCTCCGCGCAATTTGTGGCGTGCGGGTACGCTTCTCTACGGGTTCGGGGTCTTGTGTATGTTACTTGTTCCGATCATGGGGATGGAGATTAAAGGTGCGCAGCGCTGGCTGCATCTCTTTGGTTTTTCGCTGCAACCTTCCGAGCTTGTCAAACCTGCCTTCGCCATTGTCTCGGCTTGGCTGATGGCGCGCCAGAAGGAACGTGAGGATTTTGCGGGCGACTTTTACGCGGCAGGCTTTTATGCCGTCTTTGTCGCACTGCTTCTCGTTCAACCCGATTTCGGGATGACGGTGGTTGTCACCGCTATTTTTGCCGTACAGATCTTTCTGGCAGGACTTCGCTTCCGTTACCTTGCCATCGTCTTTCTGGCAGGTCTTGGCCTTTTGCTGTCGGCCTATTACGGGTTCGATCACGTGCAAAGCCGTATTGACCGCTTCTTGAACCCTGAGGCGGGTTCGACCTATCAGGTCGATAAGTCTCTCGAGAGCTTTCGTGCGGGCGGCGTACTGGGCGCTGGCCCCGGACAAGGCATTGTAAAACTGCACCTGCCTGATGCGCATGCCGACTTTATCTTTGCCGTCTCGGGTGAAGAACTCGGCTTTGTCTTTACCTTCCTGCTGGCAGGGCTTTTCCTCTATATCATGCTCAGAGGCTTTAACCATCTGATGGAATCCGAGGATATGTTCTCGATTCTGGCCTGTTCGGCTTTATTGGCGATGATCGGGTTACAGGCGCTTGTTCATATGGGTTCCTCGCTGCACCTTCTTCCCACCAAAGGGATGACATTGCCCTTTATCTCCTACGGGGGGACATCGATGCTCTCGATCGGTATTTCCTTCGGGGCGATCCTCTCTCTGACACGTCACAAAGTGCGCTCAGGTGTTGTGAAATCAGGCAAAGGCCGAAAAAGGATGCGCTTCACCAAAAGCGCTGCTATATAAGGCAAAGTCATGAGCAGCGAAAACCATCAGACACGAATTCTCCTTAGCAGCGGCGGTACAGGCGGTCACGTTTTTCCGGCCCTTGCCCTTGCCGATGATTTGCTAAGTCGCGGCTTTGCCGTGCATTTGGCAACCGACAAGCGCGGCGAGGCCTATATCGGAAAAGGCTTTCACAAATTCGACTATACCGTTTTGTCCTCTGGAACTTTGCGCGCAGGTCTGAAGGGGAAAGTTGCCGGTCTGTTGGCGATGGGCAGAGGATATTGGAATGCGCGTCAACTCGTCAAAAACTGGAAGCCGCATGTCGTTGTCGGTTTTGGCGGTTATCCGTCCGTTCCTGCCGTGCTGGCAGCGCAACGCAATGATATTCCAACCATCTTGCACGAACAAAACGCCATTGTCGGTAAGGCCAATCTGTATCTGGCTCCTCGCGCCGAGCGTATTGCCTTGTCGCTTCCCGGTGGCAAGGGCCTTGATGAAACCGATATGGTGAGATCCATTGTCACGGGCAATCCTGTGCGCCCCGAAGTGGCGGCACTTTACACAAAACCTTACCCGGCACTCCAGCGTGACGGGGAGATGAACATTCTCGTTTTTGGCGGATCGCAAGGCGCGTCCGTCTTTTCGGAAACCTTACCTTTGGCGCTGGCAGCACTTCCCGATATTTATAAAAGCCGTATCCGTATCGTTCAGCAATGCCGCACCGAGGAAGAGCTTGCCGCCACGAAGGATTTCTACCTGAAGGCCCATATTCCCGCCGAATGCGCGTTGTTCTTTGATAATATGCCCGAACGCCTTGCTAAGGCGCATCTGGTCATTTCGCGCTCAGGCGCATCGACCGTTGCCGAGGTAACCACAGCAGGCCGGCCCGCAATCTTCGTGCCGTATCCGCACCATGCCGATCAACAGCAGATGCGGAATGCCGAAGCCGTCGCCGAAGAAGGTGGCGCGTGGGTCATGCCTGAAAACGGCTTTACGGCTGAGGCCTTAAGAACACGCCTCGAGACCTTCATGCAGCATCCGGAGATTCTCTTTAAGGCGGCAGAGGCCTCCCGATCATCCGCCAAACCCGATGCCGCCCGTAAGCTCGGCAATCTGGTCACTGCAATTGCCTTGGGCTGGAATTAAAAAACCTCAAAAACCTATATAGACAGGGGCTTTCCTTTTATGCGAAGGTGAGGCCCATAAGCTTATTTAAGGGTCAACACCGTGCGCAAAACTACACTGGATATCGGAACGCTTCACTTCGTCGGCATCGGCGGAATAGGTATGAGCGGTATTGCTGAGCTGTTGAACGGCATGGGATATTCGGTGCAGGGGTCTGATATTTCGGACAATGCCAATGTAAAACGCTTGCGTGCCAAGGGCATTGCCGTTTTTGTTGGGCATGATGCCGCCCATATCGAAGGGGCGGGTGCCATTGTTGTTTCTTCAGCTATCAAAAAAGATAATCCCGAACTGATCGCGGCCCGTGCGGCGAAAATCCCTGTCGTAAAGCGTGCCGATATGCTGGCGGAACTCATGCGCTTTAAAACTGCGATTGCGGTTGGCGGCACACACGGCAAAACCACTACGACATCCATCATCGGCACACTCCTCGAAGAGGGCGGTCTTGACCCGACAGTTGTAAATGGCGGCATCATTCATGCTTATGGGACCAATACCCGCCAAGGCGCATCCGAATGGATGGTGGTGGAAAGCGACGAGAGTGACGGGACGTTCACCCGTTTGCCTGCAACCATTGCCGTAGTCACCAATATTGACCCTGAACATATGGAGCATTACGGCGACTTTAATGCCGTCAAAGATGCCTACCGTCAATTTGTTGAGAACATCCCCTTTTACGGCTTTGCCGTTTTATGTCTCGACCACCCCGAAGTGCAGGCCCTTTTGCCGCAAATTACCGACCGCCGCGTGATCACTTACGGGATGAGCGCACAAGCACAGGTCCGCGCCACCAATTTACGTGCCAGCCCCACGGGGACGACATTCGATGTAACCATGCATGGGGAAACATGGACGGATTTATTCTTACAAATGCCCGGCGCGCATAATGTCCAAAATGCGCTGTCTGCCATTGCAATCGGTCATGAGCTGGGCCTCACTGAAACACAAGTGAAAAAGGCTCTACGCACCTTCCAGGGTGTGAAACGCCGCTTTACCAAAACGGGTGAGGCGGGCGGCGTGACCGTCATTGACGATTACGGTCACCATCCCGTAGAGATTTTCGCAGTCTTGAAAGCGGCGCGCCAAATGGTTGAGGGCACATCGGCACGCATTATTGCTGTCGCCCAGCCCCACCGCTATTCGCGTCTGTCCGATTTGATGGGTGAATTTGCGACCTGTTTTAATGAAGCCGATACGGTCTTTATTGCCGACGTTTATGCGGCGGGCGAAAGCCCGATTGAAGGCGTTTCGGCGGAAAGCCTTGTTGAGCGTCTGTCCGAGAGTGGTCACAATGATGCTCGCTATTTGAAGGGGGGCGCGGAAAGTCTTCCTGTCGAGATTGCCGCGCTGGCCCAATCAGGTGATTTTGTAATTTGTCTTGGCGCGGGCGACATTACAGCTTGGGCGGCTGTCTTGCCCGAAGCGCTGGAAAAGCTGAACAGTAAAGCGAACCGTAATGCTCTCTGATTTGAAACTGATGGATATTGAAGATCTTCCCCCCGTGCGCGGGCGTTACACCGAAAACGCACCTTTGGGGCAAGTTGGATGGTTTCGGACAGGCGGCACAGCCGAAGTTCTGTTTAAACCCGCTGACCGCGAAGATTTGATCGAATTTTTACAGGCCTGCCCTGCCCATATTCCTGTCACCACATTGGGGGTTTTGTCCAACACGATTATCCGTGATGCGGGCGTGCCCGGTGTTGTTATTCGCATGGGACGCGAATTTACCGATATTGAACAAGACGGTGACTTGCTGACGGTCGGTGCTGCGGCATTGGACATGAATGTTGCCCTGAAATCTGCGGAGCTTGGCTTGGCGGGCTTGGAATTCTTAAGCGGTATTCCCGGCTCGATCGGCGGCGCACTGCGTATGAATGCGGGCGCTTATGGGACAGAAACCAAAGATGTTTTGGTTAAAGCCACTTACGTTGACCGCGCAGGTCAGATTTTCCATGAAACCCCTGAAGAGATGGGGATGAGCTACCGTCATTCGGATGCGCCCTATGATGCGATCTTCTTGGAAGGTTTGTTCAAGGGCGAGCAAGGCGAAACGACTAAGATCGAGGCGCGTATTGCCGAGATCAAAGCGCGCCGTGCCGAGACGCAACCCATTAAATCAAAAACGGGCGGGTCGACCTTTGCAAACCCGACGGATACCGAACTGGAAGCGACAGGCTTGGCGGCAGGCACGAAAGTTTGGCAATTGATTGATTCTGTTGGAGGGCGCGGCCTGATGGTGGGTGGCGCGCAAATGTCGGAGCTGCATTGTAACTTCATGATCAATGTGAACGAGGCCTCGGCGCAGGATTTGGAAAATCTCGGCGAAGAGATCAGAAAACGCGTTTACGAGACGCATGGAATCGCACTACGCTGGGAAATCAGACGGATCGGGATGCCGGGCCGTGAGCATAACAAGCTTTTACAATGAAGGAGAGCCTCTCATGGCAAAGACAGTCGCATTATTAGTCGGTGGATGGTCGGCAGAACGTCAGGTCTCTCTTGATAAAGGCAAATATGTCGAAAAGGCGCTGATTGAGGCTGGCTACAACGTCAAGACGATTGTCGTTGAAAAGGACTTACAAAAGCTGATCAATGCGCTCACCCCTAAACCCG
>JBFWMN010000050.1:0-12987 GCA_050251555.1 Pseudobdellovibrionaceae bacterium | reverse complement strand
TCTGGTTTCTTCACACCAGTGAGGTTTGGCTTTGGCAATATCGGTTTCTGCCATAATGGCTTGCGCCTCAGTCGTGCGCAGCCCGTCTTTCAAAAGCAGCGTAACACCTTTTGCAGCGGCTTCCTCGCCTGCCAATACAATGACGGGCACCAGAACTTCGTGAAGATAAAAGCGCGCCTCGGGGCGATAAACACGAACCCCGAAAATATTCTCTTCATGTGCCTCATCTTTATAGACATGGTCGATGCGAAGCCCTTTATCTTCGCCCGTAAATTCTTCCATCGCCACAAGGGTTTCGGCAGATATCTTTTTTTGTGTCTCCATGCGGGTTATATTACCCTTTCGTTCAGCTTTCGCCTATGGCATAAGTTCAACTCTGAATATCATGCGCTTTATTGGTCGTTTTCTCATGTGGTGTTTCTCGCTCGGCCTCCTCGGGGTGGTCGCAGGGATTCTGCTTGTCAGCGGCGTTTTCATTTATTTTTCGCATGATCTTCCCGACTATAGCGCCTTGAAGGACTATGAGCCCCCTGTGGTTACACGCGTACACGCAGGTGACGGGCGCTTGCTGACCGAATTTGCCGAAGAAAACCGCATCTTCGTACCTTCAAGCGAAATTCCCGATCTGGTCAAAAATGCTTTCATCTCGGCTGAAGATAAAAACTTCTATACCCATAAAGGCGTCGATCCGTTCGCCATTGTCCGCGCCATTGTCACCAACTTAAAGCGCAGCGGCGGCGAGCGTATGGTCGGTGCCTCCACCATTACACAGCAGGTTGCGAAAAACTTTCTTCTGACCAACGAGTATTCTTACAAGCGTAAAATTCGTGAGGCGATTGTCGCCTACCGTATCGATCAGGCTTTAAGCAAAGATCGTATCCTTGAGCTTTACCTCAATGAAATTTATCTCGGTAACCGCTCCTACGGTGTGGCGGCAGCAGCGCTCAATTATTTCAACAAGTCACTCGACCAGTTAAGCATCGAAGAGGCCGCTTACCTTGCTGCCCTCCCCAAAGCCCCCTCGACATACAATCTGTACCGCAATCCGGATAAGGCGCTTGCCCAGCGCAATATGGTGATCGGGCGCATGGAAGATAACGGCTATATTACCGAAACACAGGCCGAAAAGGCGCTTGCCAAACCTCTGGTCGGACAGGATTCCAAACGTGAACGCGTCGATGCCGCCTATTTCGCCGAGGAAGTCCGCCGCGAAATGATCAAGAAATACGGCAAAGACAGTTTGCTGGAAGCCGGTCTTTCGATCCGGACTTCGGTGAACCCGACCTATCAGGCAATTGCCGTAAAGGCTCTGCAAGACGGATTAACCGCCTATGACCGTCGTCACGGCTATCGCGGTCCTGTAAAAGATCTGGATACGACTTCGGGTTGGCAGGAAGAACTTGCCAAAGTCACACGCCAGAAGGGCATGCTCGATTCATGGAATTTTGCCTTTGTTTTAAGCGCGGGCGGTCAGATCGGTCTGGAAGACGGCAGTAAAAGCCAGATCCGCGATGAAGATATCGCCTGGGCCAAAAATACCAAGCCTTTGAGCGCGGGCCAGATCGTGATGGTCGAAAAAGAGCCTAAGTCTAAAAATTATATCCTGAGAGAAGTCCCGAAAGTCCAAGGCGCAATCATTGCGATTGATCCGCACACGGGCCGCGTTCTGGCAATGCAGGGCGGCTGGGCTTATGACGGCAGCGAGTTTAACCGTGCTACCCAAGCCAAGCGCCAACCCGGTTCGTCATTCAAACCTTTCGTTTATCTAACTGCGCTGGATAAGGGCTACACACCCTCGACACTGATTGTCGACGGTCCGTTTGAATCGGTGGATACGGCAGGGAATGTCTGGCGTCCGAAAAACTACGAGAATAAATTTTACGGTCCAACGCCGCTTCGTGTCGGTGTTGAAAAATCACGAAACCTGATGACCGTGCGTTTGGCCTCACGTATCGGCATTAAAAACATCATCGAGACCGCCAATAAATTCGGTATCGGTCACAATATGCAGCCGCATCTGTCCACCGCTCTGGGTTCGGGTGAAGTGACCTTGATGGAATTGACCAATGCCTATGGTGAACTTGTCAACGGCGGAAAGAAAATCACACCGATCTTCATTGACCGTATTCAGGACCGTTACGGCAAAACTCTGTACAAAGCCGATAACCGTCCCTGCCCCAATTGTGGGCAGAAAATCCGCTGGTCTGGTCAAAAGGTCCCTGAAGTGCCGGATGAGCGCGAGCAGATTGGCAACCCTTACACGATCTATCAAATGGTCTCTATTCTGGAAGGTGTTGTTGAGCGCGGTACAGGTAAAACCCTCAAAGAGCTGGAGCGTCCTTTGGCAGGTAAAACGGGAACAACGAATGAATCCAAAGACACGTGGTTTGTCGGATTCTCGCCCGATCTGGTCGTCGGTGTTTTCGTCGGTTTCGACCAACCCAAACCTTTGGGTAAGCATGAAACAGGCGGCGGAACATCCGCACCGATCTTTAAAGAATTTATGCGCGATGCATTAAAAGACGAGCCCGCAACCCCGTTCCGTATTCCTGACGGGATCAAGCTGGTACGCGTCGATCCGAAATCAGGCCAGCGCGTCTCACCTTTGAACGAGAACGGCATCTGGGAAGCATTCCTGCCTGGCACCGAGCCCTCCACCCGTCCGCCTGTGATTGATGACGGTGCAGTTGCCGGAACGGTTTACACACCCTATGACCCGAATGCGCCCTACGACCCGAATGCTATGACTGCTCCGGGTTACAATCCTAATGCCGCCTATTCGCCTAATCGTGCCCAGCAGGGCCCCAGCTATGAATCAGGTCTGGAGAATATCCAGCCCGTGGATCGCACCGCTCCGATTGCCCCCAACAGCGGGACAGGCGGCCTCTACTAAATCTTATTGAAGTCTGTAACCGCTCTCGGTGGTCGCAATAAATTCTGCGCCGCCCTTAAGTTTGGCGAGTTTTTGGCGAAGACGATAGAGATGCGTTTCCACCGTGTGGGTTTCGGCATCCACCGCATACCCCCAAACCTCTTCCAGTAAGGCTTCGCGGCTCATTGTTTTATCTGCCGCCTGATAGAGAGCCAGAACAACATCGCGTTCTTTTTCGGTCAATAAAATCTCGTGACCCGCATTATCCGACATGGTCAGGCGCATCGGTTCAAAGGTGATCGGGCCAAATTGCAGAGTTTTCGGCAAATGCCGCGAGAGCTGGCGCTTCTCGACGATAGCGGCAAAAAAGTCCACGATTTCGCCAAGACGCACAGGCGTTTTGAAAAAATGATCAATACGTTGCTTGGCAGGCAACCGATCACCGATCAGCGCGATCTGCAAAGAGGCGGGCGCATCCTCCAAGGCACTCAGGGGTGTCTCCATATCCATCAAGAGCGCTTTGGCTTGAACTAATTTTTCTTTAAAATCAGTATCTTGATGTCTTACAAACGCAAGGCGTGCCGTTTCAGTCAGCGCATCGCTTAAAACGGTTTTGAGAGGCTCGTCCTCGCAGGAAATCAGGATCAGCGGTCGCTCATTTGGCACGTTCATATCCCTATGATGGCTTGTGGCACGGGCTTTGCAAGGAGAAAAGCGGTTGTGGTTTTTAAAAAACAAATAAAGCCTTTTCAAAAATGCATATAGAACAAAACCCATATGTCGCGCATATGGCCCGCGCAAAAAATAATGTTTTGTCATACAGGCAAGACAGTAGCGGGCGCATCGGCGGTTCGATCCCCGTTTGGTCGAAGCCGCAAAATGCGGTTCAGCAAGTCGAAGAAAACCTGCAAACAGCCCTCAATACCCCTCAACCCGGCGCACCCCTTCCCCCTCCCTCCGCCAGCAACTTGGCAGAATCTGCCCGCGCCAAAGGTGCCGACCCGCAGGAATTCGGATTTGCCGATCTGCTTGATATGGTCAACCCCCTCCAGCACATCCCGCTTGTTGGGCCGCTTTATCGCCATGCGACAGGCGACACGATCAAGCCCGTTTCCCAAATTATCGGCGGCGCTTTTTTTGGCGGCGTGATCGGGGCAGGGTCAGCCGTTGCCAATGTGATTGTGAAGGAAGAAACAGGCAAAGACTTCGCCGAACATGCGGGAGCTATGTTGGGTGTCAGCGTGTTTGATGCACCGAAATCCGCCGCCGAGGAACAACAAGAGGTCTTAGGATCCACTCTGGCCTATGCCGATTTGAAGGCTGAACCGCACTATCAGTCGACCTCCTTGCAAGGTCGTTATAACGATTAAACCTTTCGCGCTCCGAAAAGGGCAGACCCGATCCGCACATAATCCGGTTTAAATGGCACGGCCTTTTCAAAATCCCCACTCATCCCCATTGAGAGTTTGGGTAAATTCACACGCTCCGAGAGCTCTTTTAAAAACGTAAAATGCAGCCCCGCAGGTTCATCCTCAGGGGGCAGGCACATTAATCCCTGAACGGGTAAATCCAGCTTGCGGCAGGTGGCAACAAACGCATCCAAATCTTTGGGAGCAATCCCGCTTTTTTGTGGCTCCTCACCCGTATTCACTTGAATTAGAAGCGGAACACGGCGAACTTGCTTCTCCATTTCCTTGGCAAGCTCTTCTGCGAGATGAACACTGTCCAGCGTCTCGATCATATCAAAAAGAGCAACCGCCTCTTTGACCTTATTGGTTTGCAAGTGACCGATCAGATGCAACTCCACGCCGTCATAACGGGCTTTTAAACCCTGTTCGCCACCCCAGATTTTGGCGGCATCATTAACGCGGTTTTCAGCAAACAGGCGATAGCCACTCTCTAATGCTTCGAGGATGCGCTCCTCAGGTTGTTGTTTGGAAACCGCAACAACACGGATAGTGGAGACATCCACGTCACGATGTTTCCCGACGCGCTCAATTGTTTTGCGAATCTCTTTAAGATTGTCCTGAAAACTCATGATTTCAGCTCCATGATATGAACGGATGTATCGCCGTAATTTTTTTGCTGCAGCAAGTCATATGAAATTTGCACATCATCCAGCGCATAATTTTTTTCGCTTTCGGCAACAATAAGACAATTCTCAGCCAGCCACCCCTGTTCGGTCAGTGCTGTCAAAGACGCAGCAATCAAGCCCTTCTTATAAGGTGGGTCTAAAAACAACAAACTCACCTTGCCGAAAAGATGATTGGGCTGGGGTGCACGCCCCGCATCCATTTTCAAAAATTCGGTGTGGGTGATCTCAAGGCTTTTTGCGTTGCGCTTTGCCAGAGCCAGAGAGGTCGGGTCGTTATCGGAAAAAATGCACGCCGTTGCCCCTCTTGAAAGCGCCTCAAGTCCAAGCGCACCTGTCCCGCAAAAGGCATCCATTACAATCGCGCCATGCAATCGCCCGCGTGCCTCAATCATATTGAAGATCGCTTGCCGCACCTTATCCGAGGTCGGACGGATACGATTGTCTCGGGGTTGCTCGAGAAGTCGCCCGCGAAAATTACCACCCGTTATTCTCATTTTTTGAAAAATCCCGGAATTTGCTCTTTCAGGGTTTTCGTGTGCACTTCTCGGATATTGCCTCGCGGTAATTGTCCCAGTTGAAACGGCCCGTAAGACACACGCAGCAAACGGCTGACTTCAAGTCCAAGCGCCCCCAGTACTTTTCTGACTTCACGGTTCTTGCCTTCTTTTAAAGAGACTAAAAGCCAGCTATTGGTCGGCGCCGATTTTTCAACCTTCACTATGATCGGACCATATTTCACGCCCTCAACCTCAATCCCGTTTTTGAGCGAGTCGAGTTTCTTTTGATCCAGCGCGCCAAAAACCCGAACACGGTAATTTCTGGACCAGCCTGTTGCAGGAAGCTCCAGATAGCGCGCCAGCTCACCATCGGTGGTAAGAAGCAGCAAGCCTTCTGAGTTCAAATCCAGTCGCCCGACCGAGACAAGGCGCGGCAAATCTTTAGGCAGCGCATCAAAGACGGTTTTGCGGCCCCTCTCATCCTTGTGGGTTGTCACCAGCCCTGTCGGTTTGTGATACATGAAAAGTCGCGTCGCATTTTTGCGCGGCAATGGCGCTCCATCCACTTCGATATGGTCGGCATCGCTGACAAGTGTCGCAGGCGTATCCAAAACTTTGCCGTTCAGTCGCACGCGGCCTTGGGCAATCAACCCTTCGGCGTCGCGGCGCGAACAGATCCCTGCATGCGCAATCACTTTCGCAATGCGCTCTGCCTTTTCACCACTTTCATTTTGCGTTACATCTTGGCTCATGGATGATGACCTTACCTATATGAAACTGGCTTTGGAAGAGGCAAATGCATGTCTGGCCCGTGACGAAGTTCCGATCGGTGCCGTTTTGGTGTGTGCCGCGACAGGTCAGGTCTTGGCACAGGCAGGTAACAGAACGCGTGAAATGTGTGACCCTTCCGCCCATGCCGAGATGTTGGTTTTACGTGAGGCTTGTGAAAAGGCCAGGGCGCAACGCGTTCCTGATACAATCCTCTATGTCACGCTCGAGCCTTGCGCAATGTGCGCGGCGGCCTTGTCTTACGGGCGCGTCAAACGTGTCGTGTTTGGCGCTGCCGACCCCAAAAGCGGCGGCGTTTTGGAAGGTCCCGCCCTTTACAGCCACGCCCAGCTTCACCATAAGCCCGAAGTCACGCACGGTGTTTTGGCAGAAGAATGCGGTCAAATTTTGACTGATTTTTTTAAAGAAAAGCGCACGTCCAAAATTTAACGCGCCGCAGGATCGCCCCAGCCGTCCAGTGCTTCGGAAAGAGGAACAGGGCGACCGAAGAAATAGCCCTGTCCAAACGTCATACCAGCATTTCTGGCGCGTTCCATATCGCCCGCCGTCTCAATCATTTCACGCACGGTTTTATAAAGCGAAGGGTTAAAGGCAATCCCCGCCACCTGACGTAATGACAAAACCCCTTCCTCGACCAGCTTAATGGTCGAGACAAGCCCGCGTGTTTCATCATGAAGCAATGCGGCGCATGTGCCTTGAGGAACATCATCCTGAGAAATATCCATGCCGTAATGGCTGGCACGCAAAAGATTATTCCGCGCCCGCGCCAGATCATCGAAATCGTAGCGTTCGGTTACTTCCAGAACAATTTTGGATAAAAGCCGCGCATCTTTGGCGGCAATCGATTCCAGCGTTTGCGCAAAAGCCTCGCTTGAGAGTGTTTTGGGTGAAAAATTCACTGCCAGCGAAGGGAGGGATTCGTATGGCATTTGTGTTACCAGTGTAGAGAGAACGCGGTGCGCATGACGAAACACATCCAAATCATGCGCAATAATCGCATTTGAACGCTCCAGATCGGCGTAGATTTTTTCATTTTCGGAAACGCCTGACGCGTCTGTTTCCGCACTATTACTGCGTATGCGTGCCAGAAGCTCAAAGCGTTTAAGCAGACCCGTTTGAAGGGAAACAATGGGTTGCGCAAAAATGCGTGCCTTAAAACCGCGCCCCGCACGCGCAGGCAGCACATCCATAGTCTCTGAATCCAGATGGTAGCTCATAAAACTGTCAGTCTCCCTGTCTGCCTTTTTCGGCATGCTTTTTAAAAGTGTGCCACGGCAAGGAGAGGTCTGTCACGTTTTAACCTGTTTTTAAGGTTTAAGAGGCCGCTCTCCAGCCGATGTCACTACGACAGAACCCATCGGGCCAGTCGATTTTTTCAACCAGCGCATAAGCTTTTCTTTGTGCCATTTTTACATTTTCACCCAAGGCGCTGACAGCCAGAACCCGTCCGCCCGCAGACTTCCAACCCGCGTCTTCGTGAATTGTTCCTGCGTGAAAAATCTTCGTGTCGCTCGTTCCGGCAATCGCTTCAAGACCTTTGATGGACGTACCCTTCTGATAAGTCCCCGGATAACCTTTCGCTGCCAGAATAACCGTCAGAGCCGTTTGCGGAGAAAAGCGTAGTTTGTCGTCCCAGCGGGCAAGATTGCCTTCTGCCGCATCTTTTAAGAGATCGACAAGGTCACTTTCCAAACGCATCATCATCGGCTGGCATTCAGGATCGCCGAAGCGGACATTATATTCGATCAGATAGGGTTTCCCCTTCATGATCATCAGACCCGCATATAAAACACCATTAAAGGGTGCTCCCTCCGCTTCCATTGCGGCAACGGTCGGCTGAATAATCGTTTCCATGACTTCGGCTTCAAGTGCCTCATTCCAGATGCCACCGCGTGCAGGTGAATAAGCACCCATGCCGCCCGTATTCGGACCTTCGTCATTATCAAAAGCGCGTTTATGGTCTTGGGCACTTGCGAAAGACACGACATGCGCACCGTCTGACAGTGCAAAGAAGCTGACTTCCTCACCATCCAGAAATTGTTCGACAACCACCGAAGAACCCGCATCGCCAAACGCGTTGCCGACAAGCATATCATCCAGCGTTTCTTCGGCCTCAGTCAGGCTTTGCGCAATAATCACGCCTTTCCCCGCTGCCAGACCATCGGCCTTAATAACGATAGGCAGGTTTTGCGAACGGATAAATTCCATTGCAGCATTTTTTTGCGTAAAGCGCCCGTAAGCGGCTGTCGGAATATCGTATTTTTTGCACAAATCCTTCATGAAGCCTTTTGAGCCCTCAAGCCGGGCCGCGGCGGCAGAAGGACCGAAGACGGCAACACCTTGTGCGCGTAAAGCATCTGCAAGGCCTGCAACCAGCGGAGCCTCGGGGCCGACAACCACAAGATCAATATTTTCAGCAGCACAGAACGCACAAATATCTGTAATGGCTTCGCCGCCAAAAGGCAGGCAAGTCACTTTGGGTTCGCGGTCAATCGCGGCACTGCCAGGTGCAGCAAAAAGATGAGTGCATTGAGATGATTGCGAGAGCTTCCACGCCAATGCATGTTCACGCCCGCCTTGTCCGATCAGTAAGATTTTCATGGGACATATCTATACGATGAAACACGGCTCAAGAAAAGATCGCAAATTTTTCCCTTTACATAGTATTTAACGATGGTCTAAGACTAAAAAAAACAAAAATCATCAGGGAGATGGTTATTATGCGTATCGGAAAATATGACTTGAGCGATGCCTACGCGCCCGAAACGGGGATTCGCGACACTTACGACAAAACAATGATGCCGACATGGATGCTGGTTGCGATCGGTGCCACTGGTCTGGCTGTAAGCTCTATTGCTGCCGAGGCCGCAACCTATTTCTGGCCCAAAGACACTGCCGCGCAACCTTCCGTTACATACATTGACGTTGCACCGGAATAAGGAAAGGGAAGAGGATATGCCGACCCCTGACTACCCCCCCGAAGAAGACAGACAGAAAAAAACTGCGCGTTCCGAAAACACGACAAGTCCTGAAGGGGTTGCGTGGTGTGTCGGGATCGGCCTCGCCGTAACATTCCTTGGTGCTGTTGCGCTATATAACAATCCACCTGAAGCCGTTGTGGAGCAAGTGAACTGCAAACTTGGCAAATTCATGGATGAAGTGTCACAATCATTTGGACACAGACAGGCTGACGGATATACGCAGCAGCGCGTCGAACCGCAGAGAAATTGCGGCTAAAATAGACAATAAAAAAGTTTAAACTCACCTTACGATAGATAAAGGAGCCGCTTCAAAATGGCCCGCCCGATCCTCTCACTTGAAAACGACAATCGTCCCATGCCCTCATGGTTTCCTGTTGCCCTTCTCGGCGGCATGTTGGGAACGACAATACTTGGCGCATGGGCGCTTGCAAGCGGGGAGCCTGCAGCTGCAGTCGCCCAACCGCAAAACACAACCGAGCAAGTGCAGTTGGCACAAGCCCCGCAAGCACCTGCTAACCAGTAACAGCTTTTAATCTTCCAGTGAGACCAGCGTCGTATTGCCGCCCGAGGCCGTCGTATTGATGCTGACCACCTTTTCTGTTGCAAAACGATGCAGATAGAACGGGCCGCCCGCCTTTGGGCCTGTGCCTGATAATCCGCGCCCACCAAAAGGCTGCGAACCCACCACCGCCCCGATAATCGAACGATTCACATAGACATTCCCGACATCGGCCTGACCCGAGATTTTTTCAATATTCGTGCTGATACGGCTATGGACACCGAATGTCAGCCCATAGCCTTTGGCATTCAGGGCCTCAATCACTTTGGCGCGGTCTTTGGCGGCATAACGATAGACATGCAGGACCGGGCCAAACACTTCTTTCTCAATCATATCAAGTGAGGGAATTTCAAAAGCATGAGGCGCAACATAATAACCCGCACTTTCCGTTTCAGGTGACAATCGCGCCGCCCCCAAAAGCCACGCTTTTCTGTTCATCTTTTCAATATGCTGCAGCAAATTGTGACGCGCCTCATCATCAATCACAGGGCCGATATCGGTCACGAGATGGGCTGGATCACCAACCTCAAGCTCGGCAATCGCGCCTTTGAGCATATGGATCGTTTTATCGGCAACATCGTCTTGTACACACAAGATACGCAAAGCCGAACACCGCTGCCCTGCAGACCCGAAGGCCGATAAAATCGTATCATCCACCACCTGCTCGGTCAGCGCCGAAGAATCGACAACCAGCGCATTCAAACCTCCCGTCTCGGCAATAAGGGGCACAATCGGCCCGTCCTTACCTGCCAATGTACGATTAATCAGGCGCGCAACATCGGTTGATCCTGTAAAGGCCACACCTGCAACATCCTTATGGGCAACAAGCTTGGCTCCCAGATCGCCCGCCCCAACAAGGCAATGCAGCACATCTTCAGGAACACCCGCCTCATACAGCAACCCCACCATTTCCCGTGCAATCAGCGGTGTTTGTTCGGCTGGTTTGCAAATCACGCAATTACCAGCCATCAATGCTGCAACAATTTGTCCTGTAAAAATGGCGAGGGGAAAATTCCACGGCGAAATACACACAAACGTCCCGCGCCCTTTCAAAAAGAGCGTGTTGCTCTCGCCCGTCACACCGGGAAGAGCAATGCCGCCACGGTCAAAATCAACGCGGTCTTGCTGCGCATAATAACGGCAAAAATCGACAGCCTCGCGAATTTCGGCAACCGCATCGCCCCATGTTTTTCCTGCTTCCTTCACTGCCAGCATAAAGAACTGGTCAAACCGCTCTTCTAAAAGGTCTGCGGCCTTTTCAAAGATGACGGCTCTTTTTTCGGCACAGCTTTCACGCCATTTCGGGAAGGCTACTTGCGCGACCTCAAATGCTTTTGCGATCTCTTCATCGCCTGCGATAGGTAAACGTGCCAAAACATCATGACGATTGGAGGGGGAACACACCTCAAGTATCTTCTCGCCCACTGTGCTTGTCTTGTGCGAAGACGGTGTTTCTTTCAAAACATCACTGAGGTAAGACACCGTTTTTGCGTCCGATAAATCGCGCCCTTGCGAATTTTCGCGTGTCTGGAAAATATCTACAGGCAGCGGAATTTTCGGATGGCGTTTCAGCGAGTGATTGAGCGCACGCTCGACAATATCGGTGACAAGCTCTTCTGGCTCGTATTTCTCATCAAAAATTTTGTGCACGAAGGACGAATTCGCACCATTTTCCAGTAAGCGGCGCACCAGATAGGGCAGTAAATCTTCATGTTTCCCAACAGGCGCATAAATGCTGTAGGGGGTTTTGCGCTCTTCCTCCATCACCCCGAAGAGATTTTCACCCATCCCATGCAGGCGTTGCAGTTCAAATTTTTCAGGCGCTTCACCCGCCATATGAAGAAGGGCGGCAATCGTATGCGCATTGTGGGTGCCGAACAGGCATAAAATGGCGGGGCGTGCTGCCAGCATCTTTTTGGCGCAGGCAAGGTAAGACAGGTCAGTGTTATTTTTACGCGTATAAACGGAATAATCGGGCAGACCCATCACCTGTGCATGCTTGATTTCGGAATCCCAATATGCCCCCTTCACAAGACGGATGTGGAACGGCGTGCCGCGCTCTTTCGCAAAGTCCGTCAGACTGTCGATCACCTTTAAGGCGCGCTTTTGATATGCCTGCACAGCCAAACCCAACCCCGCCCACCCTTTTAATTCAGGCGACAAGGCAACCGCTTTAAAAATCTCCAACGAAATATCCAGACGATCTGCCTCTTCGGCGTCTACAGTCAAACGGATATCGGCATCCCGCGCCGCCAGACACAGGCTCTTCAGCCGTTGTGCAAGGAAGGGCACACAACTGTCTTTGTGCGCAAAAGAATAGCGCGGCGTAAGCGCCGAGAGTTTGACAGAAATGCCGCTGCGCCCAGCCACATGAAGCTTTTTCAAAGACTCGATGGCTTCGCGATATGCAGCAAAATAAATGTCTGCATCTTCAGCCGTTCTGGCCCCTTCACCCAGCATGTCATAGGACATGGCAGCGCCCGTGTCAGTAAATGCACGGGCATTCTTCACCGCCTCTTCAATGGTGCGCCCCATCACAAACTGACGGCCCATAATGCGCATCGCCTGTCTGACAGCCGTGCGCACAACAGGTTCTCCCAGACGCCCAATGAGGGAGTGCAATGTTTTTTTGGTGATTTTCATACCCAAAGCCGTGGCTTTGAGCATCCAGTCATCAGTTTTCGTGTTGGGCCAAGCGGCAGAATCCACCTTGTCCTTGATCAGCTCATTCGCCGTACCCGCATCAGGAATACGAAGGAGGGCCTCCGCAAGCGTGATCAGTGCCTTTCCCTCTTCGGTATTCAGCCCGTATTCACGAAGAAAGGTTTCAATCTCACCCGGTTTGCGGCGTCTGGTTCGTGCCGAAGCAATCAGACGGGCGGCATCTGACGACACGGAAGACGCATCTTCGGTTGACCAGTCCAGCGCTCGCGCCAGCTCCTTCACCATCAACGCTTCGTCACGATATTTATAATCCGCCAGATCCGACATTTGCCCCCGCATCTTTTTAAAAAGGATAACGAACTGATTTTAGCACGAATAAATCGCCCTGCCACGTGCCGATGCAGCAAATTTTGGGTAAGGCCCTTGCACATATATCCCCATCCTTTAAAGATAAAGACATCATGAGTGATGACTTATTTTCCGAAGCTGTGACGCGCACCAACGCCCCCGAGATGAGCGTTTCCGATCTG
>JBFWMN010000049.1:0-13009 GCA_050251555.1 Pseudobdellovibrionaceae bacterium | reverse complement strand
AGACGTGTGCTCTTCCGATCTACCCATATGGCTGGTCGAAACATCTTTTAGACCGCCGTGTGTCGCGTATTCTCGATGCGGCAGATAAGGATGTGAACGAACCTGTGCCGCCCCAGCACGTAGGCCTCAAATTCTTCAATGTCTATGGGCCGAACGAATATCACAAAGATGACCAGATGAGCGTAATCTGCAAGCTCTATCCGCAAGTCGCCGCAGGTGCCTCAGCCCGTCTGTTTAAATCTGCCCACCCCGATTACGAGGATGGCGGGCAGTTGCGCGACTTTATCTATGTGAAGGATTGTGTGGATGTGATGTGCTGGCTGCATGATAATCCGCAGGTCAGTGGCCTTTATAATGTCGGAACGGGCAAGGCGCGCTCGTTCAAGGATCTCGCCATGTCGACCTTTATCGCCGCTCAGAAAGAGCCGAAAATCCAGTATATGGACATGCCCGAAGCCTTGAAGGGCAAGTATCAATATTTCACGCAAGCCTCGATGGATAAGCTTAAAAAGCAAGGCTACGATAAGCCTTTCACCTCGCTGGAAGAGGGCGTGCGCGACTATGTGCAAAATTATATGGCGACCTCCGACCCTTACCGTTAAAGGCTGAAAATTCATGCTGACTTACCCGCAGATCGACCCTGTTGCCGTCAATCTTGGCCCTTTGCAGATTCACTGGTATGCGCTCTCATACATAGCGGGCTTCCTGCTGGGGTGGGGCTGGGCCGTCATTTTGTCAAAGAAATATCCGGCAGGCACGCGTCCCAATGCGGACGATATCGGCGATTTTTTAAGCTGGGTTATCTTAGGCATTCTGCTTGGCGGACGCTTAGGCTATGTCGTCTTTTATAATCTTGATTTTTACCTCGATCACCTCTCCGAAATCCCGCAGGTGTGGGATGGCGGCATGTCGTTCCATGGTGGCGTGATCGGCGTCGTCATCACGCTTTTCGTCTATTCGCGTATCAAGAAAATCAACATGTTGCGTTTGGCGGATTTGTCCGCATGCTCAGCACCCATCGGGTTCTTTTTGGGGCGTCTTGCCAATTTCGTGAATGGCGAACTTTATGGGCGCGTGACGGATGGGCCGTGGGGCATGGTGTTCCCACGCGGCGGGGATGAGCCGCGCCACCCAAGTCAGCTTTACGAGGCGGCTTTAGAGGGTGTTCTTCTCTTTGTTATTTTGGCGGTTATGGCCCAATTCAAGGCGGTCAGAGACAGGCCGGGCATCTTATCAATGGTCTTTATGTTTGGATACGCTACGTTTAGATTTATAGTTGAATTTGCCCGTGAGCCTGATGCACAACTCGGTTTTATCGTCGGTCATTTGAGCATGGGGCAATTGCTCTCGTCACTGATGGTCGTATGCGGTTTGATCATTTTCGTGCTGGTCGTTAAAGGGCGGACACAAGATGGTCAGTCCGCTTGAAACGGCTCTGATAAAGCGCATCCGCAAGGACGGCCCGCTTTCGGTCTCTGCCTATATGCAAGCCTGCCTGACTGACCCCAAGTATGGCTATTACACATCGCGTGAGGCGGTGATCGGCAAAAGCGGGGATTTTATTACCAGTCCCGAAATTTCACAGATGTTTGGCGAAGTGTTTGGTGTGGCGCTCGCCGATCTCTGGATACAGGCGGGGTCTCCCGACAATGTCACATTGATTGAGGCGGGGCCGGGCAAGGGCACGCTTATTGCCGATATTTTGCGTGCGACACGCAGCCTTCCGAAATTTCACGCCAGTTTACATGTGGCGCTGATTGAAGCCTCTCCGCCCTTAAAAGCCATGCAGGAAAAGGCACTTTCGGAGTTTGATCTGCCAAACCCCGTGCAATGGGTGGATTATCCGACAAAAATTAAGGCGCAGGGTCCTGTTCTAATCATCGCCAATGAATTTTTCGATGCGCTGCCCGTAGACCAGTATGTCCTGACTAAGGACGGGTGGCTCGAACGCCGTATAGGTGTGAACGGGGAGGGACAGCTTGAATATATCAATGTCCTTTCTGACACAGCGCATCTGACCTTGCCGCAAGGGCCCAGTCTGGGTGCGATTGCCGAAATTTCCGAACATCGCACCAACGCGCTTTTGGCACTTGCCGAGCTTCTTAAAAAGCAGGGTGGCGCAGCCTACATCATTGATTATGGTTATACCGAAGGTTGGGGCGATACGTTGCAAGGCGTGAAGAATCATGCCTTTGCCGATGTTCTTCAAAATTGCGGCGAGGTGGATTTAAGCGCTCATGTCGATTTTTATGCGCTTGCTCTAACCGCCCATAAAGCAGGTTTGGAAACTTACGGCGCGCGCGATCAGGGCCTCACCTTAAAAACTCTCGGGATTGAGTTAAGGGCTGGTGCTTTGAAAGCCAAAGCCACCCCAGAACAGGCTAAAGACATTGATGTGGCGCTTTCCCGCCTGACAGCACGTGAAGAAATGGGTCGTCTTTTTAAGGTGCTGGGGCTAGCGACGCGCCCCCTTGTTCCTGCTGGTTTTTCATGAGACAAAATGAGTCATGAGCACTAATCTTCCCCATCTGTCCCCGCCCGATTTTCCGCAAAATATCACGGCCCGTTTTTACGGACGCAAAGGCGGGGTGTCCGATGGAATTTATGAGAGCTTGAATTGCGCGCTGGGTTCTGATGATGCGCGCCCCCATGTTTTGGAAAATCGCCAGCGTATTCTGAATGCGATGGGCGGGGAGAAGCTGGTTGGTCTCTACCAGATCCACAGCGCGCAGTGTCACCTTGTTGACGGTGAGGGCGATGACCGCCCCGAAGGCGATGCGCTGGTCACGATGAAAAAAGGCGTGGCGCTTGGCGTCTTGACCGCAGATTGCGGGCCCGTTTTGTTTTCGGGGAAAACAGCGGAAGGCAAACCCGTGATCGGTGCGGCGCATGCGGGCTGGAAAGGGGCCGTCGGGGGTGTTTTGGAAAACACGATCAATACCATGAAGGAATGCGGGGCGGTGGATATTCAGGCGGCTCTTGGCCCCATGATTGCGCAATGTGCCTATGAAGTCTCCAAAGGTTTTGAAAATCCGCTGCTGGATGAGGATGAAGAGGCCGAACGCTTTTTCATGTCAGGACAAAATCCTGAGAAGTTACTGTTTGATCTGCCGGGCTATATCGCGTTCCGTTTAGGGCGTGCGGGATTGAAAAAAGTATGGATGGCAGGGCGTGACACGTATGCCGATGAGGAAAGCTATTTTTCCTATCGCCGCACAACGCACAGAAACGAGCCGGATTACGGGCGGCAATTATCCACAATCATGATTGTTGAGGATTGATTTTTATGAGAAGTTTCTTATAGTCGCCTCAACCGCCCTTAAAAAAAGACAAGCCTTTTGGTAAAGACACGACCATGAAATTGATTGCCGGAAACTCCAATCGTCAATTGGCTGACGCCATATCCGACTATTTGCATACTCCTCTGGCTGACGCGTCGATCCGCACCTTTTCCGATAAGGAAGTTTTCGCTGAAATTCTCGAAAATGTCCGTGGTGAGGATGTTTTCGTTATTCAATCTACATCCAATCCCTGCAACGACCATTTGATGGAATTGCTGGTGACAATCGATGCGCTGCGCCGCGGTTCTGCGCGCCGTATTACCGCTGTGGTGCCTTATTTCGGTTATGCCAGACAGGATCGTAAGACGGGCCCGAGAACACCGATTTCGGCAAAGCTTGTTGCCAATTTGATGACGACGGCGGGTGCCAATCGCGTACTGACCATGGAACTCCATGCGGGTCAAATTCAAGGTTTCTTCGATGTGCCGACCGATAATCTGATTATCGGTCCTGTTTTTACCCCCGTTCTGGAAGAGCGTTTCAAAGGGGAAGAACTGGTCATGGTGTCACCCGATGTGGGTGGTGTGGTTCGCGCCCGTGCCATGGCGAAAAAGGTTAATGCCGATCTTGCGATCATTGATAAAAGACGTGAGCGCGCAGGCGTTTCCGAAGTGATGAACATTATCGGTGATGTGAAGGGCCGTGTCTGCGTGATCGTCGATGATATTGTCGATTCAGGCGGAACACTCTGTAATGCGGCTCAGGCACTGATGGATCAGGGTGCCAAAGAAGTGCACGCCTATATCGTGCACGGTGTTTTATCGGGCGGTGCTGTGGCCCGTGTCACATCCTCCCCGCTGAAATCTCTGGTCATTACGGATTCAATCGCTGCCACCGAAGCGGTGCGTGTTGCGCATAATATCGAGCAACTCTCCGTTGCGCCGCTCTTGGGTGAGGCTATTCGCCGTATTGCCGAAGATCGCTCCGTTTCCGCGATCTTGGGCTAAGTTCCCTCGATCTTTCTTTTCTTTTTAAGGAACATGCTGTGCATCTGCCGCGTTCGTGGCAGGCAAAGTCGTTCAATTTCAAATTTAAAAAAGGAGAAAGACAATGAACAGCAATATTATCGAAGGTAAATGGGAACAGATCAAAGGTGATGTGCAAAAGCGCTGGGGCAAGCTGACCGATGACGACATGGATGTCATTGAAGGTAACCGCAAGAAACTTGCCGGGGTCCTGCAAGAGCGTTACGGCAAAGCCCAAGACGAGATCGAAAAAGAACTCGATGATTGGGAAAAGACCTACGCCGCTTAAGAGCACAGCTTAAAGTCTTTTAAAAAAGCACCTTTGCGAACAGAGCGTTCGCGGGTGCTTTTTGCTTGATTGTCGACTCATTTCCTGCTTTAAACGCATCTTCGAATGCCCAAGACCCCCCTGGAGGCGGGCATTGTTTATTTTTTAAAAACCGAAAATGAGGAGACACGCCAATGTCTAAGAAGTACAAACTGGCCGCGCAACCTCGAGACCGAGCCGGTAAGGGGATCGCTCGTGCATTGCGCAGAGATGGCCGTATTCCAGCCGTAATTTACGGCGATAACAAAGAACCCGTTCTGATTTCCCTGCCTGCCAAGGAAACCGAGATCGAGTATCACAAAGGCCACATGTTTACGAATTTGTGTGACGTTAAGCTGGAGGGTGGTGACACACATCACGTTCTTGCCCGTGACGTTCAAACGCACCCTGTCACAGACCGCGTCGAACACATCGATTTCCTGCGCGTGACAAGCAAAACGAAAATCGCCGTGAATGTTCCTGCACACTTCATCAATGAAGAAGAGTGCCCGGGCCTTCGCAAAGGCGGTATCCTGAATATCGTTCGCCACGAGATCGAACTGGTTTGCTCTGCAACCGCCATCCCTGAGTCTGTCGAGTTTGACCTCGCAGGCGTTGAAGTTGGTGACTCGATCAAAATGTCGAATGCCAAACTGCCTTCAGGTGTTCATCCTGCGATTGGCGATCGTGACTTTACGATTGCAACAATGGCTGCACCGAAAGTTGCCGTTGATGAAGACGAAGAGACAGCCGAAGGCGAAGCCGCCGAAGGTGAAGCAGAAGCTGAAGAAGGTGCAGAAGCCGCTGAAGGCGATGCTCCTGCCGAAGAAGCTTCCGAATAAGTCTTTAAGGCACATTACCCGAATTGAAAGAACGGGGGAGGATAAGCTTTAGGGCTTTTCTCCCCCGCTTCTTTTTTGGTAAAGATGGGACAGAGATGATCTGGTTTTTCAAGAAGGAAAGAGAGCCCCTCGTGAAGCTTCTGGTTGGTCTGGGCAACCCGGGCAAGGATTACGCACAGCATCGCCATAATATCGGCTTTATGGCGATTGATGCGATTGCCGATCAATACGGCGCGCCCGCCTTCAAATCCAAATATCAGGGGCTGTACACCGAAGTCGTGATTGACGGGACAAAGACAGGGTTGCTTAAGCCCATGACCTTCATGAATAAATCGGGGCACTCTGTTGCCCAAATCGCCAAGTTTTATAAGCTCGCCCCTGAAACGATCAGCGTCTTTCATGATGAGCTGGACTTAGAGGCCGGTAAGGTGCGCGTCAAAGTTGGGGGCGGCAATGCGGGGCATAATGGTTTGCGCTCCATTGAGGCCTGCATCGGCACGCCGAATTTCGAGCGTGTGCGTTTAGGGATCGGGCATCCGGGCGATAAAGCCCGCGTGCATGGCTATGTTTTAGGTAATTTTTCCAAAGAAGATACAAAGTGGCTTGAAACGCTGCTGGCTGCCGTGGCAAAAGAGGCAAAGCTTCTGGTGAAAGGCAATAGTGCCGATTTTATGACAGAAGTTTCGCGTGCGGTGCAGTCAGCTTAAGAAAAGAAGAAAAGAAAGAGATCAAAATGGGTTTTAATTGCGGTATCGTCGGACTTCCCAATGTCGGAAAATCAACGCTGTTTAACGCGCTGACACAAACGGCTGCGGCCCAAGCCGCCAACTTTCCTTTCTGTACGATTGAACCGAATGTCGGCAAAGTTGCTGTTCCTGATGAGCGTCTGGACAAGATCGCAATGATCGGCAAATCGGCAAAAATCGTGCCCACCCAGTTGGAATTTGTCGATATTGCGGGCCTTGTGAAAGGTGCGAGTAAAGGCGAAGGTTTGGGTAACCAGTTTCTTGCCAATATCCGCGAAACGGATGCGATCTGCCATGTTTTGCGCTGCTTTGAAGATTCCGATATCACGCATGTCGAAGGCTCGGTCGACCCTATTCGTGACGCCGAAACCATTGAAACCGAACTGCTGCTTGCTGACCTTGAATCTCTAGAGCGCCAGATTGAGGGCCAATCCAGAAAGGCGAAATCGGGCGATAAGGATATCAAGGCCCAGCTTGATTTGATGACCCGCATCAAGGATGCGCTCTCGCAAGGGATTCCGGCGCGCAAAGTCGATGTCGCAACGGATGAGCGCAAAGCTTACCGCATGCTCCAGCTTCTGACCTCAAAGCCCATTCTCTATGTGTGTAACGTCTCGGAATCTGATGCCGCGACAGGGAATGACTGGACGAAAAAAGTTGCTGAGATGGCTGCCAAGCAAGGCTCTGAATCGGTTGTGATTTCCGCAGCCATCGAGGCCGAGATCGCCCAGCTTGACAGTGAAGATGACAAGAAAGACTTGCTGGAGTCTATGGGCCTCACAGAGCCGGGCTTGAATAAAATCATCCGTGCGGGCTTTAAGCTTCTTCACGTGCAAACCTATTTTACCGTTGGGCCAAAAGAAGCCAGAGCCTGGACCATCCCCGTGGGCGCCAAAGCCCCGCAAGCCGCAGGTGTCATTCACACCGATTTTGAAAAAGGCTTTATCCGCGCCGAAACCATCGCTTACGATGATTTCGTTACGCACAATGGCGAAGTCGGGGCAAAAGAAGCGGGCAAGATGCGCTCCGAAGGCAAAGAATATATCGTCAAAGACGGCGACATCATCCTGTTCAGGTTTAATGTGTGATTATCTCCCCACCAATCTCTCATAAGCGTCGCGGAGTTGTCGCGTCACAGGGCCGACTGAAAAGCTCGAGGCATCAATTTTGCCGATGGGGGTGACTTCGGCGGCGGTGCCGGTGATGAAGATTTCATCCGCACCCATCAATTCATCATAAGAGATATGTTTTTCGGTAACAGTGAGGCCCGCCTCACGTGCGAGGTCTATGACGGTGAGGCGTGTGATGCCGTTCAAAAAACAGTCGGGCGTGGGGGTGAAAATCTGCCCGTCTTTGACCATGAAGAGGTTTGCGCCTGTGGCCTCTGCGACAAACCCACGGTAATCCAGCATCAACGCGTCCGTGTAACCGGCCTTAACCGCTTCTTCTTTGGATAAGGTTCCGATCATATAAAGCCCTGCGGCCTTGGCGTGGACGGGGGCTGTTTCGGGAGACGGCTTTTTCCATTTTGCGGTTTTCAATGAAATCCCTTTTTCGCGCAGCTCAGGCGGGAAGTAGGAGGGCCATTCCCACAAGGCCACTGCGACGTGGGTTTTGCAGTCCTTATCCCAGATACCCATGGCCTCACCGCCGCGCCAGACAAAGGCACGCAAATAGGCATCCTTCAAGCCGCTGTCTTTTAAAAGGGCGGCTTTCGCCTCTTCAATATCATCAGGGGTGAAGGGGATCTCCATACCCAAGATTTGCGCTGAACGGAACAGGCGCTCGGTGTGCTCCATACTTTTGAAAATATGCCCGTTATAGGCGCGCTCACCCTCAAACACGCAAGAGCCGTAATGCAGGCCGTGCGTGATCGGGTGGACCGTGCTTTCCGACCATGGGACAAAGCTGCCGTCAATCCAGAGGTGACTTGTTTTGGTTGTCTCGGGAAGCAGCATGGTTTTTCCTGTTTTCTTACGGTATAAAAAGGGTTCAAATGGACGTGAATATTAAATCACGCTTTTATGCGAACGTGAATATGGAACTGAACTCCGCCAAAACACATATCCTCGTAATTGATGACGATGCGCGCATTCGCACGTTGCTGATGCGCTATTTGCAGGATCAGGGCTTTCTCGTGTCTGTCGCCGAGGATGCAAAAGACGCGACCGCCATCTTGAAGAGCCTCGCTTTTGACTTGCTGATCGTCGATGTAATGATG
Organism: Pseudobdellovibrionaceae bacterium; assembly: GCA_050251555.1. Classification (GTDB taxonomy): domain Bacteria; phylum Pseudomonadota; class Alphaproteobacteria; order Micavibrionales; family Micavibrionaceae; genus UBA2137. The sequence goes on along the minus strand of JBFWMN010000049.1, from coordinate 4,587 downwards.
CCGGGCATGAGCGGTTTTGAATTTGCGCGGGCGCATCGCGAACTCTCCGACGTGCCGATCCTGTTTTTAACAGCGCGTTCCGAGATTGAGGACAAGGTGGAAGGCTTCGGGGCAGGGGGTGACGATTACCTTGCCAAACCATTTGAGCCGCAGGAACTCTTGATGCGCATTGGCGCAATCTTAAGGCGGCGCGCCAGTGCGCCCGTCAGAGCCGAGAAAAGGCAGGTCGGCCCGTGGATGTATGAATCAAAACGTGCCGAACTGACCCACGACAATGGTGAGGCGGTTCGCCTGACGGAAGTTGAAAACCGCTTGCTGGAAGCTCTCGTGCAACGACAAGGCCGCATTGTGACACGTGAGGATCTCTGCCGTATTCTGGATATGGAGGCGCAAGACCGCACGATTGACGTGCAGGTGACAAGGCTGAGAAAAAAGATCGAGGATAACCCGAAAGTGCCACGCCTTTTGCAGACTGTTCGCGGAAAAGGATATGTTCTTCATGCTTGAGCTGCGCACATTCTTGCCTCGTACATTGTTCGGGCGTTCGCTTCTGATTATTCTGGTGCCTGTCATCCTGTTGCAGGTGATCTTGACGAGCGTCTTTCTGGATAATCACTTCCGCAAAATGACGACACGTCTGGCGGAGGCCGTGGCAGGGGAGGTGACCTTTCTTCTGGCGACACGTAACACGACGGACGAGCTGTTATCCATCAATACGCTGGCCCGTGAAAATTTCGGTATGACCGTTTCGGAGATTTCCGAGTTCCCGCACAGCAATGAGTTCGGCAAAGGAATCTGGGAGCGCTGGGTCACAAAATATCTTGATCAGGTATTGAAGGAAAAGCTAAACGCTCCGTTTCGCCTTTTTTATCATGACGGGTCCATTTCGATCTTCGTGAAGACAAAAGAGGCTGTTTATGTCTTCACATTCCCCGAGCGACGCATCTATACATCCTCGTCCTATATCTTCCTTTTGTGGATGGTGATTTCGGCATTGCTTTTGAGTTTTATCGCCCTCTTGTTCATGCGTAATCAGGTGCGTCCGATCCGTCGTCTGGCGATTGCTGCCGAGCGTTTCGGTCGCGGGCAGGAAGCTCCCTCATTCAAGCCGACAGGGGCGCGTGAGGTCAGGCAAGCCGCAACGGCCTTCATTGTGATGAAGGAACGTCTGCAACGCCAGATGGATCAGCGCACGGCTATGCTTGCGGGTATTTCCCATGATTTGCGTACACCGCTGACGCGCTTGAAGCTCTCCATGAGCATGATGGAAGATAATCAGGATACGGCGGATATGAAGGCTGATATCAATGAAATGGAGCGCATGATCAAGGGGTATCTTGATTTTGTGCGTGGCGGTGAGGATGAGCCTGTCGAGCGCGTAGCGCTGGCTGGCTTTATCCGTAACGCCTTAATGGCGCATAAAAATCTGGAGATTGAGCTGGTTAATCATTGCGCCGAGGACGTGTTTATCACGCTGCGCCCGATGGCGTTTGAGCGCGCACTTTCGAACCTGCTCACCAACGCGGGGCGCTATGGTGAGAAAATCCGCGTCACCGCCTCATGTGACGATGAAACCTTCATTTTGGAGGTTGAAGATAACGGGGCCGGTATTCCTGCGGATAAGCTTGAAGAGGTCTTCAAGCCTTTTTACCGTCTGGATGAGGCGAGGGGGCTTTCAACGGGCGGTGTCGGCTTGGGCCTGACCATTGCCCGCGATATTATTCTGGCCCATGGCGGGTTGTTAACCTTGCATAAATCGCAGGATATGGGCGGGGTAGCGGCTCGTATTGAGCTTCCCTTATAGAAGCTTTGCGCCGTTAGGCACGCGGGCATCGAAGCTGATCAGATTGACGGCTTTTTGGTCGTCGTGAAAGCCCAAAACCAGCACTTCCGACATGAACGGGCCGATCTGTTTCGGGGCAAAATTCGTTACAGCCGCAACCCGTTGCCCTACAAGCATTTCAGGTGTATAATGTTCTGTAACCTGTGCCGAGGTTTTCTTCACCCCGATGTCAGGTCCGAAATCAATCGTCATCTTGATGGCAGGGCGTCTCGCCTCGGGGAATTCCTCAGCCGTAAGAACCGTGCCTGCCCGTATATCGACCTTCAAAAAGTCATCAAATGTAATTATGTCTAACAAAGCCAAATTTCCTTATTTTTACAAAAACTTAACACCTTTTTGGCAAGGTTAAAGTTGTAAGTTCTACCCGAGAGTTCGCAAGTCGTGGACATGTCGTTCAAACAGATACAGGAGCTATTCGATTTTTCGAAAGGAAAATCAAATAGTTACATGATTTCTCAGCTCGCTGTTGCCGTGGCTGGGCTGGTTGCGGCTGTGATCATTTACTTCGCTGTTCACGCCTATGCGACAGGCTCTTTTACCCAAGTGACAACGGGCCGCCAAGCTGCGCTTTCTCAGGAAATTAACAAAGATTTCGGAAAAGTCGAGGCTTCTTACGAAAATCTCGCCTCGGTTGTCTCGATCATGAACCGTGGCGTAGGGCTTGATCCTGAACTTGCGCGCAATGTGCTGACGCAAATGACGTTCAAGGAATTTGACGCCGTCTTCTGGATTAAGCTGTCTGCCATAGCGTCCCAGCAGGCATTGGCCCCCGCTGCGTTGATCGGTAATACGAACCCGTCTTTGATCAACAGCCAGTATTTTACCCCTGAAAATGTGACGGCTTTGAAGACATTTATGTCTGAAAATAAAGGGATTGGTGCGGCGGCAATTATTCCGATGAATATTAAACCGCTTCCCTATTACACGGAAAACTGGGCGGTGGCGGCAAAGCCTTTCGCTGTCGGGCATGTTTTGGGGGCAGGTCCTGCTGCGGGGATTCTGATTACAGTGATTTCACCCAAGGCCGTTTTCTTGCATGAGGAACTCGCCAGTTTTGCCAATGTTGCAAAGCTGGATTTGCAGATGGATGGTCTGATGGATCCTCTGCTCACGGTCACGGATTCAGGCAATACCAAAGATTTGATGAGTCTGGAAACTGCGCCGCTGCGCATCGACAAGCAATTGTTCGGAACGTATGTCTCGGGACGTGCGACCTATCTGCCCTCCGGCTTGATGAACGCCTTCCTCCTCGTGCCCTTTATGGCTGCAGGGGGAATGCTCGTTTTTACAGGCTTGATCCTTGTCGTGCGAATGGCAGGGCATAAACGTGCCAAAGATATGGCGGGGATGAACAAGAACCTGACAGATAAAAACTATGAGCTGTCATTGGAAATGCGCAAGCGCGAGCGACTGAACTTTGCCGTGCGTAAATCGGAGCGCGAAAATCGTGCGATCATCAATTCGGTTTCCGACGTGATTTTCGAAGTGGATGCCAATTGCGATATCCAGTTCATCAACGAAACATGGTCGCGTATTACGGGCCTCGAAATTGGCGAGACAATCGGCAAACGTCTGACATCCTTCTTTTCGCAAAAAGACCGTTTTGAGCAGGAACGCGAAATGTATCTGCTGATTAACCGTCAAAAGGGGCCCTATACAGCCAAGATCAATATTCTGACCAAAGACGGTCAGGAGCGCCCCGCCGAAATGCGCATATCTATGCTGCGTCAGGATGAAGGGAAAAACTTGCGCGTTGTTGGGACGATTACCGATCTGGAAGAACGCATGCGCGCTGAAGCCGCCGTTGCTGCGGCAGAAGAAAATTATAAGCGTATCTGGGCCAACATGGCGAACGGTATTTATGAGTGTGATGTGAACGGACGCCTCATTTCCGCCAACCCCGCCATGGCAAAAATTCTGGGCTTTGCGTCACCTGAAGAGGTAATCAAAGCGGTATCTTCGATGCACACGACCATCTATGTGAAGCCCGAAGAGAAGGCGCAGCATTTGCAAGAGGCCAATCGTACGGGTGAGCCGGAACGCTTTGAAATTCAGGCCAAACACCGTGACGGCAGCAAAATCTGGATCAATGAATCGATCCGCGCCATTAAGGATGCGCAAGGCAATATCACGCATTATGAGGGAACGATTGATGATATTACCGAGCGTAAGAATGCCGATCTCGCACTGAAAAAAGCCAAGCTTGAATCCGATATGGCGAACCGTGCGAAGTCTGACTTCCTTGCCAACATGTCTCACGAATTGCGCACGCCGTTGAATTCCATCATCGGCTTTGCCGGTATTATCAAGGATCAGGCCATGGGCCCGATCGGCGATCCGAATTATCTGGAATATGCCTCGGAAATTCACACGAGCGGTCGCGGGCTTTTGAACATCATCAACCAAATTCTCGATGTCTCGAAAATCGAGGGTGGTGATCGTTCACTCAATGAGTCACTTGTTAACCTGCACAAAGCCACCAATGTCTGTGTCGATCTGATGGCAACCAAGATTGCCGAGAAGGGCTTACGTGTTACGAACCGTGTGCCCGAAGATGTTGAGGATCTGATTGCCGAGGATCGTTCGGTCAGGCAGATGGTTTATAACCTCTTTTCAATTGCCGTGAAATTTACCGAAGATAATGGTGCGATCTCGATTGATTGTGGACTGAATAACCGTGGTGAAATGTGTCTGGCGATTTCTGACTCCGGTGTGGGGATGAGCCCCGAAGAGCTGGAACGCGC
>JBFWMN010000048.1:0-13246 GCA_050251555.1 Pseudobdellovibrionaceae bacterium | reverse complement strand
ATCTTACGAGCTGCGTTAGTTATGAATGTTCTTCTTCCGCTGTGTGAAGAGCAACCTTCCAAACCAACCTAACTATAAAAGCTAAGGCAAGATTAGAACACTAGTTTTTCAGAGGGAAAATGGAGCGGGTGATGGGAATCGAACCCACGTGGCCAGCTTGGAAGGCTGGAGCTTTACCATTAAGCTACACCCGCATGCTTATGCGATGGAGAATAGCTCTAGCCGCACAAGCCGAGAAAATCAAGTCTCTAATTGATGTAAAAATGGCAAGGGCCGCTTAGGCAACAGGCAGGCGCATCACCATCACCGTACCTTTATCCTTGGCCTCTTCAATCTCGATCGTCCCGCCGTGAAGCTCGACAATGTTTTTCACAAGAGACAATCCAAGACCCGCACCGCCCTGTGAGGCACTGCTACCCTCATCCATTCCCTGAACGCCTTTTTCAAAGGGGCGGAAAATCCGCTCTTTTTCTTCTTCAGGGATACCCGAACCATTATCAACTACGCGCAATTCAAGAACATCATCTTCACGCGTCGCCGTGACCTTGATCTTGCCCTTGTCGGGCGTGTGCTCAATGGCATTGCGGATCAAATGCATCAGGCACTGGCGAATACGTTGCTTATCCAATATACCCTCACCCAATTTGGGTGCGGAGGAAAATGTCAGTTTGATCTGTTTGGACATGGCCCATTCGGCAGCAATATCGGCAACGGAATCGACGAGTTTGGCAAGATTCATTTTCTCGCGGCGCAATTCCAGTACACCTGCCTCAATCGAAGTCAAATCCAGGATATCGTCGATCAGTTGCTTCAGACGATCACCCGCCTCGGAAATCACTTCCGTGTATTCTTTTTGTTTTTCATTCAATGGCCCGAAAAATTCCCCTGCCAGAATTTCGTTAAAGCCGATAATTGCGTTTAACGGTGTCCGCAACTGATAGGAGACTTTCGCCAGAAATTCCGTCTTCAGTTTTTCGGCTGTTTCGAGTGCGCGGTTTTTCTCGCGAAGCGCCGCCTGCACGGTGATCGAATCCGTAATATCCGTATAGGCAAACAAAGCACCCCCGTCAGGCAGAGGTACTGCCGAGAATGACAGGATTTTCCCGTCTGTACGGCGGATTGTATCGGTTGCCTCTTTGCGTTCCTGCAGGATTTTTACCAGACGGTCATAGCGATCAACCCAGCGCTCTTCATCAAAAAAGCGGCGGACGCGGTCGGCGATACGCGACATATGCGGCTCACCATCCAGATCCTCGGGGTTTAAACCCCAAAGCTCCATATAAGTCGGGTTGTAGAGCTTGACGCGCCCATCACCGCCAACCACCACAACCCCTTCGGAGAGATTGTCGAGCGTTTCTCTTTGCACGGCTATGAGCGTGTTGTAAGAAGATTCCAGCTCCAGATTGGTCGTGACGTCTTCAAACATCATCATCAATCCGCCTGTCGGATTGGGAATGGTTTGCCCCCGTAAAACCGTCCCGTCAGGCAGGACAATCATATCGGTTGTGGCAGACATGAGATTGGTAAAACGATCAATCCAGCCTTTTTTATAGGTACGGAAATCGGCTTGTTCAGGCAGGCGGCGCGATTCACGCAGCTTTTCCAGTATGTCGCCGAATTTGGGAGAGCCATTCAAATAGGCTTCTTCCAAATGCCACAGACGGGCAAAGGCATGATTGTAAAAATTCAAACGCTGTTCGGCATCAAACAATGCGACCGCCGTCTGCATATTCTCTAACAGCTCGTGATAGGCAGAGATTGTACGCTTACCCTCGCTCTGGGTGGTTTCGTCCTGCGTTTTGTCATCATAAAGCGCAATGACAAAATCCTTGTTGGGTAAAGGCTTTAGATAAATGTCGAAGCGTTTGCGCTCCCCTGAAATCACCGATGTTGCCTGAAATGTATCGTCCTGACCTGTCGCCAGCGCATCGGTGACGGATTTTTGCATATCGATCTTGCGCGCTGCCGAGGTGGCTTTGAGGATAGGTTGCGCCTTCGTCGCAATCGCTTCAGCGGCATCCAGCCCGAAAAAGGCGGCATAAGGAGCATTGCACCAAAACATTTCGCCATCCGCGCCATACATCACAACGGCACTGGCAGAGGCCCCCAACGCTTCCGCCATCATATCTTCCTGACGACGGGCTTCTTCTAGGCGGGCTTTTAAAACCTCGTTATCTTCCAACAGTTTCGTGACATCTTCCGCCCATAAAATATTGAGAACCTCACCGGCAATTTCGCCCCAGCGTAACAGTAGACGGATTTTTCGCTCACGAATGTTCGTCACCGTCAGTTCCAGCGGACGGCGCTCCCGCTCATAGCGGCTCACCAGATTTTCAAAGGCAGCGGCATCAGATGGTCCCAGCGCGTTTTGCAAATCCGTCAGGCCGGAAAATTCAGAGATCCCGAATAAGGCCGCAAAGCCCGGACTATAAAGAAACGCACCATGCGCATCCCAGCCGATATATTCGGCAGGGCATCCGTCCAAAAAGGCACGAAGCTGTTCATCCTCGCGGGATTTATTGCTGTTGGCTGTTTTCGATAGAAACGGGAACATCTCTTAAATATCAGAAAATCGGAGTGACATCCGAGGGGCAACCCTCACGGCGATAGTCTACGAATAAGATTTGCCAGTGACAAGTCATGAATCCGGCTTGCCGCTCCTCGCCTCCTTGCCTAATATAAGCGCCATGACAAACGCCCTTTTCCTTGCCGATGAAAATGCGACCATCCTACACGCGAGATCTTTTGCGGATAATGTCGATAAAGGCGACATTATCGGACTTTCCGGCCCTCTAGGCGCAGGAAAATCAACATTTGCGAGGGCTCTGATTCGTGCTTTATGCGCCGATGAACAGCTCAATGTGCCCAGTCCGACTTTCACCCTTGTTCAGACGTATGAAACATCAAAAGGGCCGCTATGGCATTTTGATCTTTACCGTATGGAAGACCCTGACGAAATTTACGAAGCGGGATGGGAAGAGATTGCGGGTTCGGGAATATGTGTGATTGAATGGCCCGAAAACCTGCCTGCACATTTACAAAAAAACATGCGTATCATCACGATCACACCTGACAATGATGGTCGAACCATAACCATAAAATTAAAATAAAAACAAATAGATATGAATAGAATAAATATTCCAGATCAGGCATTTATTTTAGCGGCAGGCATAGGAAGTCGCTTGCGCCCTTATACCGATATGATGCCCAAACCCATGGTGCCTGTTGCAGGCAAAGCCGTCATTGATCATATTCTGGATAAGCTTGTTGCTGCAGGTGTCAAACAAGCCGTTATCAATCTTCACCATCGCGGCGACCAGCTCAGACAGCATTTAGCGACACGTACGGATATCGCCATCAGCTTTTCCGACGAAGAAGAGTTGCTGGAAACAGGCGGCGGCCTCAAGAAAGGTTTACCGCTTCTGGATGCTGACAAACCTTTTTATGCAGTCAATGGTGATGCTTTTTGGGAAGATACACAAAATAGCCAAGCTTTTATTGAGCTTGGGAAGATGTGGAATGTGGTGGATGCGGACATTCTGCTGATGTTGCAGCCCGTCTCCTCCATGATCCTGACCAGAGGAGTCGGAGATTATGATTTGGATGCGGCGGGGCGTGCCGTACGAAACAAGGAACGCACAGGGCCCTATATGTTTGCAGGTGTACGTATCGTCAATCCTGCCGTTTTTGCCGGCACACCGGACGGCGCATTTTCATTTTTAAGATGCATGGATGAAGCCGAGGCAAAGGGGCGCTTATACGGCATGGTCCATAATAATCCTTGGCATCACATCTCCACCCCCGACGAATACATGGCGGTCGAGGAGGCATTGCAACAAGCAAAATGAGTAAAGGCCCCCACCACATCTTCACGCTTCCTGCCAGTCAGCCTTTTTTAAGAACGCTGGCAGCAGGGCTTTTGGCGCGCTTTGGCGAGGATGGCGAACTGGCAAAAGTCAAAATTCTGCTGCCCACGCGTCGGGCCTGCCGAAACTTGCAGGGTGCGTTTTTGGAGCTCGCAACAAAAGATGCGCTGATCTTACCCGAAATGCGCCCTCTGGGCGAATATGATCCGTCCGAACTTCTCTTTCAAAGTGCGTTGCATGATTTGAATATTGAGGATATTCCGCCCGCAATCTCTCAAGCCGAGCGCGACCTTCTTCTCACACGTCTGATTTTACAAGTGCCGCGTTTTTCAGGAAACACCCCACAAGCGCTTTCGATGGCACGGTCGCTCGCGCAACTACTGGACCAAGTGCATACCGAGGATCTGAGCCTTGATGCACTGGAAACGATTGTTCCCGAAAATCTCTCTGAAAACTGGAAAGTGTCGCTGACTTTCCTTGATATTTTACGCGAACAATGGCCAAAAATTCTTGAGGATCGGGGCGTTATAGATCCTGCCGAGCGCAGGGCGCGTTTGATGCGGGCGACATTAATGCTATGGGAAAAAGCACCCCCTGAAGGGCCTATTATCGCCGCAGGTTCGACAGGCTCTATTCCTTTGACCGCCGACCTTCTGGCACTTATCGCCCGCCTGCCCCGTGGCGAGGTCATTTTGCCGGGCTTTGATACGCATATGGATGAAAAGACATGGGGTTCTATCGCAGAAGGCCACCCCCATTTCACAATGAAAAACCTTCTTGAGCGCATGGGTGCCAAATATCAGAATGTTACACATTGGGCCGATGCACCTGCCCTTACACAGGAACAAGCCGCCAGAGAAACGTTGTGGCGTGAGGTTATGCGCCCTGCAGAAACTTCACAAAGCTGGTCCAATCACGAGGTCCATCCTGAGCCCTCCGCCGTTCGCGGCCTTCATCTGATTGAGGCTGAAACGCCCGAAGAAGAAGCTCATGTTATCGCTTTGGCATTACGCGAAACGCTCTCGCAAGATAACGGCAAAACCGCCGCTCTTGTTACACCTGACCGCGCATTGGCAGCCCGCGTCCACGCCCACATGCGCCGCTGGGACATCATGCTGGATGATTCAGCAGGAAAACCTCTTTCACAAACACTTCTGGGCGACTTTCTTTTAAAAATCCTGCATGTCGCCCGCGACGGCTTTTCGCCCGTTTCACTTTTTTCTTTGTTACAGCATCCTTATGCCCGCTTTGGCTTGAGTAGCGCCAAAGCCCGCCATTTATCGATGGAGATGGCCCGCAAAAGTGCCTTTCGCAGTTTCTGGTCCGAACATAAATTGCAAAGTTGTTTAAACGATCCGAAGCTTTTGCCGTCCCACTTACAAGATTTTCTCAGTCAGATTACGCGTACGATCCAACCTTTACGTCTTGCCTTGTATGGCAAAGACAGTGCTACGCTCAAATCGCTTATGCAGATCCATCTGGAAGTTGCCGAAGCTATTGCCAGCGATCCCGAAACAAGCGGACGTGCCAGACTTTGGCGCGGTGAGGCGGGAGAAGAAGCTGCCAACTTTTTTGCCGACCTTCTTGAAAATCTCCAGTCTTTTGATGCCCATTTTCATGAGAATATCTCCGAACTGTATGGCTCTTTCTTAAAAAGCCAGATGGGAACTCTGATTGTACGACCCGCATACGGTACGCATCCACGCCTAGCGATTCTGGGACAGTTGGAAGCACGTCTGATGCAGACCGATCTGCTTATTCTGGGCAGTTTAAATGAGGGAACTTGGCCTGCATTGCCCGAGGCCGACCCATGGATGTCGCGCCCGATGCGTGCGCAATTCGGTCTTCCTTCGCCCGAACGCTCGGTGACATTAAGCGCCCATGATTTCGTACAATGCGCATCAGCCGCTCGCGTCCTTTTCACACGTCCCCTCAAATCCGAGGGCGTACAGACCGTGCCCGCAAGATGGCTTCAGCGTCTTGATATCTTCCTGAAAACTTCGGGACTTGCGCTTGAGACGGATGAGAGTACACGTCTTCTTGAACTGGCCCGCGCCATGCATCGTGATGACCAGACGCCGATCACCCTTCTCCCTGCGCCTTATCCAGTACCCCCTGTAGAGGCGCGCCCCACACATTTCAGCGCGTCATTACTCGAACTTCTCATGCGCGACCCGTACGGCCTCTATGCCAAATCCGTTTTGAAGCTTCGGCCGCTTGACCCGTACGAGGAAGAGGCAGGCCCCAGAGAACGCGGTATTTTTATTCACGCGGTCGTCAGTGCCTTTTGTCATGCCTTCCCGAAAGATATGCCCGATGATGCAGAGGCACATTTCATGCGTATGGCTGCCGAGATTTTCGAGCGTGATTATGCTGATCCCGCCCTGTATGCGGACTGGTGGCCGCGCATGGAGAGCCTCGCCGCCGCCTTTATCAAAGAAGAAACCGCATGGCGTGAAACAGGCTACCGCTTTGCCCGTTCCGAAACCAAGGGGGAACTGCATTTGCCGCCCTATTCCTTTGAAGCCACTGCTGACAGGCTGGATCAACACATAGACGGCACGTACGCCGTTATTGATTATAAGACAGGTTCACAAGGTAAATTTACAAAGACCGCCATCTCCTGCGGTTTTTTGCCGCAGCTTCCTTTGGAAGGCCACATTTTGGCAGGGAACGGATCAGGAGAACCTGTCTTTAACGGCCTGACCCCCAACACCACATCTTATATGGGCTACTGGTTTCTGGGCACAAAAGACGGTATTGAGAAAAAGGACATGTATAGCGGTGACAAGGCCGCAGAAATTGTCGCCGAGACAGGCATCTGTTTAGAAAATCTCATGACCGCCTATCAAGACCCGCAACGCGGTTATCCCTCCCAACCCTTTGCCAAACAAGAGCCTGCCTATTCCAGATATGACCATCTGGCACGTATTCTGGAGTGGCGCGCCGCATCCGGTACAGATGAGGGAGAAGCCGCATGAGCAGCCAAGTCTTACCCGTCATCGCCGATGCAATGAACCCCGACCTTGTGGGCCACGCTTCCAAAGACCAGAACCTTGCATCCGCCCCCCATCACTCCTCTTGGGTCGGGGCGTCAGCAGGAACGGGGAAAACCAAAGTCCTGTCCGATCGCGTTTTGCGCCTCCTGCTGCCCAAAGGCGACATGGCGGGAACCGAGCCGCATAAAATTTTGTGTCTGACCTTTACGAAGGCAGGGGCTGCGGAAATGAATATCCGTATTGCTGCGCGCCTTGCCAAATGGGCCTCCGAAGATGAAGCGAAACTGCAAGGCGACCTCGAAAAACTGACGGGGGTCACGCCTGATGCAAAACTCATCGAGGCAGCCCGCCAGCTTTTTGCGCGTGTTGTCGATGCGCCGGGCGGCTTAAATGTCATGACGATCCATGCATTTTGCGAATCTGTCTTACGTCGTTTTCCGGTTGAGGCGGGATTGCCGCCCTCCTTTGAAAAGCTGGAAGATCCCAAGCCGCTTTTGAAAAAGACGGTTTTGGAAACGCTTGGCGAGATACAAAAAAGTGAGTCTGAAAAGCCCGCATTCCAAAAACTCGTACGCAGTTTAAGTGCCGATGATCTGACGCAATTGACAGGTGCTTTGTTCAAAACCCACCGTCTGGATTTCGAGGACGGGAAGGCGCAGGTTACAGGGTCTTATGAAACCCGTGCCCGCCACCGTCTGGGCTTATCTCTACAAGCAACATATGAAGGCGCCGTCCGTGATTTTATCGACCGCGCTTTCCCGCTCTTCCGCGAGATTTCCGCCTATTGCGACAGCCATGCGGTGAAGGGCAAGCTTGTCGGAGATTTTCTGAATTCCGCCTCTATTTTCAGCGGGTGGGTGGAGCTGAATTCGCCGCCCGCGAACGAGATTAAAGACCGCTTCATTGCTGATTTTTGTACGAAGGCAGGAACACTGAAATCCTTAAAAAACAGCGATGAAACGCTAAACACTCTCTATGGGCAGTTGGATGACGCTTACGCCAAACTGATTGAGACTGTCGCCGCCCTTGAGAGTGCCGAACTGACAGGGCAGCTTTTCGCCTTTGCCAATAAAGTTCATACGCGTTTTGCCAGGGCCAAGGAACGGCAAGGGCTTCTCGAATTTGATGATCTGATCGCACGTACGGCTGACCTGTTTCAGGGGCGGCTTTTCGGCGGATCGCTGGACAATGCCTTTGAATGGGTTCTCTATCGTTTGGATGGCGGGATAGACCATATTTTGGTTGATGAGGCTCAAGACACAAACGAAGACCAATGGGCTGTCATTGATACGCTTGTAAAGCCCCTCTTGGAAGGCACAGGTGCACGTGACGATGTTTTTCGTACGCTTTTTGTCGTGGGCGATGATAAGCAATCCATCTATGGATTTCAGGGAGCAGAACCCGGCATTTTTGATGAAAAACGTCGTTACTATAAGACCGCTTTTGCACGGGTTGAACACCCGTTTGAAGATATTCCTTTAAATGTCTCATTCCGTTCGCAAGCCCCTGTTTTGCGCTTTGTCGACCGTCTTTTCGAAGAAGATTTCCTGCGTAAATCCCTCACCGATCAGGACGGCGAGATCAACCACGCCGCCAGTAAAATGGCGGATAGCGGAACAGTGACGCTCTGGCCTTTGGAAACGGGAGCCCCTGAAAAAGAAAACGCCAAATGGCCCTTACCTTCGATTGAAGAAAAGGGCGAGGCTGCCGAAAAAGCCTCTGCCGCAAGACTGGCTGAAAAAATCGCTGACGAGATTGCGGGCTGGATTGCACGCAAACGCCTTCTTCACACCAATAAAGGGGCAAGGGCAGTCACGGCGGATGATATTCTCATTCTTTTGCGGCGTCGTTCGCCCTTTCAAAAAGATCTGGTCCGCGAACTGAAAAAGCGCGGTGTCGCTGTTGAAGGTTTGGACCGCATGATTTTGACCGAACATATCGCGATTCAAGATATTTTGGCGGCTGCGAATGTCGCCCTTCTTCCCGAAGATGATTACGCACTGGCCTGTCTTTTGAAATCCCCGCTGATTGGCTGGGATGACGAAAAACTGATGGCGCTTTGTCTGCCGCGTCAAGACGGACAACATCTTATTGAGACTTTAAAAGACGAAGCCATTCTGAGCTGGCTTCAGGATTTACAAGAGCTTGCCCGCACACAAACCCCTTATGGATTTTTTGCAAGCCTTCTGGCCTCACCTTGCCCTGCCGACCCCAAGGGAAGCGGCTGGCGCGCCATTTACCGACGTTTATCCGAAGAGGCCTTCGACCCGCTCGAAACTTTTTTAGGTCAGGCCGCAAGCTGGGTTTCAGCCCGCCAGTATCAGGGCTTGCAGGCTTTTGTCGCCGAAGCGGCAACGGCACAGACCGAGATTAAACGCGAAATGGAAAAGGCAAACGGGCGCGTACGTATCATGACGGCCCACGGGGCGAAAGGTCTTCAGGCACCGATCGTCATATTGGCGGATGCGGCACGTTCCAAGCAATCTCTCAATCAGATGAGCGCGATTGAAAGCCGCCTTTATACCGACCGCGAAGATATGACGATTCTTGCGACCACCGAAGCACGGAAAAACGTAGCGGTCCTCACCAACGCCCAAAACCGTAAACAGAATGAAGAGATTGACGAGTATCGCCGCCTTCTGTATGTCGCGCTGACCCGCGCCGAAGACGAGCTTTACATTTGCGGCTCGATCAACAAGGAAAGCGACCTGTCCGAAGAAAGCTGGTACAGCCTTGCGCACAAGCTGTTCCGTGAAATGGAAACCACGCCGCCGACAGGATACACAATCGAGCACAATGCACGCGGACATCAGATTTTCCGCCGTGAGGCGCCTTTGCCTCAAGCGGAACTGCGCGAGGCGGACGAGGTAAAACCAGAAAAAGAGAGACTGCTTTTACCCGAATGGGTTTTTACTCCCGTCCCCCATCACGAGGAAAAGACCCGCATCCTGCAGCCATCCAAAGCCGCCCTTCCCGATGAACGTCTGATTTCACCGCTGGACCCGCACATACGTACGGAAGGGGAGCGCCGTTTTAAGCGCGGCCTGATTATTCACGCTGCCTTGCAATTTGTTCCCGATCTGCCCGAAGCTCGCCGTGATCAGGCGCTCAAAGTCTTTCTGGCGCAAAAAGCCCACCGCTTGAGCGACACGCAACAACAAGAGATTGCCGCTGAAATTCTGACGATTCTGCAAGACCCCGTCTTCGCCCCCGTCTTTGGTGAAGGATCAAAGGCCGAGGTGCCGATACTGGGTGAAGCAGGAAACGAGAAAGAGCGCGTCAGCGGGCAAGTTGACCGTCTTGTCATTTTGCCTGACAAAGTGCTGATTATCGATTATAAAACCAATCGGCCCGCACCGGAAAATCCCGAAGATATCCCGCAAGCCTATCGCGTTCAGCTCAGAGCCTATAAGGACATCTTGAGCCGCATCTATAAAGATCGGGAGATTTCGTGCGGCCTCTTATGGACGCATATACCAAGGCTAGTAAACGTCGATGTCTGATTTTGTAACACTTTTCAAAACGGCAAAATGGCCTGCCTTTACGGCAGCCGTTCTATGGCTGTCGGCGACGTTTTTGGCCTGTACGCCTATTCCTGGCTTTGACATTGAAACGATTGGCATTGCCTGCGCATTGATGATAGTTGCCATAGGCTTGATTTGGCGCAGCCCTCATCCCAAAACCCTTTTTCACTACGTGAAGCTGCGCCCTGTCACCTGGCCTGTGGTCGGCGCATTCGGATTAAGCCTTTTGGTTCTAAGCTCGGTTTTCACCTCCGAAATTCCATGGGTGTCGGCAACCATGTTCTGGCTGTTTGCTCTTTTCCCGTTAAGTATGATTTTCATGCTAATGGCAGACCATGATACACGGGCTCTGACTTTGAGCGGTCTCCTCGGGGTGAGCGGTTTGTTGGCGATCATCTCGCTGACACAATACTACTTTTTCCGCGATCCG
This sequence comes from Pseudobdellovibrionaceae bacterium, assembly GCA_050251555.1. Lineage (GTDB taxonomy): Bacteria > Pseudomonadota > Alphaproteobacteria > Micavibrionales > Micavibrionaceae > UBA2137. The sequence continues at coordinate 2,427 of JBFWMN010000048.1, read as the reverse complement.
CTTGTCTTCGGACGTGCCTCTTGGCCCTTGAACGATCCCAATTCGCTAGCGACATTGTACGCCTTGTCCTTCTTCGCCAATTTTTATGCAAGCCTCAAATTTCCGCATCAAAAAGCCACCTGCCTTTTGATGATTTTATGTGCGGCGGCCCTCGCAACAACAGGCTCAAGAGGCGCTTCCTTCGGCCTGATCCTGATGATGGTTCCGTTATTGGTTTGTCTGCGCGCCCGTTTAACGCGTCCTGCCATCATTGCGCTTGCCATCTCGTTGGGTGTTTTTCTATTGGTCAATTTTGCCAATAAATCCGAAGGCAACACGGCGATCGGCAACACGATTGCCGTTATTGAAGGGGAAAAGCCCGCCCTTTGGAATCGCCCGCTTATCTGGGAAGCTTCATGGAATATGATCAAGGCACATCCGTATTTGGGCACAGGGTACGGTACATTCTCATTCTTTTACGGCAGTGAACGTCTGCCCGAAGAAACATCCGCAGGCTATACCGCGCATAACGACATTCTGCATCTGTGGGCCGAACTCGGTTTTCTCGGGCCGCTTTTATGGCTCTTTATCGGCGGAACGATTGTCTATGTCGCGTGGCGCTCTTTACGCAAAAAGCACGTCAATATCATGCTTAATCTGACGACCTTTTGTGCTTTTGGAGCATTTGCTCTACAAGGATTGATCGCCGCCGTGTTTTTCGTCGGGCCCACTTTATGCGTGCTGGGCGCATGGCTTGGTAACTGGGCACGTCATGACAAGGAAACAGGCAAACAGCTTGAAATTGAGGGCGAGGAAGATACCGCCCATGACGAGTTGATCACGCGTGAACCGGCCCATCCCGCCTTACGTTTCCTGATGACTGTGGCCGCCCTTAGCGTTGTCATACCGCCTTTCTTAAGCACCTATATTTTAGATGGAAATAACCGCTTTTTCGGACTGGGTACGTATGAACGCGCCGAGCTTGCCAGTAAAATCTCGCTGACACTGGAGGGTCGCGCTTATTTGAATATGGCGGCCTCTAAGCTCGCCGCACTTCCCGCGACACCGACAACCGACCAGTTGATTTCGATTTATAAGGATATCGACCGCGCTCTAGATCGCAACCTGAAGCTGGCCCGTGCCCCCTATTTACTGGCCCATGTCATTCGCCGTGACCCAGCCTTTGAGGGCAACCGTAAGGAAGCATCGATCAATGCATTGGAAAAGGCGATTGCCATACAAAAAGTGTATCTGATTGCCCGCCTTGAATTGATGCAGGAATTGGTACGCAGTGAGGATTGGCGCAAAGCGTACACCTTGGTACAGGAAGATCTGAAATGGAAATTCCGCGGACCACAAGCCTTAAAATCCACGTATTATAATCTGGAACGTGAAGTGATCTTACGTATGGGAACGCTTAAAGAACTCGCGATCATTGAGGAAAAAGAAAAGGCCCTTGAATAGGGCCTTTTTTATATTCTGTTTGCTGTCGTCTTCTTATTGTTCGATGAAGTTGATCTTCAAACCTGCGGGAGGCTTGGCAAATTCGGCATAGGCCGATCCGCCGCGTTTAACCAACTCGACAAAGTCACGACGTGTTCCGTCAGGCAATTCCCAGCCCGAGCTGCCTTTTGCCATGCAAAACTCACCGTCACGCACCGAAAAGATACCTTCGCCGATCATCACATACTGAATACGACCATTGACCTCAACCGTGCGGCGCTGACCGCGATATTTGTCGATCGCTTCTACCGATACGGAGGTTTTCAGGTTGCCGTAACCGTCATTGTAAACAACGACATTCTCGGGGAATTCATCAGGCACGAAATCAAAACCGTCTTCGCCGAGGAAGGACATATCTCCGCGTACCAACTGACCCAGAACGCGTGGGTAGTTGTCGCGTGAGCGGAACTGGGTCTTGTCGTTATCAACCTTGACCAGTTTGATCTCTTCAGCAAAAGGCTTCATCAAAGTCGCAGAATGACCGCTATTCACCGTCAAAACCTGTACACCGTTTTTCAGGCGCAGATAGATGAACGGCTCGCCGGCATTTTTCTGGCGTGCTTCGAGGTTATCTTTACGGGGTGCCACATTGTTATAGACAATGAACTTGTCGCCCAGACGCGCATTGATCGCGAGCTGTGCGGTCACAAAACCGTTTTCGATACTGTTCAAAGGGCGGACAGGTGTGACACTGAGCTGATAGCTCAACAGTGTTCCTTGTTCGAATTTCTCGGCTTGAATGCTACCAAGCTCCTGATGCAGACGGTCTTCCACTTCGGAAAACGCCATATCGCCCGTAGGGCCGTAATCCGCCATCAGGCGAATGTATTTTTGTTCAAGTTTCATGGAAAACTCTTTTGCTCCCTTAAGATTTTACAAACATGAACCTCATGTTTTTTAAGAGCAGATGTAGCCGCCGCGCAATAAAGTTGCAACTTTTTTTTC
>JBFWMN010000047.1:0-13825 GCA_050251555.1 Pseudobdellovibrionaceae bacterium | reverse complement strand
AATAGTTGCGCTTTTCACAGCGTAGGCTGAACACACCCCGCCCAGCTTCACATCATCGTCGGGGTTTGGTTTGCGGTCATGACCAAGTGAGAAGAGAACATAGCCACCCTCAGCTTTGGGCGCATAGTAAAACATAGCTGGCTCGGCATTCTCTCTTGGGACAGGCTTCATCTCTCCATCCTCATAGGCAAATGTCATGGTGGTCATCGGATCATAAATCATGATCTGGGTTGAGGGCGGGTAGGCCGTTTGAAGCGTTTTCAGATCAGGCGGATAAACACCTTCTTTGGCCTTATAATCCTCGATGTAAGTGCTCAGATTATTCATGGCCTGTAACGCCAGTTCGGTATGGATATGTGCGGCCTGCTTGAAAAAATAAAAGGTGAGACCCGCAAACGCACCCACCACCACAACATGCATGGTCAGGGCAAGACCGCCGATCAGTGCGACATTCCTGCCCTCGGAGCGCTTAGAAGCCAACCCCCATAAAAGTGTGATGATCGCAAACGGAAATCCGAAGAAGGGGATACAGCCAAGCGCGCCTAATAAATAGGCAAAAAAACTGAATTTCTTTTTCTCAGTCATCATCGGGCGCGCTTATAAAAAATTGTGTTCTTTATGCGGGTTCAACACCGAAGCGGTTCGGGCCGTCCGTACCGGGCATAATCATCCAGATCATGAGAACGATAAAACCGATCAGCGGCACAAATAGGAATAAAAACCACCAGCCCGATTTATCGCGGTCATGTAAACGGCGGATGAAAACGGCAATGCTCGGCAGGAAAAGGGCCAGAGTGGTCAAGGCACCAAGTGGGCCTGTGGTCTGCGCCGCACTTGTCCCAAAGAAAGCAGCGTCAAGTATGCCTGCACCGATCGCGACAAGAATATTAAAGAGAAACCACCACCAATATTCCGAGCGCGAGGCACGGCCAGAAAAGGTGACGTAAATGGAAAAGCCGCATTTAACGGATTCGGTGAATGTCATGGATTACCCCCTCGTAAATTCAAACACGTCGCCGATAAGGGTAACAGCAGTTTTGATCTTAAACAACCTCGGCAGCGGCATGCGCTGAGGCCCATGCCCACTGGAAATTATACCCACCGAGCCACCCTGTTACATCCACCACTTCACCGATAAAAAAGAGGCCCGGCACAGATTTCGCCTCCATCGTTTTGGAAGACAACGCGTTCGTATCCACGCCGCCTTTCGTGACTTCTGCCGTGCGATAGCCTTCCGACCCTTGGGGTAAAACCTGCCAGTCATTTAACAGCTTGGCGAGGTCTTCAAGCGCCTTATTGCCTGCTTCCGCCAGCGTCTTTTCAAGGTGAACCGCCATCCCGCTTTCCATCTTGGCAAATACACTCAAGAGGGCCGCAGGGACGACATGTTCCAGTGCGGTTTTCAGCTTTTGTTTGGGGTGCGTTTCGCGCTGCGCCTTTAGATACGACAAAATCTCGGTTTTGCGCGCCAAATTGACGCTTAAAGGCGTACCTTCCTGCCAATAGGAAGAAATTTGTAAGATAGAGGGGCCTGATAAGCCCCGATGGGTAAAGAGCAAGCCTTCATTAAAAGACGCACCGTTTGCCGTCACGCGGGCCTCCACCGACACGCCTGTCAGCTCCCGCGTATGGCTCAGAAGATGTTCGGCAAAGGTGAGGGGAACAAGGGCGGGTTCAGGGTCGATGACGGGCAAGCCGAAAGCGCGGGCAATCTCGTACCCATAGCCACTGGCCCCCATTTTCGGGATGGATTTACCGCCGCATGCGACCACGAGCGACTCCGTCTGGAGGGTCTCGCCGTTCAGACGGGCTGAAAAACCCTGTTCGTTGTGCTTAATATCGGTGAGTTGGGATTGCAGTGAGATGTGAATGCCAGCCTTATCACACATCTTTAAAAGCATATCGATAATCTCTTGCGCCGAACCGTCACAAAAAAGCTGGCCCAACCCGTTTTCAGGGTTCTTTTCATGCCAGGAAATACCAAACGACTCGATCAGCTTAATGAAATCGCCAGGGGTATAACGCGCCAACGCGCTTTTACAAAAATGCGGATTTTGCGAGAGGAACGCTTCGGGGCGCGTATGCAAATTGGTGAAATTGCACCGTCCGCCGCCCGAGATACGGATTTTCTGGGCAGGCTTTGCGGCATGATCAACCACGAGAATTTTACGCCCCCGTGCGCCTGCAAGGGCGGCACAAAACAGGCCCGCCGCTCCGGCGCCGAGTATCACAACATCCCATTGTTTTTTAAGCATAAAATTCCTTTTATATTGCGTTGCGAATTTCGCTAATCCTGATTGTTTATTGCGTTTTTTTCTAAAAGCAAAAAAGCCTATTTTCATGGAAAAAAATCGGCATACAATTTTATTCGTGAGGCGGATTTTCCCTTCGCGCTCGTGGTCGGTCAAGACCGCATTTTTCTTTTAGGAGGCCGATCATGGCACCCAAGAAACCAGCACCCAAGAAGAAATAATTTTCAAAACTTCACCCTGATGCGCGAACCTTTCGAACCACTTGTTCAGCGCATTTATGATATACAAATCCTCGCAAGGCTTATTGGTTTTGCGGGGATTTTTTATCGCGTGATATCAGCAGCAGAGTAGCTGTAAGGCATTTCGCGGAAACGACGCGAGGCAGCATCAAGCGCCTTTTCATCTTCATAGGCAGCGCCTTGCGCAAAGGCATTGGCGACGGGGATTTTTCCGACATTGCGGGTGACATGGCGAAAGGCCATTTGCGGCTGGATTTTGAGGGCGTCCGCCAAACGATCAAAGAGAGGGCCCGAATGACGTATGGGGTTAAGTCTGCCACCGCGAATTTTTTCAATCACAGAACCGACTGTCGGGCAGTCGCTGTTTAAAATCCCCACTTTGCAAGCAGGGGCATTTTCAAGGGCCAGTGTTGCCGCCCAGAGTTCTGCAGCCCCGCTTTCGGACACGACGAAAAAAGCGTCGTTCAGTGTCCAGCAAGACACTCGCGGGTTTTTCCCTTCTGAATTGGTGTAAACGGCGGCAGCGCCTTTCAGGCCTTTATCGTGAATAAAAGATCCGTCACACCAGACCTCGATGAGACCCGCTCTAGCTAGGCGCGCCTGCTGGCTTTTACTTTCACGCGTGTGAAGTTTTCCGGATTTATGTCGGCCCATTTTTTGGTTACGCCTTATTCCTTGGGTTCAAGGATTGGACATAACATTTATCAGGCTGCCATATCAAGGACTCTTTTTTTCATGAGGTCCGAATAGACTGTTTGGGCAACAGATTCACGAACATCATTAGGTACGGCAATCTGAAAGACTGTCAGACTTTCATCTTTGTCACATTCACCGCCCATAAAGACCATGCTGTCTTTTTGTGCTGCCGGAATGACGAAGACTTTGGAAAGGCTTTCTCCCTCTTGCGCTTTGGCGACATAGTGCCCGATATAAAGAGCATCTTGCTTGTTTAATGCCGCATCAATTTGCGCATAAACACCTTGTTCTTCGGTTTCAAGACTGGGGAAGTGTGATGTTAAATAGGAAAGGACTTGGCTCATTATGTATCATCCCTGTTCTGTTTTACTTTTTTATAATTAAATATCCGTCCAGATTTCCAAATTATAACAATCTTGTCAATCTTTTCATAAAAACGACCAAATGTTGATGGAACATTAACGGCAATTTTGGATCTGGGCGAAACGTGGAGCTTACGCCCCCAATTCTTAACAAACTGTTAACCTTTTCAAAAAAGGCCAACCGCGAAAGCGCTGGACGAGTTCCCCTCACCCTTGCATAGTGGAAAGAAAAGAACCGTTTGAAGGATTTGGATGAGTACCGCCAAAAAACATGCCTGCGAGGCTTACGAGAAGTTAAAAGAACGCCATCGTAATACCGGACGCCTGGGGGCCATTGCCGAAATTATAAGCCGTGATTTTTTGACGACCATGCCCGAAGGCGCATATTTCAACCGTCTCGACCAGATCACCTATCTGCATCGTCGTATCCATGACGATATTGTTTCGACCGACGGGCAATTGCTTTTAGAGCAAGCGCAAGATCATGCCGAAGCCCATCCCGCAAGCTGGGACGAATGGGATCTTGCCAATTTGCACGGCATGGTCGACACCTATCGCCAGCATGCCATTTTCGATCATGACGCCATGGAAGAAACGGCGCGCATTGCCAATGAAGGGCGACGCCTACATCGCGAGATTTTGAAAACGGGCGACTGGGCTTCGGGTGAAAAACACTTACAGCGCGTTGTCGACCACACGCGCAGCCTGGCAGATAAAAAAGCAAAGTGGCGCGGCGCGAATACGCATTTCGAAGCCCTTGTCATGGACCATTCACCAGGCATGAAGCTCGAGCAAATCTGGCGCTGGTTTCATCATCTGGATAAGGAAATCACCAAACTTCTGCCCAAAATACTGGAGCGGCAAGCCCACCGCCCCAAAGCGATTCCGCTGGCAGGGCCTTTCGATAAAAACTGCCAGATGTGGCTGAACCGCTCGCTCATTGAATTATTCGGTTTTGACTTTGATCGCGGATCGCTGTTTGAGACAGGGCATTCGCCCGTCGAAGGCGGCACGCCTGATGACACACGCCTTGTCATTAAAAATGTCGATCCGTCCAACTTTCTGGATTCATTGAAATCCGCTCTGCATGAAGGCGGTCACGGTATTTACACGCAAGGCCTGCCCGCCAAAGGGGCGTGGGCCTATCAGCCTGTAGCGGGCGATATGGGAACAACCATGCAGGAAAGTCAGGCCCTTCTGATTGAAATGCTGATCGGTCGCATGCCTGAATTTTTCAGCTTTCTCGCGCCACGCCTTGAAGGATTGTTCCATGAAATTCGCGACCCTTCCTTGACGGCTGAAAATCTCTACCGGATCAAGACGGAGGTTCGCCCCTCGCTTAACCGTCGTCAGGCTGACGAGGTCACGTACTTCTTTCATATTTTCCTGCGCTTCCAGATTGAGTGCGATCTGATTGAAGGGAAAATTCAGGTGAAAGACATCCCCGCCTATTGGACGGAATGGCTACATAAAAAACTGGGTGTAATGCCGCAAAGCCATGCAGAGGGGGTGTTGCAGGATGTACATTGGTTTGTCGGCAAATTCGGCTATTTCCAGTCTTACACACTTGGGCACATGATCGCCGCACAGCTCTTTGACAAAATTATTGCCGAAACGCCTAAAATTTATTCGCAGGTCGAGGCAGGTGATTTCCGCGCCATCACACGCTTTTTGCAAAAGAATATCTATTCGCAAGGGGCACTAATGCCTCAGGATGTGTTGATCCGTGAAGTGACTGGTCAAAGCCTGTCGCCGGATTACCTCATATCCCACCTCGAAAACCGCTATCTCGCACCGCGCTAGGACACTAAAAAATCATGGGTATGAAACTGACCAAACTGCCTTCGGGCCTTTCCGTTTTGAGCGAAGAGATCCCGTATGTCGACTCTGTCGCCATGGGTCTATGGTGCGCGACAGGTACGCGTCATGAAGCGCTGCCCTTAAACGGGATTGCCCATATGGTCGAACATATGCTGTTTAAAGGCACAAAGCGCCGCACAGCCGAGCAAATCTCGATTGAGAGCGAGAGCGTGGGTGCGGATTTGAATGCCTATACGGCGCGGGAGCGGACAGCCTATACCATTCACCTTCTAAAAGATGATGTGGCCTTAGGCGTGGATCTGTTGGCTGACATGGTCCAACATTCAACTTTCCCCCAAGAGGAGATTGTGCGCGAATACGGCGTGATTTTGCAAGAAATCGGCATGTACCGCGACACGCCCGATGAACATATTTTCGATATTTTTCAGGAACACGCCTATCCGGGTCAAACGCTTGGCGCCAATATTCTGGGTAATGAAACAAGCCTGAAACGTATTGGTCAGGATCAGCTTCATGAGTATGTCAGAAGCTTTTACACCCATGAGCAACTTGTGTTTGCCGCGTGCGGGAACGTCAATCACGAAGAGCTTTGCGCTCTTTTAGAAAAAAGCTTTACTGATTTGAACCACGGCACACCCGCACCGGCCCCCAAAGCGCGTTATGAAGGCGGTGAAATCAGGGAAACACGTAAACTTGAACAAGCGCATCTTCTGCTCGGCTTTGAAGGTGTCAGTGTTTTCGATCCCGATTATACCGCGCTTCGCGTCGCCTCGATGATTTTGGGCGGCGGCACATCTTCGCGCCTCTATCTGGATATTCGTGAAAAGCGGGGGCTCGCTTACTCTGTTTATTCCACGATCCAGTCTTTTTCGGATTCGGGAACCTTCGCCGTTTATGCCGGCACGGGTGAGGATTCTTTGCCCGAACTGTTGCCTGCCTTATGCGACCAATATATTGGCCTCACGCAAAATATTACGGAAGAGGAACTGGTTCGCGCCAAAACCCAGATCAAGGCGGGTGTCTTGATGGGCCGTGAAAGCATGGTCAAGCGTGTCGGGATGGAAGCCCGCTACTTTCTGCAATACGGGAAAATGCTTAATGTGCAAGAGCAGTTGGATCAGATTGCCGCTGTCACTCCCGCCGATATCACCCGTGTTGCCTCACGGCTTCTCTCGGGCGCGCCGACAGTGGCGGCGGTCGGGCCAATTCAAAAGCTCGAACCTTTTCACAAAATCAGTGAGAGGTTTGCAGCATGAGCGGGACACTCCCCGTTGCTCTGGAAGGATTTCCCTCCTTCAAATATACGGCGCTTAAGACGCCGAACCTGCTGATACGCCCGCCTAAACGCACCGACTGGCAAGAGTGGCTGGATATCAGAACACGCAATAAGGACCACCTGATCCCTTTCGAACCCGCATGGGGAAATGGATGGGAAGAGCGCCGACATTATCTGGCGCGGGTGGCTAGACAGGAAAAGGAATGGCGCGAAGACCGTGCTTATGCCTTTCTGATTTTCTCACGCTATACGGGGGAAATGCTTGGCGGGGTCAATATCAACAATATCGCACGCGGGGCCGCACGCTTTGCCTCACTCGGCTACTGGATCGATCAGAATGTGCAAGGGCAAGGGGTGATGCATGAAGCTTTGGAAGCCATCATACGTTTGTCCTTCACGCATTTGAAACTGGAACGCCTGAATGCAGGGACATTGGCGCATAATACGCGCAGTCGGAAACTATTGGAAAAATGCGGATTTACCGAAGAAGGTTTCGCAAAAAGCTATGTTGAGATCGAAGGACGGCGACAAGACCATGTTCTCTACGGCCTGACTAAAGAAGAATACATCCCCATATAACAGCGGCTATAGCAATCGCGAGCAACACAGCGGCTGAGCCCATATCCTTACTTTCTTTGGAAAGGTTGTGGCGCTCGAAAGAGATGCGATCAATGGCGCGCTCAACAGCCGTATTTAATAACTCGACAATCATCACGAACAAGACCGCCGACACCAGCAAGGCGCGTTCAATCGGCGTATCACCAAGATAAAATCCCAGCGGGATAAGAACAATCGAGGCATAGACTTCTTGTCTGAAAGCTTCCTCGGTACGAAAACAGGCCCGTAAACCCTGCATCGAGAAGCGGGCAGCATTGATCAGACGTCTGACACCCGTATTGTTTTCGGGAACAGGGGCTTTCAAGTTCGGATTCACATCAAGCATGTCCGGCCTGTGCGGAGAGGAATGAGGGATTAAAACCAAGCGTCGCGATAGCGGCATCCCATTTGAGGTCGGGTTCGGTATGGAACAAAAGCTCTGATGTTGGGTCAATCGTCAGCCAGGCATTGTCTTCAAGTTCACGCTCAAGCTGACCTTCACCCCATCCCGCATAACCCAGCATGAAGAGAAATTCGGAAGGACCGTCGCCTTGCCCTAAGACGCGTAAGGCTTCGAGCGTTCCTGTGACAGAGAACTGGTCATTCACGCGGATTGTGTCTTTTTGCGAAAAGTCAGAGCCGTGCAATATAAAGCCGCGCTGCGCCTCAACAGGCCCGCCCTGCAAGACAGGCTCATCCATGGCGTGCACATGTTCATGCTCAATACCAAGCTGCGCATAAAGGCCCGGCATATCGATATTCAAAAGTTTCTGATTAATCACAAGACCCATCGCCCCGTTGGCATCATGGGCACAGATAAAGATAACGGCACGGGAAAAGCGGGGATCGTCCATTTGCGGGGTCGCCAGCAAAAGCTTTCCAACAAGCGCATTCGAATTTTCAAAAGCCATGGTGGTCACGTTATCACGGCTCTTACACCTTGACCAGTGATATCGGATTTTGCTTATTCTACCGTGACATAAGGGAGGCAGTGCGAATGGCCTCTGACAGGCTTTCAAAGAATGTGCCCGCCCGCGACATGGTCAGTGTTTCCACCCCGTCACGGTCAAGTTGGCGAAGTCCGCGCACCAAATTTTCAATCATCCGCCTATCCTGATGTTCCAGCACGACCGCCTCAGCGGGTTCCGAACTGATCCCGCCTGATGGCGTACCTGCAGCGGCAGAGGTCGCGCCCCCCTCGATCTTTGTCGCGGTCGTCGCATAGGCTGAGGCGGCGCGGGCCGCAGAGGGGCGGTAAACAGGCTCATCCTCACCTGACGCAAACTCAGAAGATGCCGCGTCTTCTTCGGGCGTGTCGGTCATCTGATCTGCCATTGAAGAAAAACTCTTCTCCTGTCCTGACCGCGAATCTTCGGAAAGAATATTCTCAAGGAAAGAAATCAGTGCCTTAACTGACACATCGGTCGAATCCGTCCAAAGATCATCATGATCACGGGCATGACGGCGTTCCTCACGGTCACGCCCCACATAGACATTTTCTTCGCGACGTATCTCCTGGCGCGTGTCGGTATTTTCCGTCTGGCGGATGAAGGTCCTAAAAATGGGATCAATGCGCGAAAACATGGTCTATCAAAATACCGTATAAGGGTGTGTTAAAGGCCCTTCGCCCCTAAAGACCAGTTTACCCTTTTTTCTCGGTGATTGTCACGCTCGGCATTTCGCCCGTATTACTGGGTGTGCCGCTGGCACGTTGGGTTTTCAGCTTGGAATACCAGCTTGCCGTCCAACTCCAGACCGTTTCAAGATCACCGTTATAGAGCGTGATAGAGCCGATTTTGCCTAAAAGCATCCAATATTTTTCGCCATAGAAACTGGCTTGTTTATTGCCGTTCGCCTTGTAAGGAACCAGCTTCAGCACCATAAACAGCTTGCCATCCGATGGTATTTTATTGCGAACATAATTGGCTTCGAGCGGCTCCAAAGGGATATCGCGCAACACATCAATCTTGTCGGCAATCACCGCAAAATACGTCTCGGCATAATCATAGGGAAAGAAAATCTCGCCCTCTTCAGGAAACTGGATCGACAGGCTGGCAGCATCCCCGCTTGTTTTTACTTCGCCTTGTACCAGAGAGCGAATGACAATGTCATGATAGGCGGGATCAAACGACTGGAATGATAATTCCAGATTAAGTTTTTCCTCGCTGAGAACCTCGTCTTTGGTCTCTTCCATCGCCGTTGCATATTCTTGCGAATAGGAAGCCCAATGTTCAAAGTCGGGGTCTTTGTTTGCCAGCTTATAAAAGGTAAAGGCCACATCTCGCGACGTGGTGGCGTTATCCAGCAATTGTGCTTTGGCGGCCAGCCCCAAGCCCAGCAAAAAGATAGCGGCAAACAGCCCGCATAACAGTGATTGTTTTATGTGTGTCATCAGATCAAAGCGTCCCAATCGGGAATGTACTCGTTTCCGAATAATTCTTCAACTGACTGACGGGGGCGGATCAGCGAAAATTTACCTTCTATCGACAAAATTTCGGCAGGCAACCCCCGCGTATTGTAATTCGAGGCCATGCAAAAGCCGTACGCCCCGGCAGAAGCCATAAGAACAAGGTCGCCTTCCTTGCAAACAGGCATCTCGCGCCCGACGGCAAAGGTATCGCCGCTTTCGCAAATCGGGCCGACAATCGTATAGCTGACGGCCTGTTCATTCGCTTGGACAGGCCGTACGGGAACCACCTCATGATATGCCTCATAAAGCGTTGGGCGGATAAGGTCGTTCATCGCCGCATCAACAATCAGAAAATCGCCGTCCCGCGTCTTTTTAACCGACACAATACGGGTTAAAAGGCCACCGCCATTACCCACCAAAAAACGCCCCGGCTCCATAATGATTTTGACATCCAGAGGCTGAATAAGCTCACGTACCCATGAGGCATACGCTTCCAAATCAAGCTTACCCTCATCCTTGTAACGAATGGGGAAACCGCCGCCGATATCGAGAACCGTAATCTCGAAACCAGCTTCGCGCAAATCCTTCACCAACCCGACAATTTTGACAAAGGTCTTGTGAAAGGCTTCAACGTCAAAAACCTGCGAACCGATATGAAAGGAAAGTCCTTGCGGCTGAAGGTTCGGCAGGGACAAAGCCGTTTGATAAGCTTCGGCAATGCGGTCCATACCGATCCCGAATTTATCCCGGGCGCGTCCCGTTGAAATTTTATGGTGACCGCCGCCTGCAATATCAGGATTAACGCGGAAGACAAGGCGGGCTTGTTTGTCCATATCGGCAGCTTCCCGCGAAATGTGGGAGAGTTCCTCGATGGATTCCACATTGAATTGCCCGATCCCCGCTTCTAAGGCAGCGCGGATTTCATGGGCTTGTTTCCCGACCCCCGTAAAGACGATCTTGGCAGGATCAAACCCGGCTTTTAGTCCGCGCCGCAGCTCTCCGCCCGAGACGATCTCCAGGCCGCTGCCGCGATTTTTGAGAGCACGCAAAATGGCGGTATGGGAATTGGCTTTGCAGGCATAGCATAAGAGCGGCGCTTTTTCGGGCGGAACATGCGCCGTCACCGCCGCGTTCAACATGTCGAACTGATTAAGGATATGCGGCAGAGAATAGACATAGGACGGTGTTCCGTATGTTTCGGCAATTGCCGACAAATCATTCCCGTCGACACATAAAGCGCCGGCCTCGTTTCTGGTAAAGCCCAATTGCGACATTTTTAACTAGCCCCTTTGTTCAAGCGCATCACATTAGGAGAAAGAGGCTTGCCTGCAAACCGCTTTTTACGCAAGACTGTGAAGAATGGCACACGAAGACGACGATTTATGGGCATTTGTCACAGCGGATATCGAACCGCTGGAGAAAAAACCTGCGCCCGCTAAGGCAGCACCGCCTCCTGTGACAAAGACAGAAGAGCCGCAACCCGAGATCAGTGAGAAAGTCGAGCCTGCCGCCTTAAAGACGCCCAAAGCGACACGCAAAAAGCCCGCCGGTAAAGATCTGGACAAGAAAACCGAAGAGCGCTTTCTTAAGGGCGAACTGCCAATTGAGGGCACAATCGACCTGCACGGCATGCGTCAGGAGGAAGCCCACAAAACCCTTATTCGTTTTATCGGCGAGGCGATCAAATCAGGGAAGCGAACCGTTCTTGTGATTACGGGAATCGGGGCGCGCTCGATCAATCCCGAACACTGGATGGAAGACCAGCGCGGCGTGTTACGCGAAAAACTGCCCGAATGGCTGGCAGCTTCACCGCTGGATCACAATATCCTGAGACACGTACAGGCCCGCCCGAAGCATGGTGGCGCAGGCGCTTTCTATGTATATCTCCGCCGCCAGCGACACTGAGACATCCCTCCATTTTTCTTGACTTTCCATAGTGTCGAGATTACAAGCATCCCATGGCAAAAACACATCATATTATCGGTTGCGACGGCACGTGGCAGCGCGACGATCAGGAGGTTCCGACCAACGTCAAACGTCTGATTGATGCCGCTGACGAGCAAAAATCGGCTGACGGCACGCTTCAGCGTGTGATGCATTTTGACGGTGTGGGCGCCAATGGTTCATGGCTTACGCGTCTTTATAATGGGGCAACGGGGGCCGACCTGCATCAACGCGTGAAAGAAGCCTACGCCTATATCTGCCAGAATTATCAGGATGGTGACGATCTGACACTGATCGGCTTTTCACGCGGGTCTTATACGGCACGCTCCTTAAACGGCATGATTTATAAATGCGGTCTTCTCGACTTTTCAAAAGTGAGCAATCCCGAAAAAGCGATTGAGGACGCCTATAAATTTTATAAAAGCGATGTGAAGCCCTCAACACCCGAGGCCATCAACTGGCGCGCCACCCATGCGCATGGCTATCGCCCGTTCGTCTCTTTAGCCTGTTTTGATACGGTTGGGGCTTTGGGTATTCCGCGCCGCTTTCCGTTGGCGGGTCTGTTTAATCGCGGCAAGCAATTCCACGATGTGACACTCAACCGCTACACGCGCACAGCCCTGCATGCCGTCTCGATTGATGAGCGCCGCGCCCCATATATGGTGACACCTATGGAGATTTCCGATCACGCCGAAACACTTCTCATGCAGCGCTATTTCGTCGGCGATCATGCGGGTATCGGGGGCGGCGCTGCGCAAACAGGACTCTTGGCTGAAAAAGCCCAGCACTGGATGATGCGCTATATGCATCTTTACATGAATGTCGGTTTCCACCCGGCCTCATATCCTGATGAGGAGGGTGAGACATACATGGATGTCTCACCGCAGGAGTTTGCTTACCGACGCAACCTTGTAAATATCTTGGGAGGCGGACAGGATGAGCGCAAAGTAAAATCCTTTACCGATCTTCATGCGCAAAGCGTTGCCCCCTACTGGCAAAAGCGCGAGGACGATTATCGTCCGACAAACCTGCATCGCTTCACGGATAGGCTGAAAAGCTGGCTGCCCCTCTAAAGGCTGGATTTCAGTAAAATCAGAAGGGCGGCGCAGACAACAATCGCAAGCCCTGCGGTGACATCGCCTTTTTCTTTATGGCGGATCATGCGGTAGTAAATCAGGATCATCACCGTATCGAGAAATTTCACTGCCGGAATATAGCCCGGATTATCGACATAAAAATACGCCATCACGCCAAGCCCTACCATGGCTGAGGACGTCGCGCCGATCATCAATCCCGCTTTAGCCAACTGCGGCGTCCAGAGCGAGCGAAACGGGATAGGTTTGCGGATCAGGATATACAGCGTCCAGCAGATCAGCATGAAGGTGCCTTCAAAAAAGACCCACGACCATGGCGCACGCTCGACAGGTGTGTGCTGCATCACAAGCTTTACCGCAAGCGGGCCGATAATGGCGGCAACAATCACAAACCAGAGAACGCGTACCGCTTCCCAGGACACGGCACATTTTTTGATGCGCATGGAAAAATAAACCGATCCCAAAAGGACAAGGATAATCGCCCCGAAGCGCCAGGGCTCTTCGAGATATTCTCCCAGTAATGCAGGATCAAAAAGAAACCAAAGAAAGAAGGTAAAGATAACCGAAACAGGCAAAATGCGCGAGACAGAGCCCGCCCCGACTTTCGGAATGGCATTAAAGAAAATAACGTCAGAAACCACCCAAATGAGGGCCTGCCCACACAACAAAACATAAAACATCGGCTCGGTCGGCACGCCGAAATAAAAGAGGAACGGGATCATCAGAGCCGAGGCAACCAGCTTGTTCCAGTAGGCAATCGCCAGACCGTCTCCTTTTACGCGTTCCTGAACAAGCATGAGTACGGCGGAAAACGCCGCAGAGCCAAGGCCGAAAAACACCCAAATCGGAATATCAATCATGGGATCATCGTAACCCGTACACTACAGACCACCCATAAGCGATGGACGTTTTTCCCACATGAAAGATTGAAAAGCCCCATCGTTTCAGGCTATTGCTTGTAGCATCATGAGCACGATCACCCTTTACAATTCGCTGACCCGTCAAAAAGAGACCTTTACACCGCTTGATGAGGCCCATGTGCGTCTTTATGCCTGCGGCCCGACAGTCTATGATTACGCCCATCTGGGTAATGCACGCATGGCAGTAATCTTTGATGTGCTCGTACGTCTTCTC
>JBFWMN010000046.1:0-14087 GCA_050251555.1 Pseudobdellovibrionaceae bacterium | reverse complement strand
GATACTCTTCTCTCAGAAGATAGTGGCGTTAAATAACCTTTGCCCCATCCGCGTTCTTTTTCGAAAAGCTCTTGTCGGAAAGCCGTGAGACTGCTTTATATAAGCAGTTCGAATATATGTAACCGCTTTTTGGGACGAGTAAAAAATGAAGTTCACACTGAACTGGCTGAAAGACTATCTGGAAACAGACGCGACACTGGACGAAATCACTGACAAGCTGACAGCGATCGGGCTGGAAGTTGAGAGCGTCAAAGACCCCGCCGCCCAATTCGCACCCTTCAAAGTGGCTTATGTTGAAACGGCTGCCAAGCACCCTGATGCCGACAAGTTGCAGGTTTTAAGTGTCAAAACGGAAAAGGAAACGCTGCAGATCGTGTGCGGTGCGCCTAATGCCCGCGCCGGTATGAAGGGTATTCTTGCCCCTGTCGGTTCATACGTTCCCGGCTTAGATATGACGCTGAAAAAAGGGAATATTCGCGGCGTGGATTCCGAAGGCATGATGGCTTCGGAACGTGAACTCTGCCTGTCGGATGAGCATAACGGCATTATCGAAGTCGATGCCAAATACGAGGTCGGTACGCCGATGGCGGATGTTTTCGGCCTTAATGACCCGATCATTGAAATTGCCATTACGCCCAACCGTGCTGACTGTACAGGTATCTACGGGATTGCCCGCGATCTGGCTGCTGCAGGGCTTGGTATGTTAAAACCCATTCAAGCCCCTGCTCTTCAGGCAGCGGGGTCTGCAGGGCGCGCCGTTAAACTGGAATGCGACGACAAGGCGGCCTGCCCGCATTTCATCGGACGCCTGATCAAGAATGTTAAAAACGGCCCTTCGCCCAAATGGATGCAGGATCGCTTAAAAGCCATTGGCCTGCGCCCCATCTCGGCTCTGGTTGATGTCACCAACTATATGAGCATGGCCTATGCACGCCCGCTTCACGTTTTCGATGCCGACAAGTTGAAAGGCGATATTGTCGTGCGCTTGTCACAAGGCGGGGAGAGCTTCGAGGGCTTAGACGAAAAGACCTACACATTGTCCGAGGGCATGACCGTCGTGTGTGATGACAGCGGCGTTCTAGGCCTTGGCGGTATCATGGGTGGCGAGAGCACGGGATGCGGCGACGAGACCGTCAATGTCTTCCTGGAAGGTGCTTATTTTGACCCGATGCGCACGGCTAAAACAGGCCGCGCCCTCTCCATCAATTCCGATGCACGCTACCGTTTCGAGCGTGGCATTGACCCTGCCTTCACCAGCATGGGTGTAGAGCTTGCAACCGCGCTTATTCTCCAGCTTTGCGGCGGTGAAGCGTCCGAAGTTTATGTTGCAGGTGCTACCCCTGACACGGCCCGCGAAGTTGCCTATGCACCATCACGCGCCGAAGAGTTGCTGGGCTTTGCCATTGAGGAGACTGACCAGAAAAAAATCCTGACTGACCTTGGATTTACCATCACGGAAAATGCAGGCAACTGGTCCATCACTCCGCCGTCATGGCGTGGTGATATCGAAGGCTCTGCAGACATCGTCGAAGAAGTCGGACGCATTACCGGATTTGACCGCATTAAGGGTACAAAACTGCCTGAGGTGACCCGTCACCATTCCGTCTCATCCGACACGCAAATCTTTGCCCGCGGTCGCGTTGCACGCGCAGCGCTTGCGTCACTGGGTTATCAGGAATGTGTCACATGGTCATTTATGAAGCGTGAGATTGCCGACCTTTTTGGCGCAAATCAAAATCAGGATGCCGCGAAACTCGCACTTTTAAACCCGATCAGTTCAGAATTGGCGCAAATGCGTCCCTCGATCCTTCCTAACCTGATTGACGCGGCAAAACGCAATCTGGATCGCGGTTTGGGTCATGGCAGCCTCTTTGAAGTCGGACCGATTTTCATGAGCAGCAAACCTGACGGGTACAAGATGGTGGCGGCGGGTCTCCTCTACGGAGCAAAGGCTGAACGCCACTGGCGTACGGGTGCAAATCCGTCTGCGGTCGATTTTTACGACGTGAAAAGGGATGCGTACACAGCCCTTGAGGCACTGGGCGCACCTGTTGCCAATTTACAGGCAACATCGGACGCTCCTGACTATTTCCATCCCGGACGCTCCGCAGCTCTTCGCTTGGGACCGAATGTGATGGCCTATGTAGGCGATATTCACCCAGGTATTCTGGCTGAACTGGATATGGAAGACGTGCCCTTATGCGCTTTTGAAATTATTCTGGATACAATTCCCGAACCGAAGAAAAAGGGCAGCACGCGTCCGCTTCTCAAAGCCTCCAGTCTGCAACCTGTCAAACGCGACTTTGCCTTCTTACTCAAAGATGATGTCGAGGCCGAACAGATTGTGCGTGCCGCACGCTCTGCCGAAAAATCACTGGTCACAGATGTAGAGATTTTCGACATCTATCAAGGCAAAGGCGTTGAACCCGGTCATAAATCGGTTGCGTTCTCGGTGACATTACAGCCAACCGAACGCACGCTGACAGATTCAGAAATTGACGGTGTTTCGAAAAAGATTATCGAGGCTGTCTCAGCCAAGACAGGCGGAGCCTTACGCGGCTAGTCCATAAACTAGGCGGCGACTCCCGTCTTTGCTTTTTCTTCGGCAAGAATATCCTTGCGCGAGAGTTTCCCGATCATGGTTTTGGGTAAAGGATGTTCCCGAAACTCGACTTGCTTTGGCATTTCGATCGGCGAAATCTTATCCTGCAGGAAGGATTTCAGATCCTCTTCCGAGAGGTCACGATCTTCTTTCAGTTTAATCCAGGCTTTGACAATCTCGCCACGATCCTTGTCAGGCAGGCCTGCGACAATACATTCCTCGACATTGGGATGCAGATAGATTGCCTCTTCGATATTGCGCGGATAGACATTGTAACCATTGGTGATAATCATATCCTTGATACGGTCGACAATATAAAAATATCCGTCCTTATCCATGGTCGCGACATCGCCTGTTCGCAGATACCCGTCTTTATAGAATGTCTTTTTGGTTTCCTCGGCCTTATTCCAATAGCCTTTCATGACTTGAGGCCCCTTGGCGCACAACTCGCCACGCTCACCTTGTTTCACGTCTTTGCCTGTATCGGGATCGCGTAAAATCACATCGGTTTGCGGTAAAGGTAACCCGATTGATCCGGCACGGTTATCCCCGATAACAGGATTTACACATACAATGGGTGATGCTTCGGTCAGGCCATAGCCTTCAACAACCACACAACCCGTTTTGGCTTCAAAGCCCTTCTTGACCTCAACAGGTAGAGGCGCGCCACCCGAGACACAGACTTTCAGTGATTTTAGATCGAATTTTTCAATCCCCTTATAATTATTGATCGCATTGTAAATGGCCGGCACGGCAGGAAAGAGCGTCGGTCTTTCCTTGGCAATCAGTTTCACGGTCGGCTCCAGCTCAAAGCGCGGCGTTGCGACAATCTCGGCACCGAAACGCACCGCCATATTCAGCGCCACAGTCATCGCAAAGACGTGAAAGAACGGAATAACGGCAAGCATCTTTTCCTCGCCGGGGTGGGCGTCAGGAAAGCAGGCACAGGCCTGAAGCGTGTTGGAAACGATATTCGTGTGTGTCAGCATCGCGCCTTTAGGCGTGCCCGTCGTACCGCCCGTATATTGCAAAAGAGCGATATCCTCATCCGGGTCAATCTCGACAGGGTCTGATTGGGGCGGGTTATCCATCAATGTCTCAAAACGCACATGACGGTCATTATTAGGAATGTCAGCCAACTCCCCACCTTTGAATGTCTTGAAAAGAAAATTCTTCGGGAACGGCAGAACATCAGTAAAGGGGCAGATAATCAACTGATTGAGACGCGTGTCGGAGAGCATTTTCAGCATCTTGTCGTGCATCATCTTCAGATCAAGCGTAATCATGATATCCGTTTCGGAATCTTCAATCTGATGCGAGAGCTCACGCTCGGAGTAAAGCGGGTTATAATTGACCGCTGTCGCTCCCGTGCGCGAAATCGCGTAATAGGCAATTAGAAAGTAAGGACAGTTCGGCAGGAACAAACCGACCTTCGTCCCCTTCGTTGCCCCCATGCGCTGCAGGCCGCGGGCGACCTTTTTGCTCATGTCGGACATCTCTTTCCATGTCCATGTCTTTCCGAAAAAATTAAAAGCGGTATGCTGCGGAAATTGTGCCGCCGTATCATCGAGAAGCTTATGTACGGCAAAACCCGATACATCTGTATTCCAGTCCATATATTCGGGATACGCTTTCGACCATGGCTTCATGTAAATACCGCCTTTATCTAGTGAGGGTTGGAAAACCTGCTGTCACACGGATTGTGCGCTGCACAAGTCTTTGATTTTATTACACTATTCAAGATATCACGTGTAGGTCTGTTTTTCCACTTCTTTCATACGTCCGTGATAGCTTTGCCACGCCTGCCTAAAAAAATGGTTTTTTTATGTCTTTTCTAACCTTTGAAAATCTGAAGTTTCTGGTATGATTGAAAGAAAAACAAAGATTTTTCCATTCTTGGGTTATTTTTAAATGTGGGGGATGTCATGACGCCCGTGACGCAATATCGTCATTCTGACGAGGAACTTGAAGATGTAATGTGTAAGCTCAAGTGGTTTAACACCGCAAAAGGCTACGGCTTTGTGCGTGTTGAAGGACTGGATGCGGATATTTTTCTACACGCCAGCATCTTACAAAAACAGGGCCATCCGTTAATCGGAACAGGCGCTGTTTTGAAATGTAAAATTTCACGCAGCAATAACGGTTTTTTTGTCGAAAACGTCAATACCGTCATTGAGCCTGGCGAAACACCTTTTGCCCATACTGTCGAGGAAGAGCAAAACGGCGATATCCATACCGCCAGAGGCACTGTGAAATGGTATGACACGACCAAGGAATTCGGTTTCATTCTGCCTGATGACGGCGTCAAAGATATCTTCGTTCACAAATCCTGTTTGAAGGACTCCGATCTCGACGAATTGATTGCCGGACAAATCGTTTCCGTGACTTACAAATCTGTCTTAAAAGGCCGCGAAGCCTTGAGCGTCAAAGTCATCAGCAACCCCTGATCCTCCTGCCCCTCGCCCCTTTTCAAAACGCATAAAAAAAACCCTTTCCTATGAATGTTCATAAGAAAGGGCTTTAAGTCGGCTTAGGAGAAAACCTTAAAAACCTGTTGAGCGATTACGATGCGTTCGCCATGGAATTCAGCAATTCGTCCGCTTCGTCGCGGCGATTTTTGCCGGCTGCTTCATTGATATTGATGGAGCGACCGCGCAGATTGACATTATAGGCAATCTTCGCGTGAACTTCGCAGTATGGCAGTCCCGCAGAGGACATCGCACCGCAAAAGTGAAAATCATCATGCTTTGGATCGCCGATGGGCCAGCGGCACATACGCTCTTTAATATCGGCAAGCTGGACGCCGGCACCTTGTGCTTCGTTGGCTTCGGCAGGAACGGCGCGCTTTTTGAATTGCGGCTGCTCGGCTGTTGTTCTGGTTTCGGCTGGTGCCAGACCTGTCTTTTTCGCGAGAGGCTGAGGGGTTGCAGGGCGCGATTGTTCAACCTTCTTGGCGGCGCCTGTCGGGCGCACATCCAAAAGCTTGCCTGAGACACGTGCCTTTTCTTCGAGGATGGTTTCCTCTTCGGATTTATTCTGCTGGATCGGGGAAATACGGCCCGAGAGCTTCAGACGGTGCGCCTTGCCAATAACGGCATTGCGGGTCAGACCGCCACCCAGAATTTGGGCGATTTCTTTCGCGGTCTTGCCTTCTCCCCATAGTCTTTTCAGGAGATCGACTCTGTCATCCGTCCACTTGCTCATGTTAAGAAAAATCCCCCTTAGGATGCATGAAGCATCGTCTAGCGTTCTTGGTTGTTTTTGATCTATTCCGACTGTAGCAAAGGCAAGTTGAATCCGACAAGAATCCGACCCTTCATTATCCACATCAATCGGAAATATTTTTTGAACTATTCGTCCAAGGACCAGCTACTTAAGAGCTCGCGATCACGATCCCAGTTGGATTTCACTTTCACAAAAAGCGATAAATGTACTTTGCAATCAAGGTCTTGCTCAATCGCACGACGTGATTTCGAACCGATCGCTTTGATGGTTGCCCCGCCTTTTCCAACAATGATCGGTTTGTGTTTTTCCGACTTGATATAAATGACTTGGGAAATCACAAGACGTGTTCCCTCGTCCTCGATCGTCTCGGTTACCACCGCCAGATTATAGGGAAGCTCTTGATGCAGACGCTCGAACGCAGCTTCCCGCGTGCGCTCCGCTGTCAAAAGCTTCACAGGCAAATCGGTCAGTGTATCTTCAGGGAAAAGCCATGGCCCCTCGGGAACGGATTGCGCAAGGCGCTCTTTGAGGTGTTCGACACCATCGCCCGTTTTGGCGGAAATGAAGAACGTTTCCTCAAACGGAAAGGCCGCGTTATATCGGGCGGACAAATCCAGAAGTGCCTGCTTTTCAACCTCGTCAATCTTGTTAAACGCAAGCCAAACAGACTTGCCGCGCAGAGCATCAACGGGAAGCTCGGACGGTCTGATATCCTTATGACGTAAGACTTTGGCAGCATCGACCAGAAAGACGATACGGTCTGCATCCGCACCCGCAGAAAGGGCCGAGGAAATCATGCGCCCTTGAAATTCATTGCCATGTGCATCAAACAGTCCAGGCGTATCGACAAGGATAATCTGCGCACGATCCGCCAGACAAATCCCGCGCACGGGAAAGCGTGTCGTTTGCACTTTTTGTGTGACAATCGAGACATGTTCGCCCACTAACAAATTGGTCAGTGTCGATTTTCCGGCATTGGTTGCACCCAAAATCGCGACAAACCCGCAGCGTGTATTCATATCCTGACTCATTTATTCCTCACGTAAGCGAACAAGTAATTTCGAAGCCGCTTCTTTCTCCGCATGACGGCGCGACGGTCCGACGCCACTTTCGGGATGCTGCCCCTGCACCCTGACCTCAACCGTAAAGACGGGGGCATGATCAGGCCCTTCACGCTGAATGACTTCATAGTCAGGCACAGGAAGGCCGCGCCCTTGCGCCCATTCTTGCAAGGATGTTTTCGGGTCTTGCGGCACTGCAGAGTTTTGATCGATACGCCCCTCATACAGACGTTTGACAAACGCATGGGCAGAAGTAAAACCACCATCCAGATAAACGGCACCAATTAGAGATTCCACACAATCGGCCTGCACATTCTCGCTCTCATGCCCACCTGTCGTACGCTCGGTATCTGACACCTGAATAAAGCGGGAAAGGGTAAGATCTTGCGCAATCATCACCAAGGTTTCACGACGCACCAGCGCGTTCAAACGTTTGGCAAGCGCACCTTCGGGTTCATCGGGGAAAAGGGCAAGAAGCGTTTCGGCAATCACAAGCCCGAGGACACGGTCGCCCAAAAACTCAAGACGCTCATACGACTCTTCTTCTAAAGACGAATGTTTCAGCGCAAGGGTTAAAAGAGCGGGATCTTTAAAAGCATAACCGATAATCTCTTCAAGAGAGGCACTCATTACTTCGCACGTGCCTCGACTTCTTTTTCAGGCGCGCCGTTACTGATACCGTTGAAAAGGCGTGACCAGCGAATGGAGGAGGGCCATTTCCAGATCTCGTAAATTCGAGCACGACCATTCGTTGAGAAGAACAGGAATTGCGCACGCCCTATAAAGTTTTCAGCAGGAACAAACCCGACACCGTTCACCTCTTCAGGAACGCGGCTGTCGCGGGAATTGTCACGATTATCACCCATCATGAAATAATGGCCTTCGGGCACTTTAAAAAGAGGCGTGTTATCTAGAGGCTGGTAGTCATCTTCTTCATAAATCGTGTGAAGGACACCATTGGGCAGTGTTTCAAGATAGGCCGTAGCTTTCGAAATATAACCGCCGCCATTGTCATATTCTTCGTCACCAAGCTTTTCACGCGCCACCATCTGCCCGTTAATATAGAGACGCCCGTTTTTCATCTGGACGGTATCACCGGGTAAGCCGATCACGCGTTTGATGTAATCGATTGACGGGTTGGCAGGCAGTTTAAAGACGGCAACGTCACCGCGCTCAGGCAAATCCTCGCTCATGATGCGCCCGTCAAATCCGCCAAGTCCGAACGGAAACGAGTATTTCGAATAGCCGTATGAATATTTGGAAACGAACAGATAATCGCCGATCAGAAGGTTCGGGACCATTGATCCTGAGGGAATGTTAAAAGGTTCAAACAAAAAGGTGCGGATCAAAAGAGCAAGAAGAATGGCAAGGCCTGCCGTACGAAACAGTTCGCCCCATTCGTCTTTCTTGGCAACTTCATTCTCATTTTTATCTGCCGCTTGGTCATCGACATGCGGCTTCACGATCGGATCGGATGATTTATCACTCATGGGGTTTTCTTATCCTATTTTGGCAGAGGCAGGCAAGGCTTCGATAATGACCATGGCCTCAGCCAGAGGCGGCTCATCGGTCAATGTGATATGAATATGCGCTTCCATCCCTTCGGGCACAAGGTCTTTCAGACGCTTTTCAGCCCCACCCGTCAGCGTCAGTTTTGGTGCGCCGCGATCCGTGTTGGTCACGCCGATATCTTTCAGCGTAACCCCTTCGGCAATTCCTGTTCCCAAAGCTTTGGATGCCGCTTCCTTAGCGGCGTAACGTTTCGCATATGTTTCCATCATTTTACCTGCCGTCCTGCGGCGCGAAGCTTCGGCAATCTCTTCGTCGGTAAAGGTTTTGGCGATAAAACGCTCACCGTATTTCTCAAGCGTCTTTTCAAAGCGGCGCATATCTAGCAAGTCCTTGCCGATCCCTAAAATCATTCGTGCGGCTCCGTAATATCGCGGGCCGTTTTGCGGGCGCGGGACACTTTGATGCGTCGGCGCGCAGCACGGGCATTGCGAATAAGCGCATAGAAAATCCAATAGAAAATGGGCCAAGAGGCCAATGCGCAAATGTACCCACCCAATGCCCATGGGATAAGAAGCTGAAACGGATGCGACATCAAAAGCGCCCAGACCGCTTTCAGGTCAATGATCGAGGGCATGTCGTGAAGCTGTTTCACGCCGAAGATTTTGACGATCCCCTCACCCAGCTTATAGGCCATGAACCACATAATAGGGAAGGTCCACGGGTTGCCGACGGCTGTTCCGAGAAGCGACGCGGTTTTGTTAAAACGGAAAACCAGCGCCAGTAAAAGCGCCTGAAGAATGTGCGACCCGGGTAACGGTAAAAAGGAAATTGCAGCCCCCGAGGCAAAGCCCCCTGCCAGCGAATGTGTGGTATCGGGCATGCGTCCTAAACGGTGGTGCGCATAACGCCATGTCCTTTCCCATCCCATGCGCGGCCAGACAGCGTCTTGGAGGCGCAAATGAATGGGTTTGGGACGGCGGCGTTTGAACATGAAAAAGACTTAGTTGTTTTTGTTTTGTCTTAAAAGGAAATTCCTAAAATTATTTTGAAGGTAAGCATCACTAGCGGCCTTTCGCCCTATCGACCTCCACCACTTGCGGCGTCGCCCTTAAGGCCGCCATAATATTGTTTAAGTGCCTCGTGTCGTTCACATAGACATCCAGCAACATGTCCCAGAAATCCATGGCGCGGTTGGTGATCTTCAGGTTCGTGATGTTCCCGCCATTTTTACCGATCACGGTAGACAATGTTCCCAGTGCCCCCGGCTCGTTCGAAATGGTCAGCGCCAAGCGCCCGATATGGGTTTCCTTATCTTCCTGATCACCCCATGACACATCCAGCCAGCGTTCCGGCGTATCGGCAAACTGTTCCAGTGTTTCACAGTCAATCGTATGAATGGTGACACCTTTACCCGTTGTCACGATCCCGACAATCCTGTCGCCGGGCAGCGGATGACAGCAGCGGGCAAAATGCATCGCCATACCGGGAATAAGCCCCTTGATCGGCATGGCATTGTCTTTGGGCTTCGGCTTTTTAGTCAGCGTCAGCTCATCCGTTTCCTCATCCAGACGCGGTGTAGAGGGTTCGGGCTTATGCGAGGGGAAGATTGCCTTAAATACTTCGCGGGCAACAAAGTTTCCTGAGCCGATGCCTGCGAAAATATCGTCGACATTCTCGGCACCCTTAAATTGCGAGACGACGTTCGAAACGCCTTTTTCGGCAAATTCATATCCTTCGGCCTTATAGACCTTCTGAAGCATGCCCTTCCCGAGCGTAATATATTCGTCACGCTGTTGTGCACGCACATAGCGGCGGATATGCGATTTCGCCTTACCCGTTACGACAAAACGCTCCCATGCGGGCGACGGCGTTTGCGTTTTTGATGTAATGATCTCGACCTGATCGCCGTTATTCAGCTTGGTCGACAAAGGCACAATGCGCCCGTTCAATTTCGCACCGACCGTGCGTGATCCGACATCCGAGTGGATCGCATAGGCAAAATCAATGGGGGTTGCGCCCATCGGTAACTCGATCAGATCACCTTTCGGAGAGAAGGAGTAAACCATGTCCTGAAACAGCTCAAGCTTGGTGTTCTCCATAAAATCTTCGGGGCGGGCTTCCTGTTCGATAATATCCAGAAGCTCTCTGAGCCAGCGATATTTCTTGGCATCTTTCAATGCCTTGTCCATGTTGTTGCTTTGCTTGTAAGCCCAATGCGCAGCAACCCCGAGATCGGCTTCTTCATGCATTTCCGCAGTGCGAACCTGAATTTCAATGCGCTGCGAATGCGGGCCAATCACCGTGGTGTGGATCGAGCGATAGCCGTTTGGCTTAGGTGTCGAGATAAAATCCTTAAAGCGTCCGGGCACTGTCGGGTATTTCGAGTGCAAGATACCAAGCACGTGATAACACTCACCGACATCCTTCACGACAATACGGAAGGCCATAATATCGGAAAGCTGCTCAAACGAGACGTTCTTGCGCTGCATTTTGCGCCAGATCGAATAACGCGTTTTCTCGCGGCCTGTCACCTGTGCCTCAATGCCGGCTTCCTTCATATCGGCTTCGAGCTTTTTGATGATGGAATTGACCAGATCAATCCCTTCTTTGCGCAAATAGGAAAGGCGGTTGGCGATACTCTCGCGGGCTTCGGGGTTCAGATAAGAAAAGGCCAGATCTTCCAGTTCGCTTTTGAGCTTATGTATACCGATACGTTCCGCGAGCGGCACATAAATATCCAGCGTTTCGCGGGCGATGCGCTTTCTTTTCTCAGGCTTCCCGATATGGTGCAGCGTGCGCATATTGTGCAGACGGTCGGCTAGCTTCACCAGCAGGACGCGAATATCTTCCGACATCGCCAGTACCAGTTTTCTGAAGTTTTCGGCCTGTTTGCCTTCAACCGTCTGACTCTCAATACGTGTCAGTTTGGAAACACCGTTCACAAGATTGGCAACTTCTTCGCCGAATTTGGCCTTCACATCCTCGAACGTCGCATCCGTATCCTCAATCGTATCGTGCAAAATCGCCGTGATAATGGTGGAAGGGTCCATACGCATATCAGCCAAGATCTGCGCCACCTCCATCGGATGGGTGTAGTAAGGCTCTCCGGATGAGCGCGTCTGCCCTTCATGCATCTTCTTGGCATACTCGTAAGCCGCCTCGATCTTGGATAAATCGGCATCGGGGTTATAGCTTTTGAGTTGTTCGGTCAGAACAGCGCATTCTGCATTCATAAAATCTAGGGCTCTAAAAAATGTGTCGGATAGGTCTAAATAAACCGCTTCTCACTAAGATGATATAGAAGGGCTTGAAAAACAAGCGTGACAGCGGCGTTT
Organism: Pseudobdellovibrionaceae bacterium; assembly: GCA_050251555.1. Lineage (GTDB taxonomy): Bacteria > Pseudomonadota > Alphaproteobacteria > Micavibrionales > Micavibrionaceae > UBA2137. Next base: position 2,352 of record JBFWMN010000046.1, on the reverse strand, counting down.
GGGCAAAAAAAAGCGCCTCGGGTATCGGGCGCCTTTTTCAAATTCAATCTTTTGGTAAATAAGAACTTATTCGTTCATGCCTGCGAGGTCTTCGAGAGAAGGCGCTTCGTCACCAAAATCTTCGCCATCTTCATCATCGGAGTCCATATCTTCGGAATCACGTGAAGACATTGTGCTCCACTCGGCTTCGCCATCCATCAGATCGATGGTTGGAGCATCTTCTTCTTCCTGAGCAAACAGGATGCGTTGGTGTGAGCGGACCAGCTCTTCTTTCAACTCTTCCTTGTCAACCGTTTGTGCGGCGATTTCACGAAGCGCAACAACGGTGTTTTTGTCATTGTCGCGATCAACAGTCAGGGGCGAACCGGAACCGATTTTGCGGGCGCGCTGGGAAACCAGCATCACAAGCTCAAAGCGGTTGGGAACTTCTTCAATACAATCTTCAACGGTAACGCGTGCCATTCGTTTACATACTCCGGAAAGGTCAGGTGAATTCAGCTTGCGTTATAAACAGCCCATCACCTGAAATCAAGAGCTTTCTTACCCTGAGGCGAATTGCAAAAAACGCGCCCGCAAGAATAAGGACAAAAAAGGTCTCTTTTTACTTGCTTACTGACAAGCTGCCTGTTTATATGAGACTCATCTAATCTATAGACACCTTCTGCATACACACTGCTTAAAGAGGACATTATGACCATAGGAAAATCCGTAACTGCCGGCAGCACGTATCCTTTTTACACGGAGGAACGCATCGCCCTCTTCATTGACGGCGCCAATCTTTATGCGGCTTCCAAAGCACTGGAGTTCGATATCGATTATCGCAAATTGCTCAGCTATTTTTCCACGCGCTCACATCTATTGCGCGCCAATTACTATACCCTTTTATCGGAAGATCAGGATTATTCCCCGTTGCGTCCGCTTGTCGACTGGCTGGACTATAACGGTTTCCACGTGATTACCAACCCGATCCGTGAATACACGGATTATCAGGGTCGCCGTAAAACCAAGGGCACGATCGGCATTGATATGACCGTTGATGTGATGGAAATGTCGGGCAAAATCGACCATGCCGTGATTTTCACAGGCGACACCGATTTCCAAAGCCTTGTGCATGCCGTGCAAAGACAAGGGATGCGTGTCACCATTGTCTCGACAATCAAAACAAACCCATCAATGATTGCCGATGAACTCCGCCGTCAGGCCGATCACTTCCTTGATCTAAGCGAGATCCAACCCTTGATCAGCCGGAAACCGGCAGCAAGTGAAGCGGCTTAAAAGCCGCTTTTTTTTGCTCAAAAAATTCCCGTTTCTTTTCGCAGGTGCGTCTTGCGGGCAGCCACAAATCGCATTAGGTTACAACCGCAAAAGCGGCGAAGACCCCGCTCAAAAACAAGAAAAGACACCAGCTAGCGGCACAATTTCACATGAATAATCTCAGAATCACCGAAGACCTTCTGAACCATCTCAAAACGAAACAGGGCAGTGATCTCGCCTCGTTCGCGCAGGATTTTGTCGCCCATTCGGACGCAGAAGATATCAGCAAAATCGATAATGCCCGCCTTGCCCCCATCATCAAGGCACATTGGGAGAATGTGAAAAAGGTCAAAGCCGACAAACCTGTCATTCTGACCCAGTCTTTGAAAGACGAGAAGGGCAACCCGATCGGCACGCAACTGGATATCCTGTCACGCGACATGGCCTTCATCGTTGACTCCGTGACCGCAGAATTGTCGGAACGCGAATTCACGATTGATTATCTGGTGCACCCGATTACCGACCCTGCAATTTACGGCATGAAGGCGGATTTCAAGGTCTCGCATATTCATGTCCGCCTTGGAAACGCCCTCCCCGAAGCCCAATTGAAAAAGCTCGCAGCCCGCATGAATGTGATCTTGGGCGATGTCATGCTCTCCAATGATGACTGGCCCATGATGAAGGTGATTTTGCGCGAGTGCCAGAAATCCCTAAGTTATGCGCCGCTCGACAAATATAATGATGCCGAGGTCGAGGATAATCTCGAGTTTCTCGAATATCTCTATCAGGACAATTTCACGCTGCTCGGTTACCGCGAATATAGTTTCTCCGATAAAGAGAAAGAGCTGTCGGCAAAACCTGTGCGCGGCTCGTCTCTCGGGCTTTTAAGAAATGAGCGCAAACCGATTTTCCTCAATAACAAGGAAATGTCGCTGCCCCAGCACATTAAGAAAAGACGCACGGACCTGCCGACCGTCTATGACTCGAAGGTGAACCGTCCTTCGACCTTGCACCGCAAAGACCCGCTGGATTGCATCTCCGTCAAACTCTTCAAGAAAGACGGCACGTTAAAAGGCGAAGGTGTTTTCATCGGTCTCT
>JBFWMN010000045.1:0-14503 GCA_050251555.1 Pseudobdellovibrionaceae bacterium | reverse complement strand
CGATGGACGTTTTTCCCACATGAAAGATTGAAAAGCCCCATCGTTTCAGGCTATTGCTTGTAGCATCTTGAGCACGATCACCCTTTACAATTCGCTGACCCGGCAAAATGAGACCTTTACACCGCTTGATGAGGCCCATGTGCGTCTTTATGCCTGCGGCCCGACAGTCTATGATTACGCCCATCTGGGTAATGCACGCATGGCAGTAATCTTTGATGTGCTCGTACGTCTTCTCAAAAGCTGTTACCCGAAGGTCACGTACGTCTCGAATATTACCGATGTTGACGACAAGATTATGGCGGCTGCCAAAGGCGGCGACATTGCCGCGCTCACTGAGAAATACACCGCCATTTACAATGAGGATATGGGGACATTAGGCTGTGCCGCACCCGATATCCAGCCCCGTGCGACAACCCATATTACGGACATGATTGCCCTGATTGAGGAGATCATAACGCAAGGTCATGCCTATGTCGCGGACGGGCACGTCCTGTTTGACGTCCCCTCTTTTCCTGCCTATGGCGGCCTGTCGGGACGTTCACGTGACGAACAGATTGCGGGTGCTCGCGTTGAGGTTGCCTCCTTCAAAAAAGACCCTGCAGATTTCGTGCTCTGGAAGCCTTCTGCCCCCGACCAACCCGGTTGGGACAGCCCATGGGGACGCGGTCGTCCAGGCTGGCATATTGAGTGTTCAGCCATGGCAGAAAAGCATTTAGGCCTGCCTTTCGATATTCACGGCGGTGGCGCTGACCTGAAATTCCCGCATCACGAAAACGAGATCGCACAAAGCTGCTGTGCCCACGGCATAGAAAATGATCTGTCTGCTTTTGCAAAAATGTGGGTCCATAACGGCTTTTTGACCGTCGAAGGCGAAAAAATGTCCAAATCTCTGGGCAATTTCACGCTTGCGCATGACCTGCTTGAAAAAGGTATCAAGGGTGAGGTTATTCGTATGGCTTTGCTGTCCGCCCATTACCGAAAACCGCTTGATTGGTCGGAAGAGCTTGCAACCCGCACCCAAACACAGCTCGAAGGCTTTTATGCCGTAATTCAACAAACGCAAGGCGGACAGCCTGTCAATTTGGCTCTGATGGCTGAATTTGAAGCGGCTTTGAGTGACGATTTGAATACCCCGCTCGCTTTTTCCGTCATGCATAAGGCCGCCAAGGCCAGTGAAGGGACAACCCTGAAGGCCATGGGTGCGCTCGTGAATCTTTTGCAGGATGATCCCGCCAACTGGAGCAACGCAGTCATCGAAATTGATCAGGAAGCCGAAGAGTTATTGGCGCAAAGGCAAGCCGCACGCTCTGAAAAAGATTGGGCTAGAGCGGACGCTCTACGTGATCAATTGCTCGCAAAAGGGCTGGTTATCAAGGACACAGCCAGCGGCCCAGTCCTTGAAAAAGCTTAACCCAGCGCCCAATTTTTAATCGAGTCCAGTGCGCCATGAATATCGTTATGGCGCTCATGCACATAGTCAGGCACGTCCGCAACACGCTCAGGCGTTGCGACCAGATGCGTTCTCATCCCTAAATGGGCGGGAATGGACAAATTGTGAACCGTATCCTCAACCATCGCCGCATTGTTAAAGGGAATATAAGAGCTGCCGCGACCATAGCGACCGGCACGCTCGGCAATTTCACGAAAACCGTAGGTTTCGTTATGTTTATGCTTAAAGCGGACATTTTCCAAAGCCAGGGTTAAAGCGGGATCAAACAAATCCTGAATGCCCAGTTTTGTCAGGGCCTGATACATCCATGTGCGATTGCCGTGTGAATAGGTGGCAAGGACAACGTCTTTGGCTTCGGCAAGCGGAAGAAGGGCTTCACGAAGCGCAGGATCTTCCTCGACAACACTGATATCCATATGGGCATGATAGGCGTGATGTGCAACTTGATATGACAGGCCGCGCTCAACCCACTCTTGCGAGATTTTTCCGTGACGCTGAAAACTGGCTAGTCCCAGCTCTTTTGCTTCCGCATAATCAAGCCCCAAAAGGGTTTCGCCTACTTTTGCTTCGGCGTGAAGGCATGCGTCTTGCCAACCGGGCGTATGTTTGTAAAGGCAGCCGTCGACGTCAAAAATGACCAGTTTTGTATTCATATCTTCCCTGTGCGGTTTTAAGGTTAACCCTATTATGGCAACCTTTTAAGGGAAGTGACTTCAGAAGATCAACCTTTTTCAAGCCAGTCGGTGACAATTTTAATCTGGTCGTCACGATAGAGTGACGGCACATGCCCGCATTTCGGAATTTCAATGCAAGTGAAAGAGCCTGCTTTTTTGCGGCGTGCCATCTCCTCCACGACTTCAGGAGGAAAGAGGGTTGAATATTCACCTCTTAAGGCCAGAACATCGCCTTCGAAAGCCTCCCAGCGCGGCCAGAGCGGCGTATCGCCTAAAGGCTGCGCGGCAAACATCCTAGAAATCTCCCAATCGAAATTGTGGGTGAGGGTTCCATCTTCCAGTGGGCGGCTAGCGACACGCACAAAATGATCAAACTGCGCATCATCCATCGGGCCTCGGTCAAAGCGCGGAGCTTTTTGAGAAAAAGCTACTTTCATCACCTCAAAAGAGGGGTAAGTGAAACGCCCGCTTAAGAATTGCGAGATCAAATCCAGATCTTCTTGCGGCACATGCGGACCTATATCATCCAAAATAAGGCGGGAAATACGGGGGCTTTCCTCACCTGCCAGATACACACCCAGAAGGCCACCCATCGAAACACCCAGCCAGACACACGGGTTTTGGGGTCTGACATTCAACACATCCATGATCTGATTCAGGTGGGAAAGATAGACTGTATAGCGGTAAAGATCGGGGTCATCGACGTAATCGGAGCGCGCCCGCCCGATCATATCGGGGGCAACCACATAATAGCCGAGCTTGGCAAGTTCAGGGCCGATATAATCAAAATCCTGCCCGTTGCCCGTGAGCCCGTGCACGCAAATAAGCGGGGAGTGCGTGGGATCACCCCAGACTGAGGCCACAAGTGTGAGCGGGGATGAATGAGGTGTTTCAAGAAGAAAGCTGCGTGTCTCGCTCACTTAACCAGCTTCCGATAGGCTTTTTCCATCGAAACGGGAAGAGACATGCGTAAGACGGGGACATTGGCGGCAGCCAGCGCGCAGATAGTGGCGCGGCCCATGCCGACCTCGAGAGAATCGAAAATCCCGATCCCCAAAAGCGGCTGTTCAATCTCCGTGCCGTCCTTTAAGGCTTTCAGAATCATTTCATATTCATCCTTCAAATTGGGATTGAGCTTTTCCAAAGGTTTGGGTTGGCCCTGATCCAGCCATTCATAGGCGACGATCGAGGACCGCCACAATTCCAGAACGCGGGCGGGCGGAAGCTCCACATCCATATATTTTTCAGGATGGGCGGCTACGTTTGGCGCAAGTTTCCATTTCAATGTCTGGACTTCCATAGGGATTAGCGTATAAAGAAAAACTTAAAAGGATGTTAGCGGATTTTTGAAACCAAAACCATGACGAAAAAAGCAACTTCACCCCTCCCCCCAGAGATCATCACCGTCGATGCCCATGCCGACGAAGTGATGTGTGACGGCGGCCTCGGCGCCCTAGGACACCCCATTGTCTATTATACTTTTGACGGTAAACCCAAAGTCACTTGCGGCTATTGCGACCGTGAATTCGTGCGCGCCGCCTCTTAAAAATTCTGCGATTTTTCCAGATTCAACTGCCTGACGACATACGGCATCATTGAACGCGCAATGATCGCTATCCCCTTCGCGTTCGGATGCAGCCCGTCGGACAAATTCAGTTCCGAATCCATTGCAACGCCGTTTAAGAAAAATGGATAGAGATTGACCTGTCCTGCCTTGTACTTCACCAGATCCTGATACATCGCACTGAAACCTGACTGATAGGCTACGCCTAAATTCGGCGCGGCTTTCATTCCCGCAACCAGAACTTTAGAGCCGTTATCGCTAAAGCCCGAAATGATCGTTTCCAAATTGGCTTCCGCCTGATCAACAGGGAGGCCGCGCAACATATCATTCGCACCAAGACCGACAATCACCAGATCGGGCTTGGGCTCTTCCTGCAAAGCCCAGGTTAAACGTCTGACGCCGCCCGCTGTCGTATCACCCGAAACGGATGCGTTTTTGACAGTCACATTATAGCCTTCGGCATTCATGATTGTTTGCAACTGGCTGGCGAAGTCCTCTCCAGGTTGCAGTCCGTACCCCGCCATCAGTGAATCCCCGAATGTCAGAATATGCGCTTTCTTGATCTCGTCGGCAGCATGGGCTTTCGGCATCCCCCCTGCAAAAAGGGCCAAAACAAGAAAGAGTGCGGCAAGGGCTGTTCTCATCAAATATCCAATCTATATCATGGGCTTATAATACACATACGGATATAGGCTAAAAGAGTTGCGAGGGTAGATGGCTGAAACAAAAAAGGATTTCATCACACTGGAACAAATTTCACTCACCCTACCCTCTTTGGCAGGGCCTGTGCATATTCTCAAAGACATTCATTTACGCGTGAAGCGCGGTGAGACCCTTTCTGTCACAGGAGCTTCGGGTTCCGGAAAATCTTCAATGATGATGGTCATGGGCGGACTGCAAAGTCAGAACGAAGGGCGACTTTGCATCGGCGGACAAGATTTATCGCAACTGAATGAAGACGGACTGGCCGCTTTTCGTCAGGGGAAAATCGGCATCGTCTTTCAGAATTTTCACCTCATTCCGACCATGACGGCTTTGGAAAATACCTGCCTCCCCCTCGAATTTGCGGGCGAAGAGAATGTTGAAGCACGCGCCCGCGAGATGCTGGACAAGGTGGGGCTCGCTCACCGTCTTGACCATTATCCCAGCCAGTTATCGGGCGGCGAACAACAGCGCGTTGCGCTGGCGCGGGCAATGGTGGCGCGCCCCGAGTTACTGCTAGCAGATGAGCCGACAGGTAATCTGGATCATGAAACCGGACAAAAAATCATCACGCTTCTTTTCTCACTGGCGCAAGAGGCCGGCACAACGCTCATCCTGATCACACACGATCCGGAGCTTGCCAAACTCTGTGCGCGCAACATCACTTTGAGTGACGGCGAGATCATCTCGGGCGGTCAAGAGGCTGCCTGACATCCATGAAAAAGATAGCTCTTCCCTTTCGATTGGCTTTCCGAGAATTGCGCGGATCACGGCGCGGTTTCGGCATTTTTCTGACCTGCCTCATCCTCGGCGTTACAATGTTGACCTCTGTACGCATGAGTGCCGATATTATGTTGGGTGCGCTGGAAAAGGACGCGCAGGCCATATTGGGCGGTGATCTGAAATTCACTCAGAAATATAAACCGCTGCCTGATAGCCTTTATCAAAGCCTGAAGGAACGCGGCATTACAGAGACAGCAGAGCAAATTCAAACGCGGGCCATGTTGCGCACCGATCAGGATGCCGCAGGCGAAGCCGTCCTTGTCGAACTGAAAGCCATCACTGAAAATTACCCGCTTTACGGGACATTGCAGGTGGCAGACGAACAAGGAAACGATCTCACTTCCCCTGCGCAAAAACTCTATCAATCTGCGGCTCCGCTCATCTATCTGGATCAGGGACTGGTCGACCAGCTCAGCCTACATATGGGGCAAAAACTCTATGTCGGGCAGAGTGCATTTGAATATGCGGGAACGATTATCAGAGAGCCCGACGCACTCTCGGGCGGTCGTCCCGCACTTGCCCCTCGTGTAATTATCTCGATCCCTGCCACCGAAGAGGCGGGACTTTTGGGATATGGCAGCATGAGCGATTACATCCTTTTGACAAAGACCGCCTCGCCCCACTCTGCCGACGCTGTCCTTGAAGAACTGAAAACGCTTTACCCTGAACAGGCGTGGGATATGCGCTCTACCAAAAAAGCCTCCTCGCAGATGGAGCGCCTCATCAACCGTCTTGTCTTATTTCTGACAATGCTGGGCCTCACGGCCTTATTGGTTGGGGGTGTCGGTATTGGTAACGCGGTCAAAGCCTTTATGGATACGCGCATCAAAACGATTGCGACGTTCAAATGTCTGGGCGCTTCGACACGTCTGATTTTTGTGACCTATCTTTTCCAGATCCTGCTTGTGGCAAGTTTTGGTATTCTTCTCTCCATGATTCTGAGTAGCACTATCGCGGCGATCATTGTCCCGCTGCTCAATCTTGCGCTACCCTTTCAAACGGAGTTTCTGATCCGCCCGAGCAGCCTGATATACGGTGCAGTCTTCGGTTATCTCACCGTCATTTTGTTTACGCTTATTCCTTTAGGCAGAGCTTGCGCGACACGTGCCGCAGATCTTTTCCGTGAGGATGCACAAATACAAACCATCAAACCTGACCGCACGCTTATTCTGGGCTGTGGTGTTGCGGCACTCGCCCTTTTGAATACGGCATTATTCGGGTCTCCCGATAAATTTTTTGCGCTTGGATTTACGGCAACTGCTGCCGGTGTTTTGCTGTTTTTCTATCTCATGGGATATGCACTGCGTTTCGTGACGCGCTTTATTCCTAAACCCAAAAACACCGCACTTAATCTGGCCCGCTTGGCGGTCATCCGCCCGGGAAGCCCTGCCGCCCAAGTCACTTTATCGCTAGGCTTGGGACTAACCGTTTTGGTAGCGCTGGCGCAGATCGAAACAAATTTTACGCGCAATCTGACGCGGGGTATGAATGATACAGCCCCTTCCTTCTTTTTTCTCGATATCCAAAAAGATCAAAAGGATGATTTTGCGTCTGCCGTCACGCAAACTGCAGGTGCGGAAGACCTGCTTTTCAGCCCGAATATTCGCGGGCGCATCGTGGCAGTGAATGGCGGTGACCCCGAAAGCGCACTTGTCGATCCGGATGAGCGCTGGCTTTTGAATAATGATCGCGGTCTCACCTACACAGATACGCTTCCCGAAAATTCCAATATTTTGGAAGGGGCATGGTGGAATGAAAACCATCCAGTGACCAAGCCCTCACTTTCAGTGGTTGAGGATGTGCGAGACGCGTTTGATGTGCATGTCGGCGACACGATTTCAGTCAATATTCTGGGCCGTGTGATTGAGGCTGAAATCGTCAATGTCCGTTCGGTCAACTGGATGAATTACACAATCAATTTTGCACTTACTTTTGCCCCAGGTTCAGGGCTTGAGGATGCACCGTTTAATTATCTCGCCACCGTCCGCGTACCGCCTTCTGAAGAGGCGCGATTGCAACGTGATCTTGCTGCGAAATTTCCGAACGTCACGATTGTCAGATTGCGTACGGTATTAGAAGAATTTGCAAACGTCATGGGAAAAGTCGGGATCGCCGTACGCATCAGTGCTGGTCTTGCTCTGGTCACAGGTGTTCTTGTTCTGGCAGGTGCAATTTCCGCAACACGCGAACAGCGCATACGCGATTCCGTGATCATGAAAGTTCTGGGCGCGCGCAGACCAACACTGCGCAATGCCTATCTTTTCGAGTATCTTTATCTCGGTCTCGCCACGGCTTTGGCGGCTGGTCTGATCGGAACGGTGTGCGCTTGGGCGATGATCACACAAATTCTCGATTTGTCATGGGAATTTCAGATTGCGCCGTTCATGACAACACTGAGTATTGCCTTTATCATCACGGTGATTTTAGGCTGGAGCAGTACGGGCCGCGTGCTTAAAGCGTCGCCTATAAATTATTTGAGGAATGACTTGAATTTCAATTCATAAAAACATAAATTGAACGCCATGGAAACGCTAGATCCCGTCTTACTGGCCCGAATCCAGTTTGCATTTACAGTCTCTTTTCACATTCTTTTTCCGGCTTTTACCATCGGATTGGCAAGCTGGCTGGCTGTTGTCGAGGGCTGCTGGCTCAAGACACGCAAACCCGTCTACAAACATGTCTATAAATTCTGGGTAAAAATATTTGCGGTGACATTCGGACTGGGTGTCGTTTCAGGTGTCGTGATGTCGTATCAGTTCGGCACAAACTGGTCGGTCTTTTCCGATCAGGTCGGCAATGTGATCGGCCCGCTTTTGGGATACGAAGTTCTGACCGCCTTTTTCCTTGAAGCCTCTTTCCTCGGTGTGATGCTGTTCGGCTGGGGCCGCGTTTCCGAAAAGATGCATTTTATTTCCACGCTGATTGTCGCAGGCGGCACACTTGTTTCCGCATTCTGGATTCTGGCAGCCAATAGCTGGATGCAAACGCCGCAAGGTTACTCGATAGGTCCTGACGGCATCTTATATCCTGAAAACTGGATCGCGATTATCTTTAACCCCTCATTCCCCTATCGCTTTGCACACATGGTTACGGGTGCATTCCTGACAACTGCTTTTGTCGTTGGCGGGGTAGGCTCTTGGTATCTGTGGCGCGGCAAATTTCAAGAACAGGCCCGCGTCATGGTCGGTATGGCGGCACTGATGGCTGTGTTTGTTGCCCCCGCCCAACTGGTTATTGGCGACCTCCACGGATTGAATACCCTTGAGCACCAGCCGATGAAAGTGGCTGCGATGGAAGCCAACTGGACCACGCAAAAAGAAATGCCGCTCACATTATTCGGTTTTCCGAATATGGAGAAAGAGCGCACGGATTACGCGGTGGAAATTCCCAAACTCGGCTCACTCATCCTGACCCACAAAGTCGATGGTGAAGTCCCGGGGCTTGATCAGGTTGCGCCTGAAGACCGCCCTTATGTACCGATCGTGTTTTGGGCTTTCCGCATTATGGTGGCAATCGGCATCTGCATGATCTTGACGGGCGTTTTTGCGCTGATCCTGACCGCACGGAAAAAGCTTTTCGAGAGCCGCGCCTATCAGCTCTGGTGCATGATGCTCACCCCCGCAGGTTTTGTCGCCATTCTCTCGGGATGGTTTGTCACCGAAGTCGGACGCCAGCCTTGGGTGGCTTATGGTATTATCCGCACACGCGATGCGGCATCGCCCATTGATGGGCCGTATGTTGCACTCTCTCTGGCTGCTTTTATCATTGTCTATACGCTGCTGTTTGGTGCCGGAACTTACTATATTTTGCGCTTGATTGGCAAAGGGCCGGATACAGATGAAGCGCCGTTCGGCATTCACCAAAAGCGTGTTGAGGAGGCTCAGTAAATAGCCATGTTCAGCTTTGAATCCTTTTTGAATTTACCCCTCATTTGGGGCGGCCTGATTGCTGTTGCCATCCTGATCTATGTTATTTTGGACGGGTTTGATTTAGGCGTCGGCATCCTGTTTCCTTTTGCGCCATCCGATAAATGCCGCGACCGCGCCATGAATTCGATCGCACCGTTTTGGGACGGGAATGAAACATGGCTGGTGCTGGGCGGCGGTGGTTTATTTGCAGCCTTTCCGCTGGCTTACGCCATCTTGATGCCTGCACTCTATATACCGATTATCGCGATGCTGCTCTGCCTGATTTTTCGCGGTGTCGCCTTTGAATTCCGTTTTAAGGCCGAAGGGCGATCACGCCGCATCTGGGATTATTCTTTTCATTTCGGGTCGCTCGGCACTGCCTTTTTTCAAGGCCTGATGCTCGGCGCTTTCGTGCAAGGGATTGAGGTTGAGGGCCGTGAATTTTCAGGCGGCGCTTTTGACTGGCTGACCTCCTTTTCGATGATGACGGGCCTTGGTGTTGTCGTCGGTTACGCCCTGATCGGCGCGACCTGGCTGCACATGAAAACCGAAGATAAAACCAAAGAATGGGCAGCCTATTGTGCCAAATATCTGCTGCTGTTTGTGGCGCTGTTTATGGGTCTGGTTTGCCTATGGGTTCCTTTCCTGAATAACGATATCTGGCAGCGCTGGTTTACCGCACCCTTTATTTACTATGTCTGGCCCATCCCGCTTTTGACGCTGACCGCTTTCACATTTCTTGTGAAGGGTCTGTATAATGACCGCGAAATTCTGCCGTTCCTGATGAGCATTGCCTTATTTGTGCTCGGTTATATTGGTCTCGCGCTCTCGCTATGGCCGCACATCGTGCCGTTTCAAGTGACAGTCTTTCAGGCCGCAGCCGCCCCCACCAGCCTGTCGCTTCTTCTGATTGGTGCCGTGATTGCCCTACCTGCAATTTTGGGTTACACGGCCTATTGTTATTACCTCTTTCGCGGGAAGGCTTCCCATGAGCATTTCTACTGAGGCAAAAAAGCCCGAAACACGCCCCTCACGGCAATGGTTATGGTTTATCAAACTCTGGCTGGGCGGGCTTGCTGCCGCCTTTGCTCTGGGCGGGGTCGTGAAAGGCCTTGTCTATCTCGCATCCATCCAAAATTGATTTTCAGCCGTATAAGTTTATAATAGAGCTATAGGGGAAAGATGCTTTTTGTGTGAGGTCTTTCACCTTTTTGAAAAACTTGCTCATTGAAAATCACGAGGAGTTAATAGACATGACAACACGTTTGTCCCTTTTTGATTCACCCTTGTTTTTAGGGTTTGACCATTTTGAACAGACTTTCGACCGCCTGAAAAAATCGGCCGGTGAAGGCTATCCCCCCTACAATATCGAACAGATCGGCGAGACGGGCCTGCGCATCACGCTGGCGGTTGCCGGTTTTACGATGGATGATCTGGATGTCGAGATCGAACACAACCAGCTCACCATTCGTGGCAAACAGGCCGATGAAGAAGGCAAAATCTTTATTCATCGCGGTATTGCTGCCCGCCAGTTCCAACGCGCTTTTGTTCTGGCTGACGGGATTGAGGTCAGAGGTGCGGCCCTTGATAACGGGCTTCTTCACATTGATATGGAGCGCGTCGTGCCTGAATCCTCGGCCCGCAAAATTGAGATCAAGGGTAAGGAAAAACCCGCCCCGCAGACGCAGAAAAGTCTGCCTCCAGCGAAATCCGCCATTGATATTGAGGAAACCAAAGGGACACCAAAGCGTAAGTCTTAAAGAAGAGGGGGCAACGAAAGGGTGACTGATATGCAGACACATACCGTATCGGCCCGCGATTTTCTGAAAGGTTTAAGTCCGCAGGATTTCCGCGTTATGGGCCTGAATGAGATGGCCTACATCCGCCCCGTCAAGGTTGACGGCGCAACCGTCTTTGCCATCCATGCTGCCGACGGCACGCCGCTTACTATCGATCCCACCTTTGAAACAGCATACGGGACAATCTTGCAAAACCACATGTTCCCCGTTGTCACCCATTAAGGTTATCCAAAAAATAGGGCGCAAAAGGCTTTAAGTGGTTGTGAGGGGGGCATCCGCATGCTAAATCTGTGGATCGTAAAAAAGCAAAATACGCCCAAAGATTTAGACCCTTTTTGATATGAGTGACAACAGCGACGACATGCCCGCCCATCTGGTGGTGTTAGAAAAGACGGGACAGGCGACAATCGCCTTCTTTGCCATGATCGGGCGCATTGCAGCCTTTGCAGGGCTTGCTGTCTCTCATATTTTTCGCCCGCCTTTTTTCTACAAAAACATCATCCGTCAATTTATCGATATCGGCTATTACTCGCTACCAGTCGTGGGCTTAACAACCGTCTTCACGGGGATGGTACTGGCTTTGCAATCCTATACGGGCTTTTCGCGCTTTAATGCCGAAAGCGCGATTGCCTCTGTTGTTACATTGTCCATGACACGTGAACTGGCCCCCGTTCTTGCAGGCCTGATGGTCGCAGGACGCGTCGGTGCCGCCATTGCTGCCGAGATCGGCACGATGAAAGTGACCGAACAGATTGATGCGCTGACCACATTGTCCGTCAATCCGCAAAAATACCTGATCGTGCCGCGCCTTCTGGCAGGAACGATCATGCTGCCGATCCTTGTTCTGATCGGCGATATTATCGGGGTCTTGGGCGGTTACATCGTCGCTATTTACGCACTCGGCTTTAATTCAGGCACATATATTTCCAATAGCTGGGACATTCTGGAATCCATGGATGTGATTTCCGGTCTTGTCAAAGCGGGCGTTTTCGGCTTTATCGTTTCGATGATGGGCTGCTATCACGGTTTCAATTCGGGGCGTGGCGCACAAGGTGTCGGTGCGGCAACCACCAATGCGGTCGTCTCCTCCTCAATCCTCATTCTGATTTTCAACTACATCCTGACACAGATCTTTTTCTCATGAGCAAGACGGACTCCACAACCACACCACCTGCAATCGAGATGCGCGGCGTCACAAAAGCCTTCGGCTCGAAAGAGGTTTTGCGCGGTGTCGACCTCACAGTCGAAAAAGGTGAATCTCTGGTTGTGATCGGCGGCTCGGGAACGGGTAAATCGGTGACATTAAAATGCGTACTCGGCATTTTGAAACCCGATGCAGGACAAATTTTTGTCGACGGTAAAGATGTCTCGGCCATGAGCACGGATGAACATGACGAGATGATGCGCAAATTCGGCATGCTGTTTCAGGGTGCCGCACTCTTTGACTCACTGCCCGTCTGGCAGAATGTTGCCTTCGGCCTGATTTACGGTCAGGGTATGGATCGAAAAAAAGCCCGCGCCATTGCCCTCGAAAAAATTGCAGCGGTGGGCATGGGTGCACAAGTTGCCGATCTTTTCCCTGCCGAATTGTCGGGCGGTATGCAAAAAAGGATTGGTCTGGCCCGCGCCATTGCTTCCAATCCTGAAATCATTTTCTTTGATGAGCCGACCACAGGTCTTGATCCGATCATGGCAGATGTTATCAACGACCTCATTGTCAAATGTGTGAAAGAGATTGGCGCAACGGCTCTGTCCATCACGCATGATATGGCCTCGGCCCGTAAAATCGCCGACAAGGTCGCGATGATCCATGAAGGCCAGATTATCTGGACGGGCTCCGTCAAAGAGCTCGATAATTCGGGCAACCCGTATGTCGACCAGTTCATTCACGGACGTGCCGAGGGACCGATTACCAAGCACGCCCACTTGAACGCCCGCAAAATCGCCTAATCTCATTTCCCATGAGTACGCGCAAAACCATCCTTTCTACGTGGCCCATCTTCGCCGGCATTATCATCATTTTGCTGGGGAACGGTCTGCAAACCACCCTGATCGGGGTGCGCGGCGCCATATTGAATTTCGACCCGTCCATTCTAGGCGGGATCTTGTCCTGCTATTTTATCGGCTATATTGCGGGTTGTATTATCACGCCGCGCCTCATTAAAAATGTCGGGCATATCCGTGTTTATGCTGCGTTTGCCTCTGTCTCATCTTCCATTGTGCTGATTTATACCATCACGGGAAATCCTGGAATTTGGGTCGCCTTACGTATTCTGTCGGGCTTTGCCTTTGCCTCGATTTTCATTGTTTCGGAAAGCTGGCTTAATGCCGCCTCGACCGTCAAAAATCGCGGGAAGGTTTTGAGCGCCTATATGATTTCGGTTTTTGTAGCGCAAGCCACCGCACAATTTTTTCTGAATTTCGGTGATCCCGCAAGCTTTGAACTCTTTATCCTTGTCTCTGTTCTGATCTCGCTGGCCCTTGTTCCACTATCTCTGTCCAAGCGTCCGACACCCAAATACGAAACCCCTAATCCGATCAGCATTAAACGCTTGTTCTCAATCGCGCCTTTGGGAATTATCGGCTGTTTTGCTGGGGGTCTTACCTCAACAACCTTCATTGTGATCGCTCCCGTTTTTGCTTACGGGCAAGGTTTAACGGACGCGCAGATTGCCCTTTTCATGGCGGCAAGCATTATCGCAGGGATGCTGTTCCAAATTCCGACAGGCTGGATTTCCGATAAGATCGACCGCAGGAAAGTTCTGGTGTTTAACGTGACTCTAGCAGCGGTTGCCTGTTTCAGCGGCGCGCTGGCTGTGGCGCATGGCGGTCTTGGCCCGCTATTTTTTATCGCAGCCTTTTTTGCCAGCGGTCTGATGCTGACCATCTATTCCCTCTCGGCAACGCATGCCAATGACCGTCTTGACGAATCCGAAATTATCAATGCGTCGGCAGCCCTTATTCTGATCAATGGTTGCGGTTCACTGGTCGGACCATTTGCGGTGGGTTTGATAATGAAATTGATCGGCCCGTCAGCCTTCCTGCTTTTCCCGGGCTGCGTCTGCTTGGGTGTGGCAAGCTTTGCCCTTTACCGTATGGCGGTCAGCAAACCTGTTGCCCCCGAAGAACGCGGTGAATATATGGCCTTGCCCGACAAGCCTTCGCACATCGTTGCTGAAATGGCTGCCAAGGAAGCCCATACGGATTAGGAAAATGCCTGTGCCGCCATACGGATCGGCTCAGGTAATTCGGCATCGGACAGCGGCGCGTAATCCTTCCAGTATCCCATCGGCATACGATAATCCCACCACTCCGTACTTAAGGGGTGCAGCGGTATCCCCACATGGTGGGCCGCTCCCAGCATCAAATCATCCAGTAATTGCCGATTGGCACGGGCCTCATGGCTTAAATGCGCGTGATGGCGTTCGGCGGGATTGTTTGCGGGATCAGGCGTCAGATAATCAAACGCCGTTCCGCAATCGAGTATCTCATTCGTGCCGGATTTCACCATTGTCACATCAATCGCCATCCCTCTCGGGTGCGCGCCTTGCCCCGGCGCAGAGAGAAGTCTGGGTTCTTCAAACCAGTGCGGATTGGCTTTGGCAATATCGGTTTCTGCCATA
>JBFWMN010000044.1:0-14597 GCA_050251555.1 Pseudobdellovibrionaceae bacterium | reverse complement strand
GAGAAAACGCAGCGCGAGTATTACTTAAACGAGCAAATGAAGGCCATTCAGAAAGAGCTTGGCGATATGGAAGGCGGCGACGAGCTTGCCGAACTGGAAAAGAAAATCGAGGAGACGAAACTCTCCAAGGAAGCTGCCGAAAAAGCCAAGACAGAGCTGAAAAAACTCAAGCAAATGAGCCCGATGTCGGCGGAAGCAACCGTCATTCGCAATTATCTCGACTGGATCCTGTCCGTGCCGTGGAAAGAATACACGCGTATCAAGAAAGACATTAAAGCCGCCAAGAATGTTTTGGACGAAGATCATTACGGTCTCGAAAAAGTCAAAGAACGCATTCTGGAATATCTGGCTGTTCAGCAACGCTCACCCAAAGTGCAGGGGCCGATCCTCTGCCTCATCGGCCCTCCCGGGGTTGGTAAAACCTCGCTCGGTCGCTCGATTGCGAAAGCCACGAACCGTAACTTTGTCCGTATGTCACTCGGTGGCGTGCGCGATGAAAGCGAAATTCGCGGTCACCGCCGCACCTATATCGGCGCTATGCCTGGTAAAGTCATTCAAGGTATGAAGAAAGCGAAAGTTTCGAACCCACTCTTCCTGCTCGATGAAATCGACAAGCTCGGTTCCGACTGGCGCGGTGATCCGTCATCCGCACTTCTTGAGGTTTTGGACCCCGAGCAAAACAGCACTTTTGCCGACCATTATCTCGAACTCGATTATGATTTGTCGGACACGATGTTCATTTGTACGGCAAACTCGTATGACATGCCGCGCCCATTACTGGATCGTATGGAGGTTATTCGTATCTCGGGTTACACCGAGGATGAAAAGCTTGAGATCGTGAAGCGTCACTTGCTGGTGAAACAGATTGAGGCGGCGGGTTTGAAAAAATCCGAGTTTTCGATCAATGATCAGGCGATCCGCCACATTATCCGTTACTACACACGCGAAGCGGGTGTGCGTAATCTGGAACGCGAACTCGCCAATCTGTGCCGTAAAGCGATCAAAGACATTCTGATGAAAAAGCGCAAGCGTGTTGCGATTACGCTGCGCAATGTCGAAACCTATGCGGGCGTGCGTCGCTTCCGTTATGGTCTGGCCGAAGAAGAAAACAAAGTCGGTATCGTAAACGGCCTGGCTTATACCGAAACAGGCGGCGATCTGCTCTCTATTGAGGCGGTCACTCTCGACGGTAAAGACGGTAAGGTCTCGATGACGGGTAACTTGAAAGATGTCATGAAGGAATCGATTACGGTTGCCGAAATGCTGATCAAGTCACGTTCACACCAATTCGGTTTGAATTACGAGAAACTGAAAGAACGTCAGATCCACGTACACGTGCCCGAAGGCGCCACACCCAAAGACGGCCCGTCGGCTGGTGCTGCGATGGTGACAGCCATTGTATCGGCGCTGACCAATATTCCCGTACATCAATCCATCGCCATGACGGGCGAGGTGAATTTGCGCGGATATGTGACGGCGATCGGCGGCCTGAAGGAGAAACTTCTGGGGGCTTTGCGCGGCGGTATTAAGACGGTTCTTATTCCTGCTGAGAATGAAAAAGACCTCGCGGATATTCCTGACAAGCTCAAAAAGGGGTTGAGAATCATCCCCGTCAGTACCATCGAAGAAGTGCTTGCACACGCGTTGGAAGCTGTTCCGCAGGCGATTTCACCTGATTCTGGAAAAGAAATGCCCGAAAATCTGTCGAAAACCGCAGAAAATAAGGCAGAAGACGTGATTCGTCATTGAATCTCCTTTTAAACAGGCGTAAAACTGATTCTCGGAAAGCCGCTGTGTGCTTCGCTTACATTAGATTTTAATTGTGTTGCGCTACAGCATTTCCACCTGCCCTCAACGGTGAGGACAGGGTGTTCAACTTTAAAACTATGGGGGTATCCCGTGAATAAATCTGAACTGATCGATGCTGTTGCAAAACAAGCTGACCTTCCTAAAACAAAAGCCCAGACAGCTCTCGAAGCAGTTATTGACTGCATCAAAGCTTCTCTGAAAAAAGGCGACGAAGTTCGTCTCGTTGGTTTCGGTACATTTTCCGTTTCCAAGCGCGCTGCCACAACAGGCCGCAACCCACGCACAGGCGAAACAATCAAAATCCCTGCTTCGAAGCGTCCTACCTTCAAAGCCGGTAAAGAACTGAAAGACGCCGTTAACAAGTAATCACTTGTTTTCACGTCAGTGAATTCGAAAAGGCCGTGGGGCATTTCCTCACGGTCTTTTTTTATTTGTGATTTGTGATGAAAGGGCTTGATTGTTGTCTGCCTTTTCGTTATTTGATTGCCTTCCGATAGGAAATTTCATATCGGGCGGTTAGCTCAGTTGGTAGAGCATCTCGTTTACACCGAGAGGGTCAGCGGTTCGAGCCCGTTACCGCCCACCATTTTCCTAAATTGGATCTATTTTTTCTTGTCTAGAGTTATAAGCTTGCCAATAAAGCGGCTGGCCATCTTTACCTAACTCATAATATCCAAATTTATCTCTACCACTTTCAACTCTCATCGTTACGAACTCTTGAGATTTAACTTCCCATTTTAGCGTTCTTCCTTTCCATGAAGGGCGCCCCAGACTGTCAATTTCAGTTGCATAGTCAACTTCTTTAATTTGAATTTTTTTTCCGGCTCTATTTAAGATTCTTATGTGTGAGATTCTTCTCAAGGTAAAATGTTTGTCAAAAAAACTGGGAAGAATTGCAAGATTGTCAGAATTGCCCGACATTCTTACACTTGGGTATGTTATGCCTGCAAACTGATGGTTTTTCCCATGAATATTGCCTAGGTGAAATTCGGCAATTGCGTTAGTCAGGTGATAATTGTCTTTACTCAATGAAGTGAACTCATCATTAAAAAATTTTCGTACCTGATAATTTTGATCTCTCTGCTTTTGTAAATTGTATATTTTTTTTGCAACTTGATTGGAGATCGTTGGCGCAAAAAAGGTCTCCACATTATGGTCGGAATGTGCCCAATCGGGACATTTTCTTGTAGACCCTAACTTTTTTAAAACTTCTGGGTCATACCCTATATGACTAACCAACATCGGCACCGTGTTTTGCCAATTTGTTAAAATGATCTCGTCGCCTTTTTTTACATCTAACTCGTAAAAAACAGCTTCTTTGCTAGAGCAACAATAGAAAGTAGACGCGCCTTCTCTGTTAGCTCTACCGAGGGATATATTATTTTTTTTTGGGTAACTTAGTTTACTAAAATCTACAAACTCTTTTACTAGCTTCTCACCCAGCAAGCGTCCTCTGTAAAAAAAACTTTTTGAATTAAGCAAAGGGCATCTAATTTCAAATTGATCTCTATACGGGGCAAGAATTGAGACTATATCGTCTGTCGTTAGTGATTTAAGATTTTTTTTAATAAAATTAATTTCGTCTGAAAGTGTCATTTTATACAAAGACTTTGGTAAATAGCAGTTATTGGAACATTGACAGCTTAAGCAAAATTCCACACAAACTAAACCCCATGACTATTGCCGTCCTCATCGTTGCCGCAGGCTGTTCCTCGCGAATGGGTGAGGGGAGTGCTCTGCCTAAGCCTTACCTGCCTTTGGGCGGAAAGACCGTTTTGCGTCATAGCATTGAGGCCTTTCTGAAACATGCCGCTATCACATCCGTCACATGCGTGATTCATCCTGACCATCAATCCTATTATCAGGAGGCCGTGAAGGGGCTGGAGCTGCCTGCCCCTGTTTTTGGTGGTGCGACACGCACCATATCCGTTGCCAACGGTCTGGAGAGCTTAAACGCCGATTATGTGCTGATCCATGATGCGGCGAGGCCTTTTGTAAAAGAGGCTGCCATCAGCCGCGTTATTGCCGCGCTTGAGGGTGGGGCAAAAGGCGTTATTCCCGTCATTCCTGTCAGCGATTCACTGCGCAAAAACGGTGTGCCCGAAGATCGCAATGCCTATAGCGCGATCCAGACCCCGCAAGGTTTTACTTTGAGAGAGCTGCAAGCGGCCTATGCGTCCTTGGACCGGAATGATATCAGTGATGATGCGCAGGTGCTCGAAGCCGCAGGACACAAAATTCATGAAGTGGCAGGCGATACGCGCACCTTTAAGATCACATATAGAGACGATTACGAGCGGGCAAATTCAATGATTGCTGGGCAATATATCACCGTCACGGGGCAGGGCTTCGATGTTCACCGCTTTACGGAAGGTGATCATGTGATTCTCGGCGGCGTTAAAATTCCCCACACCCATCGTCTGGAAGGGCATTCGGATGCGGATGTCGTTCTCCATGCCATTACCGATGCCGTGTTGGGGGCAATCGGCGAGGGTGATATAGGCCAGCATTTTCCGCCGTCCGACTCACGATGGAGGGGGGCTGACTCAAGTCTTTTCCTTACTGAAGCCCTTAATTTGCTGCGGATAAGTGGCGGGCGTCTCCTACATATTGACGTCACACTTATATGCGAAGCGCCTAAGGTCGGACCGCATCGTGAAAATATTCGCGCCAATATTGCTGCACTTGCAAAAATGTCGCTTCAACGCGTCAATATCAAGGCAACCACCACCGAAAAGCTTGGTTTCACAGGGCGTGGTGAGGGGATAGCCGCACAAGCCATTGTCTCGGTTGCTCTGCCCGATACAGATGGTGACGGCGACGGGGAGGCGGCTGCGTGAAACCGCTGAAAATTTTTGCCCCTGCCAAGATCAATTATAACCTCAAAATTATCCGCAAGCGCGAAGATGGTTTTCATGATCTGTCTTCCGATGTCGGTTTCCTGAATATCGGTGACTGGCTGCAATTTTCCCAAGCCAAATCGTTTCAATACAGCGTGGGGGGCGAGTTTGCCAGCCATTGCCCGATCAACCAGAATGACGATCTGGTGGTCAAAGCCGCCAAGCTCTTCTTTCAGGCGAGCGGCGCACCGCCTAAAATCTCCATTCAATTGAAAAAAAACCTGCCTGCCGGTGCGGGGCTAGGTGGCGGTTCTGCCGATGCGGCAGGCGTTTTGCGGGGTCTGAATACATTCTTTGAGATTAACTGGCCTTTGGATCGCCTCACGGCGCTGGCCCTTAATCTCGGCAGCGATACGGGTGTATGTGTGGAATCAAAGCCTGTTCACATGGAGGGGCGGGGTGACATTATCAAGCCGCTTGAGAAAGTCCCTTTTGACGGGCATTTCCTTGTGGTATGGCCCGATGTGCACAGCTCCACCAAAATCGTCTATGGTGCGCGTCCCGACAAGATCACCCAGAAGCCTATTCTTGAAAATGATCTGGCGCGCACCGCGATGAAACTCTATCCCGCAATTCGGACATGTCTGGGGCTGCTTGCCGAAAGCGACGGGTCGATGAACACGCGGCTCTCAGGCTCGGGTTCGGCCTGCTACGCCGTCTTTGCTGATCGGGAAAAGGCAAGTACCGCCGCCGCCCATATTGCCAAGCGTCACCCCACGTGGTGGGTCAAGTTGGCGCATTCTTATAAAAGCGCGTAGGGCGTCAATCTTTTCTTAACTTTTTAGGTCTATTTCTTAAGAAACAGATCAACGGCTTTAAAGTCGGCAAAGGGAGAAAAGAATATGGCACGCATTTTCACAATCAAAAACGAGCGCGGCGAATCCGGTAAATTCCTGATGGTCGTATCCGCTTTCCGCGAGAACTCTCTCTCCATGACACAAGAGATCGTCGGGGCTTAACTCTCCGTTAAGGCTTTTCCCGTATTCTTGGTACTGACCGAAGAGGTAAGGAGTTGAACATGGCTGTTTATAGACCGACATTGGGCGGACAAATTCTGAAATTTGATATGTCTACGGCAGATTATATTGAGCAAGAAAGACCGATTATGCAGGTCAGCGGGCAGGTCAGCTTCAATCCAGGTTTCCCTAGCCCTTAAGCCGATAAATTTTGCGAATAACAGCCATGCGGCTATAGCGCGACAAGCAACTGAAATGGTATAAAACCCTCATTCATCAATAAATGTATGGGGGTTTTTGTTTGCCATGAAAATCGGTGTTCCAAGAGAGATTAAACAACAAGAAAATCGCGTCGGCCTTGTGCCCGCTTCCGTAAAAGAGCTGGTGGCTGCCGGTCATAATGTTTCGGTTGAAACCAATGCGGGGGCCGGGATCGGCTTTTCCGATGAGGATTATAAGGCAGCGGGTGCCAAAATCATCCCCACAGCCGCCGAGATCTTTGCTGCGAATGACATGATCATTAAGGTGAAAGAGCCTCAAGCCATTGAGTGTAAGATGTTGCGTGAAGGCCAGATTCTGTTCACCTACCTCCATCTTGCCCCCGATCCCGAGCAGGCCAAGGCGCTTATGGACTCCAAATGTATCGCCATCGCTTATGAAACCGTAACGGGTAAAGGTGGTAAAGGCTTGCCGCTTCTGGCGCCCATGAGCGAGGTTGCAGGACGTTTGGGAACGCAAGTCGGTGCGCATTACCTTCAAAAGCATCTGGGCGGTCTGGGCCGTCTAATTGGCGGCGTGCCCGGTGTTGAACCCGCACAGGTTCTAATCCTTGGCGGCGGTGTTGCAGGCTTTAATGCGGCCCGTATGGCTGTCGGCATGGAAGCGGATGTCACGATCCTTGAGCGCTCACCCGATAAAATGCGCGAGCTGGACGATTATTTCGCAGGCCGTGCCCGTGTTGTCTATTCGACAACAGATGCCGTGGAGCGTTATGCGGCGAACGCGGATCTTGTGATCGGTGCGGTTCTTATTCCCGGAGCATCCGCACCCAAGCTTATTACTAAAGACATGCTCAAAACCATGAAGAAAGGCTCTGTCATTGTCGATATCGCGATTGATCAGGGCGGATGTTTTGAAACGTCGCATGCCACAACGCATAAAGATCCCGTCTATGAAATTGATGGGGTGATTCATTATTGCGTAGCTAATATGCCTGGTGCTGTCGCACTCACGTCGGCATTGGCATTAAATAATGCTGTTTTACCCTATGCGTTGCAGTTGGCAAACAAAGGCTGGAAACGGGCTCTTAGCGAGGATTCCGACTTCAGAAACGGGCTAAATGTTTGCTACGGACAAATTACGCATAAAGGTGTTGCAGAGTCTTTGAAAATAAACTACATAGAGAACCCGTCGCAACTGGCGGCATAGAAAATGCGCATTTGCGGGTGTAGTTCAGTCGGTTAGAACGCCTGCCTGTCACGCAGGAGGTCGCGGGTTCAAGTCCCGTCACTCGCGCCATTTCCTAATAAGAAAGAAGCGGCCTGATCCCTCGGCTTTTGCCATGAGGTGAAAAGGGCCGCTTTTTTTATTCCTTCTGTGTATCTGGCGAAATTCTGTTGCCGCGCCCTTGTATTGGTTTTGTCTTTTGGGTAGTAATTCGGTGAAAGAACTCTAATATAGTATTCCGTTATGGCATCATCCGAATTCTTAAGCGCTTATTTTCCGATCCTCGTCTTCCTGCTGGTGGCAGGCGGTCTCTCGGTTGTTATGGTTCTGGCCTCTTTGCTGGTCTCCAAAAGCAAACCCGACCCCGATAAATTATCCGCATATGAATGCGGCTTTGACGCTTTTGACGATGCGCGCTCCAAATATGATGTGCGCTTTTATCTGGTGGCCATTCTCTTCATTATTTTTGACCTCGAAATCGCCTTCCTGTTTCCGTGGGCGGTCTCTTTAGGAACAATTGGTCTGTTCGGCTTCTGGTCGATGATCGTCTTTCTGGGCGTTCTGACTGTCGGCTTTATCTATGAATGGCACAAAGGCGCCCTTGAGTGGGAGTAAGGTAAATCATCCATGAGCCACGAACGTAAAATCATTGAAGCCCCTGCTGCACCCTTTACGACGGATCTGAAATATCCCGATGCGCGTGAACAGGATGTTGTGCCTCAAGCTCTGGCAAAAACCATTGAAGAAAAGGGCTTTGTCCTGACTTCCGCCGACCGTCTGTTTGACTGGGCAAGAACGGGGTCTTTGTGGCCCATGACCTTCGGTCTGGCTTGTTGTGCCGTGGAGATGATTCACGCTTATATGAGCCGCTATGATCTTGACCGTTTCGGCATGATCCCGCGCCCATCGCCGCGTCAATCCGATGTGATGATCGTTGCGGGAACATTGACCAACAAAATGGCGCCGGCTCTGCGTCGTGTGTATGACCAGATGCCCGAGCCGCGCTGGGTGATCTCAATGGGGTCATGCGCCAATGGCGGCGGCTACTATCACTATTCCTATTCGGTGGTGCGCGGTTGCGACCGTATTGTACCTGTCGATATTTATGTGCCGGGTTGCCCGCCGACAGCAGAGGCCCTTGTTTACGGTCTTCTCCAGCTTCAAAAGAAAATTGCGCGTGAAGATACGCGGATCGCACGCTAAGGGAAGGGGCAAAGGCATATCATGACACTTTCTGCTGACGATCTCTTTATCGAACTGGCTGAGCATATCTCGGAATCAACAGATGGTGCGATTTCGCATTTTGAAATGATTAAGGGCCAGTTGATCCTGCATACGGACGGCGCGCATTTGAAAAAGCTGCTGCATTTCCTGCGCGATGATGCGGAATGCCAGTTTAAGCAACTCGTCGATATTTGCGGTGTCGATTACCCTGAAGAAGCGCAACGCTTCGAGGTTGTCTACAACCTGCTGTCACTTAGAAACAACCAACGCATCCGTGTAAAAGTCCGCACTGATGAATGGACGCCGATACCTTCCGTGACGACGATTTTTTCGTCTGCGGGTTGGGTTGAGCGCGAAGTTTGGGATATGTATGGCGTGATGTTTGAAGGTCACCCTGACCACCGCCGCATTTTGACCGATTACGGTTTTGAAGGTCACCCGCAACGTAAGGATTTCCCTCTGACGGGCTATGTCGAACTTCGTTATGACGAAACGCAAAAGCGCGTTGTCTATGAGCCTGTCAAACTGACACAGGATTTCCGCGTGTTTGATAATCTTAGCCCCTGGGAAGGCCTGACGACAGTGCAGTTGCCGGGTGATGAAAAGGCTGTACGTCCTGAAAAAGGGGTTATGCCCTACGCCAAAGTACCGGAACATCATAAGCCGATGGCGGGTAAGAAGGCCGGAGGTGAAAAGTGAGTGTGAACGTGAATACAGCCGTAGAAATTTCCGACGAAACACAAATCCGTCCCTACACGATGAATTTCGGCCCGCAGCACCCTGCCGCGCACGGTGTGCTGCGTCTGGTTCTGGAAATGGAAGGCGAGATTGTCGAGCGTGCCGATCCGCATATCGGTCTGCTGCACCGTGGTACGGAAAAACTGATCGAATATAAAACCTATACGCAAGCTCTGCCGTATTTTGATCGTCTGGACTATGTGTGTCCGATGAATCAGGAGCATGCGTTTGCCTTGGGTGTGGAAAAGCTTCTGGGGATTACAGCTCCATTACGCGCCCAATATATTCGCGTGCTGTTTGCAGAGTTGGGACGCGTCATCAATCACCTCTTGAACATCACGACTTTTGCACTGGATGTCGGGGCGATTACGCCCTCACTTTGGGCTTTCGAAGAGCGCGAGATGGGTATGGAGTTTTACGAGCGCGTCTGCGGTGCGCGCCTTCATGCCAACTATTTCCGCCCGGGCGGTGTCCATCAGGATTTGCCTGCAGGTTTGGCGGAAGACATGTATGAGTGGACTGAAACGGTCACGAAATGCATTGATGACCTTGATACACTTCTTTCTAACAACCGCATTTTTAAGCAACGCACCGTTGATATCGGAACGGTTTCTGCTGCTGAAGCGCTGGATTGGGGCTTTTCTGGTCCGATGCTCCGCGCCTCGGGCATTGCATGGGATTTGAGAAAGTCCCAGCCTTATGATGTTTACGATAAGATGGATTTTGATATTCCTGTCGGGAAGACGGGTGACACCTATGCGCGTTACCTGATCCGCATGGAAGAAATGCGCCAATCTTTAAAAATCATGCAGCAAGCCATCAAAGCGATGCCTGAAGGCCCTGTTAAAGTCGATGACCGTAAAGTCGCACCTCCCCCCAGAGGCGAAATGAAGCGCTCAATGGAAGCTCTCATCCACCACTTCAAGCTGTATACCGAAGGCTATCACGTGCCTGCAGGCGAAGTATATCAGGCTGTTGAAGCCCCCAAAGGTGAGTTTGCCGTGTATCTGGTCGCGGATGGAACAAACCGTCCTTATCGCTGCCGCTTGCGTGCTCCCGGCTTTTTCCATTTGCAGGGCACGGATTTCATGTCCAAGGGCCACATGTTGGCGGATGCCGTCGGTATTATCGGTTCGATGGATATTGTCTTTGGTGAGATCGACCGCTAGCGGGAAAGAAAGAACCCCGCGAGATGACGATTGAATCTGTCCCTCACACCAAAAAATCTACCCCTGTCCTTGAAAATCTTCAGGTCTTGCGCGGGCTAGCCGCCCTTATGATCGTGCTTCTCCATTCTCGTGCCGAAACCGCCGAGATGTTCAAAGATACGCAAAGCGCCTTCCTGTTTTTCCGCTATCCGCTGCTGCTGGGGATTGATCTTTTCTTTGTCCTGTCTGGTTTTGTGATGGTCTATACCTCACAAGGACGCTTTGCCGATAAAACCTATCCCAAAGAATTTATTCTGCGGCGTTTGCTGCGCGTCGCACCGCTCTACTGGTTCTATACACTGCTGCTGGTAGGTGTAGCCCTCATACTGCCGCAAGTGCTGGATTCTGCGCAATTGGATGTGATGGGTGTCATAAAATCGATCCTATTTATTCCGTATGAGAACGGGCAGGGGGTAATTCAGCCCTTTCTGGCACTGGGTTGGACACTGAATTACGAGATGTTTTTCTATGTCATTTTTGCGGCCCTTCTCTTCCTGCCGATGCTTTGGGCGATAATGGCGATGAGTGTGATTTTTGTCGGCCTGTCCCTCATGCACCCGTATGTCTCTTCGGATCAGGCCTGGGCCGTATTTTACACGAAACCGATCATTCTCGATTTTCTCGCAGGAAGCTGGATCGGATGGCTCTGGACAAAAGGCGTGCGTCCGCCGCGTGCCGTTCTGGGATACTGCGTTGCGGCCTGTTTTTCTTTGTTGCTGGTTCCTGTCGCGTTTGAGCTGGGCGGGATCAAGGTGGACTACCTGATCGTGCAACCGCTTTTGGCAATTGCAATTGTCGCTCTTCTCGCCCTACCCAAAGGATCCGAGTCGTTTTCATGTCCTAAGCCCTTCAAAAAATTGGGTGATATTTCCTACACGCTTTACTTATCCCATCCTTTTGTGATCGGGGCGGTTACGCAAGGTTTGGCGCTCACAGGCCTTATAAACCGCGCCTCACCCTCATTCGTGGTTTTGACCTGTCTGATTGGTGCAACAGCAGTTGCTTATATCCTCTATTTTCTCCTAGAAAGGCCTTTACTAAGGGTGGGAAAACGCCTTATTTTACGATCAAATCAGAACGCCCAGCCGAAACCTTTTTCGGAGTGGAGATAAAGACCATATGAAGCCTAGATTTGAGCCAGAAGCCAACTATCAGCCGAAAGACTTTTCCTTCAAAGACACCAAAAAGGTGAAGGACATTCTTGGGCGTTACCCGTCCAATCAGGCGCGCTCTGCGATTATGCCGCTTCTCGATCTTGCGCAACGCCAAGTCGGTGCGGAAGGCGCTAAAGCCAAAACACCTTATGGCGGCTGGATTCCCCGCGCTGCGATGGATGAGATTGCCGCGATTGTCGGCCAGCCTCCCATCAAGGTCTATGAGGTTGCGACATTCTATTCGATGTATAATCTGGCCCCTGTCGGAAAATATCTCGTCCAATGCTGCACGACGACACCTTGTTGGTTGCGCGGCTCTGCCGATATCGTCAAAACCTGTGAAAAGAAACTCGGTATTCATACGGGCGAAACCACAAAGGATGGCCTGTTTACGGTTGTTGAGGTCGAGTGCCTTGGCGCATGCGTGAATGCCCCGATGGTGCAAATCAACGATGATTACTATGAGGATCTGGATGAAAAGCTGATGACCCAGCTTTTGGATGATCTGAAATCAGGCAAGAAAGTCTCGATCGGTTCACAGCGTGGACGTCGCGGTTCGATGGCGCTTGAAGGTCCGACCACGTTGGAAGATTTGGCAAAGAAAGAAGGGGTGGCATAAGTTCTCATGTTGCAGGATAAAGACCGCATCTTCACAAACCTTTACGGCTGGCAAGGCGCAGATTTAAAGTCGGCGCAAAAGCGTGGCGATTGGGATAAAACAGCCACCTTCATCAAGAATGGTCGTGATTGGATTATCGAGGAAATGAAAAAGTCGGGCCTCCGTGGTCGCGGCGGAGCAGGTTTCCCGACGGGTGTGAAATGGTCGTTTATGCCTGACCCTGAAAAATCAGGTAAGCCGCAATACCTCGTCATCAACGCAGATGAGTCCGAGCCGGGCACATGCAAAGACCGCGACATTATGCGTTTTGAGCCGCACAAGCTTTTGGAAGGCGCGCTTCTGGCCGGCTTCGCTATGGGCGCACATAAATGTTACATCTATATTCGCGGTGAGTTTTTCAACGAAGGTTCTGCGCTCGTTAAAGCCATTGAAGAGGCTTATGATGCCGGCCTCTTGGGCAAGAATGCCGCCAAATCCGGCTGGGATTTCGATGTCGTTCTCCATCGTGGGGCGGGTGCCTATATTTGCGGTGAGGAAACGGCTCTCCTCGAAAGTCTTGAAGGCAAGAAAGGTCAGCCGCGTAACAAGCCGCCTTTCCCCGCTATGGCAGGTCTTTATGCGTGTCCGACAACCGTCAATAACGTCGAAACGATTGCTGTTGCCCCGACCATCTTGCGCCGTGGCGGTGAGTGGTTTGCGGGCTTTGGACGGGATGAGAAAAATACGGGTACAAAACTCTTCTGCATTTCAGGGCATGTGAACCAGCCATGTAACGTTGAAGAGGAAATGGGGATTCCCTTAAAAGAACTCATTGAAAAGCACGCAGGCGGCGTCAAAGGCGGCTGGAATAACCTTTTGGCGATTATTCCCGGCGGCTCCTCGACACCGCTTTTGCCAAAAGATATCTGTTCGACCGTCCGCATGGATTTTGACTCGCTTCGTGAAGTGCAAAGCGGTCTGGGAACTGCGGGTGTCATTGTCATGGATAAATCGACCGACATTGTTTACGCGATTGCACGCCTCTCATTCTTTTATATGCATGAGAGCTGCGGTCAGTGCACGCCGTGCCGTGAGGGGACAGGCTGGCTGTGGCGCACCATGCAGCGCATGGTCACAGGCAATGCGACAGTTGAAGAGATCGATATGCTTTACGATCTCACTAAAGAAATTGAAGGCCACACGATTTGCGCCCACGGGGATGCATCCGCATGGCCTATTCAGGGGCTGATCCGTCACTTCCGCCCAGTGATGGAAAAACGCATTCTGGATTACAGAAAGAATGCAAAGGCGGCTTAAATTGACGTCATTAACGATACGCATTTTCTCTTTATTTTTAGGGATATGCGGATGTTTCTTGATGTCGGAAGTGAAAGCGCAATCGCTTCCCGATCTCTATGGTCAGGCCATGTTCGTTCAGGTCTGTCAGAAGGATCAGGGCGATAAAATTCTGTCGAATGAGATATTCGATCCGCGCAAGAAAATCGAGTTGCTGCAGCTCCGTAGTAAGGCCTGTGATTGTTTTTACAATAAGGCCAAACAAGGCGGGGTCACGCAGGAACAGATGTTGAAGATTGTCTCCCAGATGCAGCATCCGGGTGAGGCGTCTGAGATGAAAGATGACCCGCTGATGGTCAAAATGGTCAATGATCCGCGTTTCGGCGGGGCGTGCGGCCTGATCCCTTTCCAACCGTAACAGGTGGATGACGGGACGGAACAAGAAGGTTGATAAGATAAAGGGTAGAAAGAGGCAGCTATGCCAAAGTTGAAAATTAACGGTACGGAAGTCGAGGTTGCACCCGGTACGTCTATCTTGCAGGCGGCGGAGCTTGTTGGCTATGAAATCCCGCGTTTTTGCTATCACGACCGCCTGTCCGTTCCTGCCAACTGCCGTATGTGTCTGGTTGAGGTAAAGGGTGCGCCTAAGCCCGTTGCCTCCTGCGCGATGGCTGCAGGCGAGGGGATGGAGGTCGAAACGGACTCCGCTGTCGTTCGTAAGGCCCGTAAAGGCGTCATGGAGATGTTGCTGATCAACCACCCGCTTGATTGCCCGATTTGCGATCAGGGTGGTGAATGTGACTTGCAAGACCAAGCCGCAGGCTACGGGTTTGACCGCTCACGTTATCGTGAAGGCAAGCGTGCTGTGAAGAATAAGGATATCGGTCCGCTCATCAAAACCATCATGACGCGTTGCATTCACTGCACGCGCTGTGTGCGTTTCGGTGAGGAAATTGCAGGAACGCCCTCGCTCGGTCTTTTGAATCGTGGTGAGGATGTCGAGATTGGCACATTCGTGCAAAAAACAATCGATTCCGAATTGTCTGGCAATATGATTGATATTTGCCCTGTCGGTGCTTTGACATCTGCCCCATACGCCTATAAGGCGCGCCCTTGGGAGCTGAAGAAAACGGAAACGATTGACGTACATGATGCGGTCGGTTCCAACATCCGCGTAGATGCCAGGGGTAACGAAGTGATGCGCGTTCTGCCGCGTCTTCATGAAGGCGTGAACGAAGAGTGGATTTCGGATCGTACGCGCTTTGCCT
>JBFWMN010000043.1:0-14723 GCA_050251555.1 Pseudobdellovibrionaceae bacterium | reverse complement strand
AACGGCATGCCACGGGTACTGATGTTTGAACCCTTTTTAAGGAGATGAAAATGCCGAAACTGAAAACCAAATCAGGCGTTAAAAAACGCTTCAAGGTGACAAAATCCGGAAAAATCAAATCCGGTAGCGCCTTTACCAGCCACATGATGATGAACAAACCGAAATCGGCTAAGCGCAAGCTCCGCCGCACATCGTTGCTTTTCAAAGCCGATGCGATCAAGGTTTTTGGCTGGATGCCTTACAACCGTAAGAAAAGAACAAACAACAAAACCGTGAAGGGAGACGCATAATGTCACGCGCCGTTAAAGGATCACCCCGCGCACATGCGCGTCACCGCAAGGTTATCAAAGCTGCCAAAGGTTATTACGGTCGCCGTAAGAATACCTTCCGCGCTGCCAATCAGGCTGTTGAGAAAGCCGCACAGTACGCATACCGCGACCGTCGCACGAAAAAACGCGACTTCCGTGGCTTGTGGATTCAGCGTATCAACGCTGCTGCCCGCGTACACGGTATGCCTTACTCCCAATTCATGAACGGCCTGAAACTGGCTGGTCTTGAGCTGGACCGTAAGGTTCTTGCCGATATCGCTGTCAACGATGCCGCAGGCTTCGAAGCGATTGCAAAAATGGCGCAGGCCGCTTTGGACAAGAAAGCTAAAGCCGCTTAATTGTCTTTTGGACGATAAAGTCCAATTTTTTAAAAACCCCGCCTGTAAAGTGGGGTTTTTTCATGTAGTCTGCATTCCATGAAAAATCTGATTGTTTTTGACTGGAACGGGACTCTTTTTGACGATACGGAAGCGACCCTTCACTGCACCAATGAAGAATTTGCACTGATGGGGGCAGACCCGATCACATTGGAGAGAATGCAGGACACGTTTTCTTTCCCCCTTGTCCATTTTTACGAACGGAACGGCATTGATGTTGCCGATTACTTGGCGCGTGCCGAAAACGCAGGCCGCCATTTCCTGACCTGTCATGCCAAAGCGGCCTTAAAATGCGGGCTGGGCAAGGGTGCTGCTGATTTACTGGCATGGGGGAAAGCCAATCACATTACGATGATGGTTCTTTCCAATCATTTTGAGGCGCGCTTAAAGGAAGAAATGACGCGTTTCGGGATTGAGCATTATTTCAAGGCGGTGTCCGCCAATGTCGATATGGCAACCGTCACGCATAAGATGAATAAGGAAGAGCGCTTGCGCTTTCTTTTGGAAGAATATGGCTTTGCACCCGAACATGCCGTGATTATTGGTGACTCGCATGAAGAACCGGAAATCGCAAGGCGGGTGGGCCTCACATCCATCTCAATTACGGGTGGTGTGCTCTCCAAAGAGCGTCTTTATGCGTGCGAGCCTGATTATGTGATCGAAACACTTGAAGAAGTGCCTGAAATCCTGCAAAACAGATGGGCTCTGGCAGCATAAGATACAAGATTTAAACCAAAATGAGTGACGAGACGAACACGATGAGTATGGATACAGCGCGCTTGCGCGACGAACTCTCACAGGCGATTGAAAAAGCCGCAACAAGCGATGAGCTGGAAGCCGTGCGCGTGGCAGCTTTAGGCAAAAAGGGCAGCATTACCGACCTCATGAAAGGTCTGGGTGGCATGGACCCCGAAACCCGTAAAACCGCGGGCGCGGCGCTCAATGTCCTCAAACAGGATATTGCCGAGCTGATTGACAGACAGGCCGCGCAGCTCAAGCGTCAGGAGCTGGATAACCGTCTGGCAACAGAAAAGCTGGATATCACGCTGATGCCTGAAGCCGCCAAGAAGGGCACGATCCACCCGATCTCCCAGACAATGGAAGAGCTGATGGTGATTTTTGCCGATATGGGCTTTACGCTCATCGAAGGTCCCGACATTGAAGATGACTGGCATAATTTCACGGCATTGAACTTCCCTGAAGGCCATCCTGCCCGCGAGATGCAGGATACGTTCTTTCTGCCCGACGCAGAGGACGAAGAGGGCGCACACGCCAAAAAGCTGTTGCGCACGCATACCTCGTCCATGCAGATCCGCCATATGCTGAAAAATAAGCCGCCTTTGCGTGTTATCTGTATGGGGCGGACATATCGTTCAGATTATGACATGACCCACACGCCGATGTTCCACCAAATGGAAGGCCTTGTCATTGATAAGAAGATCCATATGGGTCACCTCAAAGGCACACTCGAAGAATTCGCCAAAACCTTCTTTGAGGTCGATGAGCTTCCGCTTCGATTCCGCCCCTCCTTCTTCCCGTTTACCGAGCCTTCGGCAGAGGTCGATATCGGTTGTTCACGTAAAAACGGTGAACTGAAGATTGGTGCAGGTGAAGACTGGCTCGAAATCTTAGGTTCAGGCATGGTGCACCCGAATGTCTTGAAAAACTGCGGAATTGACCCCGAGGAATATCAGGGCTTTGCCTTCGGTATGGGGATTGAGCGTATTGCCATGCTCAAATACGGTATTCCCGATTTGCGCACCTTCTTTGAAAGTGACACGCGCTGGCTCTCGCACTATGGCTTTGATCCGCTTAAACGCCCTAATAAAGCTTACAAGGATTAAACAAAAAACCCCGCCTGAATGAAGCGGGGTTTTTTGTTGTTCGGTTTATCCGTTCGCCTTATTTGGCGCGGCCTTCGGTATCGAGCGCGACAGGGCTGTCGACACGGGTCGTCAGGTCGGCGGCAATCGGCTCATCATCCAGCATCTCAATCATGCCTGTCGGGTGAACCGCGAAATTGGCAATGAAGAGGGCGTTCGAATAAAACACGACCGCGTCGCATAGCCAGTGGCCCTGATCGTTCTTACCTTCATATGTAGCAGGGCGGATCGCGCCGGAAATGACAGTCTGCATCTTCTGATCCATATTTTTGGGCAGATGCGGGTTGTTCATGTCCTCGGCAATCAGGAAGGGGCCTTCTTCGCCACGCACGAAATAACAGAAGAAGCGCAAATATTCGAGAACGTTGTCATCCGTAATTTTAATCGGCGCTTTGGCGTTGATGTCGTGAATGGGAGGGGATGTTCCGTTCAAGCGGTACAAGGTGCCGCGATCGGTCAGGTAATAGACCGTCAGATTTGCAGGCATCCAGTTCGTGTCACGCACGCGGATCATCGCGACATTGTCGTACCAAGGCAAGGTACGCCAGTGTACTTCGGTTGTGGCGGCAGAAACCTGTAATTTCTGGTCAATCGGATTGACCTGCGAGAGAAAACCCTCGAGTTCCGCACCTGTGACCTGATTCCAGTTATCGTCGATATACATACTTGTTACACACTACCTTAAAAGTTAGGCTGTTTGAAAGCGTTGAAATGCTTTGACGGGGACGTGATAAGAAATCGATTTTTTCCCGTCAAGTTTAGTTGACATACAGTCTTTTAAAGACTATACGTTCTTTCCTCAAGAGCATAGAGTAAAAAAACTTGCCAAAAGGTTAAGTCTTTTCAAAGACATTGACGAAATTTAAGTAGGAGCAAAGAGCCCCATGTCAACAAAAAGAACATATCAGCCGAGCCGCCTTGTCCGCGCACGCCGCCATGGCTTCCGCGCACGTATGGCAACACGCCACGGTCGCGCCATCCTGTCCAACCGCCGCGCCAAAGGCCGTAAGCGTCTTTCCGCGTAATCGGTTAGCGTTTTTGCGGTCTGCATGGCAAGATAGGCCATGACCCAGCAGGACACACAACAGAATTTGAAAATCGGCCGTCTCAAAAAGCGCGCCGATTTTTTGCGTTTGGGCAAAGAGGGGGAACGCTGGGTG
Organism: Pseudobdellovibrionaceae bacterium; assembly: GCA_050251555.1. Classification (GTDB taxonomy): domain Bacteria; phylum Pseudomonadota; class Alphaproteobacteria; order Micavibrionales; family Micavibrionaceae; genus UBA2137. The sequence goes on along the minus strand of JBFWMN010000043.1, from coordinate 10,974 downwards.
ACGCCTGCCTTTATTGTTCAGCGTTTAAAGGACGCTGAGGCGTGTGAGGGTGTCACATGCGGGTTTACCGTGACCAAGAAGACAGCCAAACGTGCAGTGGACCGAAACCGCATTAAACGTCGTTTGAGAGCCCTTGCCGCAGAGATATTGCCTGAGATCGGCAAAAGCGGCGAAGTTTACGTGCTGATCGGACGTGAGGCGGCTTTATCGAAATCTTATGAGGATTTGAAAAAAGACCTGCGCTGGGCCGTACGGAAACTAAACGGTTAAACCGCCTCGGGCAGGGGGCGCTCCAGAATATCATTGACGATATCATGCACGCTTTTGGCACCCGTGAGGCAGGCATAGACCGCTTCGGCAATCGGCATTTCGACGGCATTTTTCTGGGCCAGCGTGATCAGCGCATGGGCTGTATGCACGCCTTCTGTCACCGACTTTCTCTCTGCCAGAATATCGGCAAGGCTTTTGCCGCCGCCCAAAGCCGCACCGAGCGAGAAATTGCGTGATTGCATGGAGGAGCAGGTGAGCATCAGATCGCCCATGCCGCACATCCCCATCAATGTCTCGCGTTTGGCACCCATGGCCGAGGCTAGACGCCCCATCTCGGCAAGGCCGCGTGTCACAAGGGCGGCACGGGCGCTTTCACCAAAGCCCAAGCCATGAATGATCCCGCAGGCAATTGCAATGACGTTTTTGACGGCACCGCCAATTTGTGCGCCAAGCACATCATCAGTGACATACAGGCGCAAGGTTTTGGTGCTCAAGGTTTCACGTAAAGCTTTTGCGGCATCTTTGTCTGCGCAGGCCAGTGTCATGGCGGAGGGTAAGCCTTTGGCGATTTCGGCAGCAAAGGTCGGGCCGGTCAGGACGGAGATTTGCGCATGCGGTAAAATTTCTGCCGCCACTTTGGAAAGTGGCAGGCCCGTATCAATTTCAATTCCCTTGGCGCATAAAACAACGCATGTGCCGTCTTTCACTGTAGGCGCCATCGATTGCAAAGTGGCGCGTACATGCTGGGCAGGCGTGACAATCAGCAAAATATCTGATGACGCTGCACGCGACAAATCAGACGTCGCCATAATACGCTGGGAGAGGGATGTGCCGGGGAGGTAGGTTTTATTCTCATTGGAATCATTGATGCTTTGAGCGACATTATCTTCGCGAGCCCATAATGTGACTTCCTTGCCGCTTAAGGCCAAAGCTTGTGCGAGGGCCGTTCCCCAAGCGCCTGCGCCGATAACGCTGATTGTTTTATTGGTGTTTTCCGTGCTCATCAGGGTTTCAATCCTTTTTCTCCTTTAAGGTCGAGGCCGACAGTACGCAATTTTTCAGCGTGTGCCAAGCGACCAGCGCGGGCGGGCGGGAAAATCAAGGGGATCATTTAACCCCAAGCGAAAACGCTCCATGCCGGCCCATGCAATCATCACGCCGTTATCCGTACAGAGTTTCGGCGGCGGCGCGATAATATCAAGGTCTGCCTCTTTAGCTGTCAATGACAACGCCTCAAACAGCATACGGTTCGCAGCCACCCCGCCGACAAGCGCCAGACGACGGGCTTTATCGCCCGCTATGTCTTCATATTTTTCAAGGGCATGTTTTAATCTGTCGGCAACAATCTCGGCGCAAGTCGCCTGAAAAGATGCTGCGAGAGCGGCGGCTTCTTCGCGGGGGATGTCGCCTTCTTGCATATTCTCAATATGCGTACGCATAGCGGTCTTTAGCCCTGAGAATGAAAAATCGCAGCTTTTTTGACCATATAAGGGGCGTGGAAGCGGGTATTTGCTTCTTGCGGCCTCAAGGTCGGGACACTCGCCCGCAAGTGCCTCAATGGCAGGTCCTCCGGGATAAGGCAATCCCATCATTTTTGCGGATTTGTCGAATGCCTCGCCCAGCGCGTCATCTATGGTTTCACCGAGCGCCGTCATTTCGGTCGCACTTTTGACATAGAGGAATTGCGTGTGTCCGCCTGACACCAGCAAGGCAAGGTAAGGGAATTCAATTTTGTCAGTGAGGCGCGGCATCAGGACATGCGCCTCCAGATGATTGATAGCGATAAACGGCTTATCAAGGGCTGCAGCCAATGCTTTTCCTGCAACCATACCGACCATCACGCCGCCGATCAGTCCGGGGCCGGATGTGGCGGCGATAGCGTCAAGATCGGCAGGTTTCAAGCCTGCTTCCGCCAAACAACTTTCAAGGATCGGTGTGATTTTCTCGACATGGGCGCGGGCCGCAACTTCGGGGACAACCCCGCCAAAACCCGCATGTTCGGTCAATTGCGAATAGAGCGCATGCGCCAAAATGCGTCCTTCGCCATTGACAATGGCGGCAGCGGTTTCGTCGCAGCTCGTTTCAATACCGAGGATTTTCATGCTATTGTGATCGCTCATCTTTAACCTTAATGGGGTTTTTAACACTGGAAAACATTTTCCGATAGTGCTATTCCCCAAAGCACCTTATTCAAAAGGGGTTGGGCGTGTGTTTCCGGCTCTGAAAATAAGCCCCGTAAAGAATATAAGATTGATGAGCAAAGTTTTTCGCATAGGGACGCGTGGCAGCCGTATGGCTCTCATTCAGGCGCAAATGGTTGAGCGGCTTCTTCAAGAAGCCGTGCCGGGCTTGGTGTGCGAAATTGTCATCATCAAAACCTCTGGCGACTGGAAACCCGGTGAGGGCGAAAACCGCCTGAGTACGGCGCAAGGCGGAAAGGGCTTGTTTGCCAAGGAAATCGAGGCAGCCCTTTTAGAAGGGCAGATTGATGTCGGTGTCCATTCAGTAAAGGATATGCCGTCCTTCCTGCCCGAAGGTCTGGTCATGGAGCATTATCTGGAGCGCTCGGACTGCCGCGATGCCTTTGTCTCCTTCGAATATGACAGTTTTGACGCGCTGCCCACGGGTGCTGTTGTCGGAACCTCATCCATCCGTCGTCAGGCTTTCCTTCTGCTGAAGCGACCTGATCTCACCATTGTTCCGTTCCGTGGCAATGTTCCGACACGTATTGAGAAGCTGAAGAACGGACAGGTTGATGCGACGCTTTTATCCTTTGCGGGAATGCAACGTATCGATGTTGAAGAGTTCGCCACCCAAATTTTCTCTCCGCACGAGCTGGTGCCGTCTTGCGGGCAAGGGACAATCGGCATGGAATATCGCGAGGGCGACAATGAAACACGCCAGCTTCTTGATCTCATTCATCACTATGAAACTGGCCTGATTTCCAGCGCGGAACGTGCGGCCCTGCAAGTGCTGGACGGCTCTTGTCATGCACCTATCGGTGTCTATGGTAAGTTGGATGGCGAAATGTTGTCCCTGCACCTGATTGTCGCTCGTCCTGATGGCACGGAGTTCTGGAACGGGCGGGAATCCGGCCCTTGCCGCGATGTCGCTGCCGCTGTCGAAATGGGTCGCTCGCTGGCGACACGCGTGAAGGCCGAAGCTGACCCGGCTGTTTTAGCCTATCTTGCCAACTAGATTTTTTTAAAAGAGAGGGATGATGAGCGACCAATACGCACCAACCATCCTGCTCACCCGTGACGGGGATGCGCTTGAACGCTTTCGCCAGACTCTGGAAACGTATGCTGCACCGCATATAAATATCCTTACTTTTTCCCCCTTATACACATACAATTGCGATATTCCGCCACTCTCATCCACCGATTTCGATAAGATTATTGTTTCCAGCGAGCGTGCACTTCCATGGCTGAAATCCAATCTTGATAACCTTTCCGGAGTTAAAATTCTCTGTGTTGGGACGCATCTCGCAAAACAAATCACAGCCTGTGGATATTTTTGTGCACAGACTTATCCACAAATGGAGTTTTTGCTTAAAGACGAGGCCATGTATGTGGGCGCAAAAATTCTTTATGTGCGTGGGCTGCATATTCGCCATGATCTTAAGGAAATGATCGCAACAAAGGCATCGCATTATGAGGAAGTGACTGTCTATGAGGCGCGTGAACGCGAGACACTGCCTGCTGACATACAGGAGGCCATCCGCAGCGGAAAAATCCGATACATCAGTGTGTTTTCTGCACGTGCAGGCGAGACGCTTGTACGACTGATCCGCACGTCTCGCCTTGAAGACGCCTGTACGCGGATTCAATGCTTGTGTCTTTCGCCCGTGGTGTTAAAGTCTGTGGGGTCGCTAAACTGGCATCAGACATATGCCGCAAGTACGGCTGACATGGACGGCATGGCGAAACTGGCTGCCGATGTCTTGGAATAACATGAAATAGGATTATCAAAGAGACCCGATCATGGAAGAAGAACCTCTCAAACGCGCCCGTAAAATCATTGAACGCTTCGGCGGTATCCGCCCGATGGCTGCCAAAGTCGGTGCACCTGTCACAACGGTACAAGGCTGGAAAAAACGCGATGTCATTCCGGGCAACCGCCGTGACGACGTGTTAAAGGCTGCGAATGAAAATAATGTCGATCTCTCAGGCTTGATTGAAGATAAGGCTGCTATTGCCCGCGAAGACGAACAAGTCAAACGTATCGCCCGTACCTATGCGGCAAGCCCCGAGCAGGGCAGCGCTCCCGCAGGTACGGCCCCACAGCGTACTGCACCTACTCAACCGCAACAGCGTATGCCTCAAAATGGTACGGGTCGCGTTCTCGAGGGTCAGCAAGCCGGTCGCGCCGTTTTTGTTTTCCTGATTATCATTGTCGCTTTTCTGGTTGCAGGCCTTGCGACATTGGCACCGAAAGTCAAAGTTGTGACCGAACAGGCTGATCGTATCCAAACACTGGAAAGCGAAGTACGCAGCGTGAAGGCTGAACAACGCCAATTGACCAATATTATCCCGCAAGACTTGACGACACGTCTGCAAAACTTGCAACAGGAAGCCACAACAGCTTCTGAACGTGCACAAGACCTTGCGCTTCAGGCAGGCGGCCTGGCCCAATCGATGGGCTCGTCTTCACTGGAAGACAGGCTGGGTGCTCTGGAAACCCGTATGGGCACATATCTGGAACAACGCGGCTCTCTGGATCTTGCCGGTCTTTGGACCAAATTCCAGTCGATGCGCAACAGTCCCGAGCAATCTGCGCAACTGGATGCCGCTGAACAAGAGCTTTTGTCTTGGATTTCACGTCTGCAAAGCGAGGAAGTTACGGTTGAAGAAGCTCTCCCCGTGATCCGCGAGGAAAGTCCCGTTTTGAAACAAACAATGGATGGTGTCAGCAATGAAGATCTGAAAGCTGCCGCTCTGTTGCTGGCCATGACGCAGATGCGCGATTCCCTGTCCCGTGACAACCAGTCATTCTCAACGGATCTGGCGTTGCTGCGTAAGCTGGTCGGGTCGGAAAACCCCGCACTTCTGGCATCGATTGACAAGCTGGCTCCCAAGTCAGAAGAGGGCGTTTTGACGCCGAACGGCTTGTCCAAGGAATTTCGTGGTATGGCTGGTGATATCGTTGTGTCTTCTCTTTCGGGTGAAGATGTATCGGTGACAGAAAAAGCCAAGGCGAAATTTACCGAGTTGCTCTCTTTGCAAAAAGACGATGAGCCGATGACAGGCACCGCGACACAGATCACGGTTGCCAAGGCCCAGAAAAAGCTGGATGAGGGGGATGTACAAGGTGCAATCGCTCTTCTTCAGACACTGGACGGTCCTGCTGCCCAGAAGGCCCAGCCTTTTATCGATGAAGCCGAGATGACATTGCTTGCCGGACAGTTGCAGGAGCTTTTGGGACAGAGCATTTCAACAAAATTGCGCCTGTCACCCGGTAAACCTTTGCCGACAGTAACCAATGCCGCCTCACAAGGGAATGGGGCACGTATTGATGCCTCCTCGGTGATTGACGGTCTGAAAGAAGCTGTGCCTTTGGGCGGAACAGTTCGTGAAGACCCTGATTCAGGCTTTAAAATCTATAAGCAGTAAGCCCGCGGCTTACTGCTTTTTGACCACATTGTATTTCAAGGAAGTCGCATATGTTGCGAGCCTTTTGGACTCTTTCCAAAGTAATTATATTTGTCCTGCTGCTAGGGTTTATAGCGGGACAAAATGGTCAGTTGGAAATTCAATGGCGCGACTATACGATTGAAGCCGATCTGGGATTGGCTTTGTTGGCTCTCACCTTGGTCATTATCGCTTTGCTTTATTCGCACAGCCTTTTCTTGCGTGTAACCGCTCTTCCTAAAAATATCCGCCATATTTTGCGTAACCGCGCCTACCGTCGTTCACATGAGGCTTTGACGCGGTCGCTTGTTCTGATGGCTTCGGGGGATGCAAAGCACGCAGCCTATCAGGCTTATCGTGCGCAAAAACTTCTACCCGATGGGATGTCCTCCGCACCTGCTGCCTATATCGAAGCGCAAATGGCAGGCAAAATGGGGCAGGAAGAACGCGCTAAACTTGCCTATAAACGCCTGCTGGATGATAAGGAGGGAGGCTTTTTGGGCATGAAGGGGTTGATGCAGGCCGAAATCGATAAGGGCAATTATCTGCCCGCCTTGCAAATGGCTTACCAGGTCCGCGCTTCCTATCCCAAGCAACCTTGGGTCTTAAAGGCGATTTACGACCTCGAAATCCGCAATCATCTCTGGCACAAAGCGCTGCAGACGGGTGAAAAACTCGCTAAGAAAAAGGGCGCACATCAAGCCGGTCTTTCTCAAGATCAGGCTGCGATTTACACGGTTTTAGGAGCTGCTTCTCTCAAAGACGGACAGTATGAGGATGCCGAAAAATCCCTCAAAAAGGCTCTGAAAGCCAACCCCTTTTTCTTACCCGCTCTTTTGAACGAGGCGGATTTATATGCCGCAACACAAAAAAACAAAGCTTTGGAAAAGCTGATCCGCACAAGCTGGGCCCACCATCCGCATAAAGAGCTCGCCGCCTATTGGGGGCGGATTGCCCCTATCAATACTCCGAAAAAGCCGGATGCGCGTTTGAAATGGTTTGAAAAGCTGGTGGCACTTGATCCCGATGCAGTGGAAGGTCAGATTGCCGCAGCAAGGGCTGCCTTGGAAGATGGCTTATGGGCGCAAGCCCGCGATTATCTGTCCCGCGCTGAAGAGCTGCAGCCGCAACGCGAGATTTATCAGCTTTGGTCGGAACTGGAACATCTTTCAACCCGGGATGCCGAGGCCGCTCAGCTTTGGATGCGGAAAGCCGCAACAGCGCCTGTCGGCCCGACGTGGGTATGTATCTTGACAGGCGAGACAAGCGAGACTTGGAAGCCTTTCCTTTATGAAGATGGTCCTTTTAATACGCTGCAATGGGCATGGCCGGGTACAACCAAAAACAAGGCGCATGGCGCTTTGAAAGCCTTCACGAACGATCTGCTGCTTTTAGGCGAGTAGGCTTATAAAATTTCGTAAAATCACGAATTTCTGATAGAATGTAAGGATATGCGTCTTTACAGACAGCACGAAATTTGCTTACCATAACTTTATATAAAAAAGTAAGTTTAACGTACAGGGATGATAAGCGTACATGTTCAGAGAAGTTTTTGGTGAAAATACACTTGGTATAGACGTTCACAAGCCGACCTTCTACGAAGGGGAAACAGACTGGCTGAAGGCCCGTGCCATGCATGACAGCACGGATCACGATTTTACACTGTCAGTCGAACCCAATTACACCCAGATCGAAGAAATCTTTCCCACCGCCCGTGCACATTCATTCGAGTTCGATCCTGCATGCAGCCATAGCATCGGTTTGGGGCGTTTTGAATTGATGCAGCGAGCAATTGACGAAGTCATGCAAACCCAAAACTGGTTGATGCGTCTGGCGCGTGAAAAGGGCATATTGGGGCACTTTCTGGTTGAGGAAGGGAATGCGATCCGCTTTCATCCGGATTCTGCAGCCAAAGCACTTTCATTCGGAAATACAGTACGTTACGCCCGCATGGCCCGCGTTTTTGATCAGGCGGTCGCCAAAGAGCCGTTAACTTTTCAATCCTCTGTTGGACGTATTATGCCCGTCTTCATCCGCGCTTTGGGTATCAATGAATATTACATGAAAACCCACTCACAAGCGGAAGATGTCCCTGTCATGAATGTGCAGTTCATATTCCCTGAAGCCGGAATGTTGACATTCTATGATTACGGACGCTACCAGCCTGCGGGTATAGAACGCTATAACTACCGCGACCATGATTTTCACCTGACATTTTCGGGCGAAATGAAGGGCGATATTCCGGAAAAAATCGTCTTTTCCTGGCTGCGTGATTATGCCCGTGAGGGTGGAGCAGAAGTCAGAAGCAACATGGCTGATTATTTGGACGATCCTTATGTAGATTTGCGTCAGCCGGGTGAGGCAAAGCTTCAATTTCCTTCTGCCTCTGAAAACTATCTCAGTTCTACCTTTTCTGTGAAATTACCTTCGGGTGGAGCAAGCATCATTAATACAAATGCTGTTACGCAGGATTTAAGGGCCGCTAATGAAGCAGAATGGTTCCCGAAACCAGGCCAATAAGAAACAGAAGTCCGAAATCACGATTGGCTCTGAACATCTTTAAGGATGATCTTTCATCGTTGGGCTTCCATGACAAAACCTGCCAGAACAAGACCAGATAAGAGGGGCCGCAAAGCAGTAGGATACTCAGGCTGTTATATGTCATAGTGGCGCTTAGGGAAAAACAGGCCGCTGCCAGAACATAAAATCCCGTCACAATCAGCCGCGAATTTTTTCCGAAAAGGAGCGCGGTTGAGCGAATGCCGACAATCGCATCGTCTTCCTTATCCTGATGGGCATAGATCGTATCATAGCCGATCGTCCAGAAAATGCCGCCCATATAAAGAATAAGAGCGGGAAGCGCCAGCTCCTGTGCAATTGCGGCCCATCCCATGAGCGCCCCAAAGTTAAATGTCAGCCCTAAAAAAGCCTGAGGCCACCATGTGATGCGTTTCATCCACGGGTAAGCCACAATGAAAGCGACAGAAAGAAAGCCCAACATTATGGTCAGGCCGCTCATTTGCACCAGAATGATCAGCGATAAAAACATGAGTAGAGCCAGAAGAGCAGCCGCTTCGAAAGGCTTGACCGCACCCGATGCGAGCGGTCTTGCGGCGGTGCGCTCGACCCGCTTATCAAGGTCACGGTCCGTCAAATCGTTGATGATGCAACCCGCACCGCGCATCATGATCGCGCCGATTCCGAACAGGCAGGCGATATAGGCACCATAGCCGCTCAAAGAGCCGACATGAAATTCTGCCGCCATCCATATGCCCCACCAGCCCGGCAATAACAGCAGCCATGTGCCTATGGGACGGTCCAAGCGCATCAAAAGTGCGTAATTTTGCAAAGGAGCAGGAAGGGATTCAATAAACCCTTCTTTTCTGATATCTGTATGGGACATGACTGAAGGACTTTCCAAAGAGCTGCACAAACTGATCCGCCTCTATGTTGAGGGGGATTTAAGCCCCCGTCAATCCTTGACGCTGTCTCAGGCCCAAAGCCACTATCTGGGCAATGTTATGCGCCGCAAGGTTGGCGATGCCTTACGTCTGTTTAACGGGCGCGACGGCGAGTATGTGGCCCGTATTGAGAGCCTTTCCAAAAAAGAAGTCACAGTTGTTGCAGAAGACCTCATCCGTGAGCAACCGCCTGCCCCGCAAGCGGCACGCCTTTTGGTCGCACCGATCAAGAAAGCGCGTATGGATTTTCTGATCGAAAAGGCAGTCGAGATGGGGATGACCGATTTTTATACGGTCCTGACGCAAAACACGGAGGTCAGAACCGTCAATTTTGACCGCATTCAGGCGCAGTTAATTGAAGCTGCCGAACAATGTGAACGCCTCGACATTCCGCGTGTTCACCGGCTTTTGAAACTGAAGGAAACGGTCGATGCATGGGACGCGCCCGAACAGCTTTATGCCGCAATTGAGCATGGTGATAATGTGCATATGCGTGAACAAGGCGACGTCCATGCCGTTATGATCGGTCCTGAAGGCGGCTTCACGGAAGAAGAAAAAAACTGGCTGGCCTCGCATCCCAAAGTCAAATGCATCTCACTGGGCGTGCGGATTTTACGGGCTGAGACAGCCGCGCTGGCGGCTTTGGCCTGGATGCGCTGATCCTTTTTCTGGATCGGCCCTCTTTTATTTTGCAGGATAATCAATGCGGGCCAGAACAAGGCCTTGCGGAGGTGCGGTCGGCCCCGCCTTGGTGCGATCCTTCGCCTCTAAGATACGAGCAACTTCGGATATGCTCATTTTGCCCTTACCGACCTCGACCAGCGTACCGACCATATTTCTAACCTGATGGTGCAGGAAAGATTGGGCCTCTGCTGCAATGGTCACTTCAACGCCGCCGAAGGCATCATAGGGGGCGGCAAAAACGTCCAATCGATCAAGCGTGCGCATCGGGTGCTTGGCTTGACATGCGGAAGCCCGAAACGAGGTAAAATCATGATGCCCGAGAAGGTTCTGCGCGGCTTCATGCATGGCATCGGCTTGTAATTCGTGATGCAGATGCCAGAGCTGCCCTTTGCCGATGGCGGGTGGAGCGGAGCGGCTTAGAATGCGGTAAACATAGAGCTTGTTGGTGGCATCAAAGCGCGCATGGAAATCGGCATGGACGGGCCTTGCATTGATGATCTTGACGGCGTGATCCCGCAAATGGGCGTTCAGGGCCTTCGCAAGGTCGAACCCGCTTAACTCGCGCTCACCATAGTCCAGATCAAAATGGGCAACTTGTCCCGTTGCATGCACACCTGCATCCGTGCGCCCCGCAACGGAGATGGTAATATCTTGTCCGCAAAAGCCCGTAATGGCTTCTTCAATCGTTTGTTGGACGGAGGCGATTCCGTTTTCCTGCCGCTGCCAGCCGTAATAGTCGGTTCCGTCATACTCTATGGTGAGTTTCCAACGTGTCATACTCATGATCCGACTTTCAGATAGTTGCCGTTCAGAATATCGGCAAAGGACATGGCTTTTTTATTGTCGGGCTGAAGGCTGGTCAGTTGCAATACCGTCCCATTGCCGCATGCTATGTGGCCTTGCTTATCCAGCAAAGTGCCGCTTGGGGC
>JBFWMN010000042.1:0-15197 GCA_050251555.1 Pseudobdellovibrionaceae bacterium | reverse complement strand
AAAGTAGCTGATGTGGTTGCCGCCGTTGTCGGATCATGGCCCTTCATTATCATCCAGACGATAATCCTCGCTTTCTGGATTGCCGCTAATGTTTATGGCTGGATCAAGCAGTGGGACCCGTACCCGTTTATCCTTTTGAACTTGATGCTTTCTTTTCAGGCGGCCTATGCCGCGCCGATTATCATGATGGCGCAAAACCGCCAGAGCGACATTGACCGCCAAAAGGCCGAAAAGGACTATGACGTGAATTTAAAAGCCGAGCTTGAGATCGAGGCGCTGCATCAAAAGGTTGATCTGATGCGTGAACAAGAGATTAAGCGTTTGACGTTATTGATTGAAGAGCTGCTGCAAGAGAAGAGGCAAAGCTAATTCGCCCCTTGTTTTTTGAGGTCAACTGCTCCAGTTTGACGTGGAAACATATTCTAAATCCAACAGATTGAGCCTATCTCACTATGAAAACAAAAGCCGCGATTGCCGTTAAAGCCGGTGCCCCTCTCGAAATTGAAATGGTCGATCTGGAAGGCCCGAAAGCAGGCGAAGTTCTGATTGAAAATATGGCAACAGGTGTGTGTCATACAGACGCTTTCACGTTGTCGGGGGACGATCCTGAAGGGGCGTTTCCTGCGATTTTAGGACATGAAGGCGCAGGGATCGTGCGCGAAGTGGGTAAAGGCGTGACCTCCGTCAAAGTCGGTGATCACGTCATTCCGCTTTATACGCCCGAGTGCCGCGAGTGTGAATATTGCCTGCACCCCAAAACAAATTTGTGCCAGAAAATTCGTTCAACCCAAGGGCAAGGGTTGATGCCTGACGGCACGTCGCGCTTTTCTTTGAACGGCAAGCCGATCCTGCATTATATGGGCTGTTCGACATTTTCGAATTTTACGGTGCTTCCTGAAATTTCGGTTGCAAAAGTGCGCCAAGACGCACCTTTCGAAAAGATTTGTTATATCGGTTGCGGTGTCACGACAGGCATTGGTGCTGTTGTCTTTGATGCGAAAGTCGAGCCAGGCTCAACCGTGGCTGTTTTCGGTTTGGGTGGGATCGGCCTCAATGTTATTCAGGGGGCCAAAATGGTCGGTGCATCCCGTATCATCGGTATTGATCTGAATGAGAGCAAATGCGCGCTGGCCACAAAATTCGGGATGACCGATTTTATCAATCCTTCCAAAGTCAAAAATGTTGTCGAGGCGATTGTTGATCTCACCAATGGCGGCGTGGATTACTCATTCGAATGTATAGGGAATGTGAACGTCATGCGCCAAGCTCTCGAGTGTTGCCATAAAGGCTGGGGTGAAAGCGTCATTATCGGTGTTGCCGGCGCGGGACAGGAAATTTCCACCCGTCCGTTCCAATTGGTGACGGGGCGTGTCTGGCGCGGTTCGGCTTTTGGCGGCGCAAGAGGTCGTACCGATGTTCCCAAAATCGTCGACTGGTACATGGACGGCAAGATCAATATTGATGATTTGATTACCCATGTCATGCCGCTTGAGGAGATCAATACGGCGTTTGACCTGATGCATGAAGGTAAATCCATCCGTTCGGTTATTAACTATCAGGCTTGAAAATCATGAAACTTGAAAAATCACATCTCGTTCATGGCGGGCAACTTGGCTATTACTTGCATGACAGCGCCGAGACCAAAACGGAAATGCGTTTTACGCTCTTTCTGCCGCCTGTCTTAAAGGGGGATGCAAAACTCCCTTATGTGATTTTCCTCTCGGGGTTAACGTGCACGGCAGATAATTTCACGACCAAGGCAGGCGCTTACAAAAAGGCTGCGGAACTGGGGTTGGCTGTTCTTGCGCCCGATACCACGCCGCGTGGTGACGATGTGCCGAATGTTGACTCTTACGATTTCGGGCAAGGGGCGGGCTTTTATCTGGATGCGCGTGAAGAGCCGTGGGCCAAAAACTTCCGTATGGAATCCTATCTGATCAAAGAACTGATCCCGCAAATTGAGGCGGCCTTTCCGCTGGACGCGGCGCGTAAAAGTATCATGGGGCATTCGATGGGTGGTCATGGCGCGCTCACCCTGTATTTTCGTCATAAGGGACTGTTCCAAACTGTTTCCGCTTTCTCACCCATTGTCGCACCATCCCTCGTGCCATGGGGGCAAAAGGCCTTTGCCGGATATCTGGGGGCAGACCAGACAGCGTGGGCAGAGCATGATGCCTGCCAGCTTGTGCGCGCCGATCAGGATGCTGCGACAAACCCCGAAATTTTGATTGATCAGGGGCTGGCGGATGATTTCTTAGAAGAGCAACTCAAACCCGAATTATTTGAAGAGGCATGCAAGGATGCAGGGCAAGCGCTTAAACTGCGCCGTCACGCAGGGTATGATCACAGCTACTTTTTTATCAGCAGCTTTATGGATGATCATTTAGATTTTCATGCAGAGGGGCTTAAGGGCGTAAAGCGCTAGTCGCGGCTTACTTGGTTTCTTTCAGGTAAGGTATTCCGGCCTTATTTCCTTTGATTTCCTGAATAGTTTTTTCCCAGGCGACGACCCGTTCCGATGAGGGCGGATGTGTGTCGAGAATGGCAGCTTTTGCATTCCCCATATGTGCAGCTTCCTCACCGTCAATTTTGGTGAAAACATATAAAAGGCGTTCGGCTTTTTTCAGATCGTACCCTGCATATTTGACCAGATAAGCGCCAAGTAGGTCAGCTTCTCTTTCCTGTTCTTTTGAATAGCTGATAGCTCCGATTTTAGCGCCCGCCGCCATCATGTTTTGCATTGTCTCCTGATCCTGCTGTTGCTGATAGGAATTGTAATAAGGATTATTCGCGTTTGCCGCGCCGATCAGAATGGCGGTCACGAGTCCGGAAATGGCGGCACCAGCAGCCGCATTTTGCGCCGTTTCTTCGTTATGATGAGCTAGATGGTGTCCCATTTCATGTGCGACAACGGCAGCCATTTCGTCATTGGTTTCAAGATAATCAAGCAGCCCTTTGAAGACAGTGATTTTGTAATTTTCGTGGGCGTAAGCGTTGATCAAGGTGTCGTTGCTGTAGGTAACTTCGAAATAGCATGGATCATATTCCGAAGACTTGCACAAAGGCTGCGCACTTTTTGTCAGGCGCTTGGTGATCGCGGCAAGTTGCTTTTTATAATAAGCATCCGAGCGTTTGAATGTTTTGATCGGTGTTTCGTCCGCGTCAACTTCGGCCTGCTTCTGGATTGTTTCCGCCTGTGACACGGCAGGAAGTTTATAGGCTGACCCCGTGCACGCCGAAAACAGAAGAATGGGGAAGAAAAGGGCTATGAGGCGATATATTTTCATGGGAATTAGGTTTCGTTCGGTTTGTCTTCGTCAATAATTTCGACGTCAATAACCTCGTGCTGCGTATAGGCATAAGATGAGGAAGAGGCCGTGACAGACGGCTGCGCTTTGGATTTATGAAACAGCTCGACAACCCATGTGAGCAGGGTAGCAAGAATGCCGGGAACGGCGAGCGCCAGACCGGGTGCGGCAATCAGAAGAGCCCAGAACCAGTGCCAGTGCAAAACCTCGGTCACACCGAAAAAGGTCCCAATAGTCAGCGGTAGTGTCATACGGAAAGTGAATGCCAAGAAAAGTGCGGCAACCGCCCAGCCCCAACCAATAGTTTCTTCAATCCCCAGATAGCCGAGCCAGAACTGCGCAATCCCGAAACCGAAAAAAAGCAGAACGCCAATAATCGTAAACAAAGATTGCATGTGAGCCCCCTCGCAATCAAGAAATCATGTTCTGACCGTAAAACCTTATCGCTTTTTACTGCAACAGTTTTTTCAAGTGATGTTCTGAATAAAAGGGCTGGGGAGAAAACAATAATTTTCTAGATTCACATTCTGAAATATGATTTTTTTGTTATGTGAATGCTTTCAAGATTGATCGTCGGTCCATACTTAAAGGAGCGGTTGCCACATTCGGTATGTGGGCTCTGCCTGGCGCTGCTGCTGCGGCAACACGAGCCACGTCCCCTGTCACGCCCATTGATCAGGCGACAACCGAGCGACTTATCAATCGTGCGCGACGCGAATTCGAGCGTGTCAGCTCCCTCATCCCTCATCATGACAAGGTCGCGATTGCCGACTTTTCTCTGGCCTCACATCGCCCGCGCTTTTTTATCATCGACATGGCGGCGGGCAAGGTGAAATCCTATCTGGTTGCACACGGGCGCGGGTCAGACCCTGAACATGAAGGCTTGCTACAGCATTTTTCCAATCGTCCGGGGTCGTTTGCCACCTCGAAAGGGGCGTATCTGACGGCGCAGCAATATGAAGGAAAATTCGGGACGGCTATGCGTCTGGAGGGGCTTGATCCCACCAATAACGAAGCGATGGATCGCGCCATTGTCATTCATGAGGCATGGTATGCTGACCGTGACATGATCAGGCGTTACGGCAAGTTGGGGCGCAGTGAAGGGTGCTTTACGGTATCGCCGGGCCTTGCGCGTGAAGTGATTGAGCGTTTGGGCTCTGGACGACTTCTTTTTGCGGATAAGCTTGACGCGAATGAGCCGATTGAACCTGCCAAAATTGCCGCACTCTCTCAGAGTGAAGCGGGCGAAGTCATCGCCCAGCAGCAACCGACAAGATCCTCTTCTCCCGTACCGTTTTATGATTTTTAAGTCTTAAACGCGGTAGATAATATCCAACACTTCAATCCATTCATCTTCACCTGAGGTGTCGTCATCACTGCTGCCTTTGGCGACTTTGACCGTGTCGCCGACTTGCGCTTTCATGAGGGCCCTGCCCACGGGGGAGAGCCAGTTGATTTTATTTTGCGTGAAATCGGCTTCATCCACACCGACCAATTTAACAGTCACCTCGGAATTATCGGCGCGGGCGTAAGTGACTTCGGCCCCGAAAAACACGCGGTCCAGATGTTGCTGCTGTTTCGGGTCGACGACTTTGGCGTTCTCCAGCTTTTTGGTGAGGTAACGAATGCGCCGGTCAATCTCGCGCAGGCGTTTCTTGTTATAGATATAGTCGCCGTTTTCGGAACGATCGCCATTGCCTGCGGCCCATGACACGATCTCGGTGATTTTCGGGCGCTCGTCACGGGTCAAAAACTCCAGCTCTTTAGCAAGAGTGGCATAGCCGTGCGGAGTCATGTAATCGGGAAGGTCTGTGGGCATCGTACTGCAAAGACTATAATGATCGTATTCACATGGCTACAGCATTCTGGCTACGGAGCATATCTATGTCGCGCTTCGGCGGATTGCCGAACATTCGGGTATATTCTCGACTGAATTGCGATGCACTTTCATAGCCGACGCGATAGGCAGTGCCTGCGGCATCCAAATTACCCGAAACCATCAGATTTCTTGCTTCGATCAGGCGCAGTCGTTTCTGATACTGCAGAGGGCTCATTGCCGTCACTGTTTTGAAATGGGCATGAAAAGATGAGACGCTCATACCCACTTGATTGGCGACATCCTGCACACTTAAGGGCTTATCATAGTTTTGACGTATCGCCACGATGGCACGTGATATCCTATTCATGTGACTGCCATTAAGGGCCAGTTGCGCTACAGAAGAACCGTGCGGTCCCGTTAAAAGACGGTAATGGATTTCGCGGCAGATCATCGGTGCTAATAAAGGGATATCTTCGGGCTTTTCCAGCAGCCGCGCCAATCGTAGGACGGAATCTGCCAAAGAACTGTCTGTCTGCCCGACAAACATACCACGCGTTACAAAGGTGCGATCGTCAAAGGTAAGGCGCGCTTGTGTGGCAAGTTCGGCAAGTTGTTGTTGCTCAATATCTATCTGGAGACATAGATAAGGTGCCTCTGGGCTCGCCACGGTCACCTCACCAAGGACGGGAAGGTCGACGGAGACAACAAGATGCTCGGAAGGGTGATACTGATAAATTTCATCTTCGAGCATGACACGCTTTTTCCCCTGCGCAATGACGCAGAGTGAGGCGTTGTAAACATTTGGCAAACGTGCCCCGACTTCACTGAATTTGATGCAATGGATGCCGGGTATGGCAGTCGCATGGATTCCATCTGATGGAGAGAATTGATCAATTATTGCGCTGAGTTCTTTGCATTGGTCTTTGTTCATATCTCTTGTTCCTAAGCCATTTATCCTTATCTTATATATAGGATATAAAATGCTAAAAATCTATGGTTTTGGAGAATCAGGCAAGTATGTTGGAGCTTTGTGTATCCCCCAAAAAGACGGCGCGAGTTAACCTTAGTTATAAGCTAACCAACAATTTATGGAGGACATTATGAAAGATATATCCAATAAAGTCATACTGATTACCGGCGCAAGTAGCGGAATTGGCGAAGCCACAGCACGGGAGCTTGCAAAGGGAGGCCACACTCTCATTCTTTGCGCTCGTCGACTTGATCGTCTGAATGCACTTGCAAAAGAGATTGAGAAAAACGGAGGGCGCGCCAAAGCCTACCAGCTTGACGTGACATCCTACGAAAATTTCCAAACTGTCGTAAATGCGGTGATTGAAGAGTTCGGGCAAATTGATGTGCTGGTCAATAATGCCGGGCTTATGCCGTTGGCTCCGCTTTCTGCTGTGAAGGTGGAAGAATGGGAAAGCATGATTGATGTGAACATTAAGGGTGTTTTGTATGGAATCGCATCCGTGCAATCCCATATGGAAGAGCGCGGACAAGGACACATTATCAATACAGCCTCAATTGCTGCTCATAGTGTTTTCCCAACTGCTGCGGTCTATTGCGGCACGAAATACGCCGTTTGGGCGATTTCAGAGGGGTTGCGTCAAGAAATGAATAAAATCCGTGTGACCACCATTTCCCCGGGTGTGGTTGAAAGCGAGTTGGCAAAAACGACAACACATGAATCGACGCGAGAGTGGTTGGAAAATTTTCGGACAACAGCACTCAAGCCTGATGCGATTGCTCGAGCCATCGCTTTTGCGATCAATCAACCCGACGATGTTGACGTGAATGAGATTGTCGTTCGACCGACAGCCTCTGCGCATTAATAAAGGGAAGGGGTGGTATCACTTACGATTACCAAAAACAAAAAACCGGCTCAAATGCCGGTTTTTTTGATGAAAGTGGTTGTGCTTGTAGTCAGCCGTTAAATTTTCTTCCCGATTTTCTTTGAGTAAACCATCAGGAAGCCCTGTCCTTTTACATGATTTTTTCCTAACTTAGCAGGCGTGTCCCAATTGATAAGAAAAACCGATCCGATCGGACGCCCCACAAAAGCAGTTTTGCCGTTTCTTTGCGCAGCGCTTCTCTCATCATGCCTGCCTTTTTCTGGCGAAAAAGCCGCATACACGCTTCATCTGGATACACAAGATGAACAGCTTCAAACTTACTTGCAAAAGATTATCTCTGACCGTGAAGGCGAGGAGTTCGAGGAAAGCGACGATCCCGCACTTGATCAGCGCCGCGAGAATTACCGCGAGCAAATGGTCAAAGCCGATCTGGAAAAAGGCTTACGTGCCAAAGGCTATTACGAAGGGGACGTTACTTATAAAGATAGACCTGACAAAGCACTGGCTGCCGAATATACGGTCTCGCCTGGGCCGCGGTATACATTAGGTTCAATCAGAGTTGAGCCTGCCAAATATTCTCCCTATTTCAAAAGCGAGGATGTGCAAAAGGGCAAACCCCTTGATGCGCTGAATGTTTTGCAGGCCCAAGCTGATCTGCAAGAGGCTCTTGGAAAAGACAAATGCTATTTCTCGCTTGATGTCGAACATGGCGTGATTCTCAGCAAATCCGCCAATCAGGGCGAGTTGACTTATCATGTCGAAATTGGGCCCGAGGCGCATTTTGGGTCTGTCACCTTCACAGGCCAAGATGAGGTCAAAGAGTCATATTTACGCAAACTCATCCCGTGGAAAGAGGGCGATTGCTATCAGGCTGCCAAAATAGAAAAACTGCGCGCCAAACTGTTGGAATCGGGCTTGTTCTCACGCGCCGATATCAAACTCCCCGAAATGCCTGATAAGGATGGCAGCGTTCCGATCACGATTGATTTGGGCACGCGGGCCATGCGCTCTGTTTCTGCGGGTCTAAGCTATTACACCGATGAAGGGCCGGGCATGACGGCGGGCTGGGAGCATCGCAACTTTTTTGGTAGCGCCGAAAAGCTCTCGGCGAATCTGACGATCTCATCCATCAAGCAGCGTTTGGGCCTGACTTTGGATAAACCCTTTTTCATGCGTAAAGATCAGAATCTGTTCCTGAATACCGCCATTCAGCGCGAAGATTCAGATGCCTATGAAGAGCTGAGCTATGAGGTGGGTGGAAAGCTCAAGCGTAGCTTTGGTAAACACTGGAGCGCTTCGACGGGTGCCAATTTCTCGGTCTCGAATATCAAGGAAAAGAATGATCAAAACCAAGAAAGCCAGACATACGGGCTGCTCTCTTTTCCGCAAACACTGACCTATGATAACCGTAATGATACGCTGAACCCCACCAAGGGCTGGCTTTTAAGTGCCACGGCAACACCTTTTGTCGATGCGTTCGGGCAATCCGATCCTTTTTTCAAAACCGAGCTGGGTGCGGCGACTTATTTAAGGTTGGATGAGCAGGCCAATCATATTCTGGCCTTCCGCAGTAAATACGGCTCGATTTTTGGCTCGGGTCAGTTTGATATCCCGCCCACAGAGCGTTTTTATGCGGGTGGCGGCGGCTCTGTTCGCGGTTACGGGTATCAAGAAGTCGGGCCCAAAGACAGTGACGGCGACCCCTTGGGTGGACGCTCGATTTTCACGGGTACGACAGAATATCGCTGGAAATTTACGCCGACCATCGGCGCAGTCGCCTTTGTCGATGCGGGCACGGTTTCAGATACCACGACCCCCGACTTTTCTAATCTGGCGGTCGGCGCAGGTATCGGTGCGCGCTATTATACGGGCTTTGGCCCGTTGCGTTTTGATATCGCCACACCGCTGACACAAAAAGAAGATCTTGAGCAGAACTACCAATTTTACATCAGTATCGGGCAGGCCTTTTAGACAATGATCAAAAAATGGCTTTCATATCGCTGGATCAAATATCTCGGAGAGGCGTTCCTCTTCGTCATTGGCCTTGTGGCACTTATCCAATTGGCGATTGCTTTTGCCGCCGTTTGGATCAACACGCAAAGCGGTCAGGCTTTTGTCAAAAGTCAGCTTGAAACGGCCCTCAAAGACACGCCCTACAAAGTCACAATCGGCGGTTATTATTACGCGCCTTTAAACGGGCTGGGACTGCGCGATGTCACGATTGCCGATAGTGAAGGTGCCTTTCTAACCCTGAATAAAGGCGCACTCAAAGTCAACCTCCTGCCTTTGGCTGCTCGCCATGCGCTCTTTACGATTAAAGGCGACCATCTGACATTTTCACGCTTGCCGACCACGCCCGAGAAGGGTGACACACCAGAAGATACAAGCGGCCCATTCACACTGCCCGATTTATATTTCACCAAATTCGGTATTGATGTTCTGGCTTTTAACACGCTTGAGCTTGGCGAAAAACTGGCAGGCATGAAGCTTGAACTTTCTCCCAAGCTCGGCGCATCAGTTACGCTTAAAGGCAATACGCTAGTGCTTGATGCACAAGGGCGTATCAGACAAGTTGATGATGCGCTATTGCCTGACTGGCTCCCCCGTGAAATCGCGCTCAAGGGTGATTATACAACCGACACACAAAGCGGTCAGATTGAAACGCTGAATTTTGAAAGCCCGCTTTACACGGTGGAGGGGCAAGGCGCACTCGCAGCCGAAGGACAACTGAGCGCCAAGCTGCATGGGGCTTTGAAGGAGAATCAAACTTATGAAGCATATCAGGTCAGCCCGCCCGAGATTGATTTGGAGATTGCGGGCACGCCACAAAATGCAAAAGGAGAGCTGAACGTAACATCAAGCTATCAAGGCGAGCCTGTCAAACTGCATTCGCCTTTAAGCTATGCAGAGCAGATTTTATCGCTCTCCAAAATCACATTATCCGCGCCCGATATGTCAGGTGAAGGGGCAATGGAACTTAATACAACAACATCCCTTGCAACGGGTCAGTTTAACCTCATCGCTCAATCTTTAGAGCCACTGGCGGCACTGGCAGGACAATCCGTTTCAGGCAGTGGCGAGCTAAATCTGTCCTTCATGGATAGCGGGACGGGCAAGCAAGGCGCAAACATCACTGCGCTACTCACAAATATTCAGAAGGGTGACATTTCGGTCCAAAGCCTCAAAGCGCAGGCAAGCCTGCCTGATGTTGCAGCCATTTGGCCGACCGCCCTTGATGTACGCGGCGAGAATATAGCCCTCTCTTCTGACATGCGGGTGAATACACTGAATGTCACCCTCTCCGAAAAGGCCCAAGGCGACGATCTTTATGATCTCAAAATCAGTAGTCATGCATCCTTACCTCAAGCCGTCTCGTTAAACGGCGGCGCCGATGTTGCAGGGTTGCGTAATGCCCAGCCTGCTTTAAGCGCTATCAATTTGAATATCGGCAGTGGCAAAGCGCCCTTAAAACTGACAGGCGCTGCCGACTTGGAGAAAATTGATGTTACTTTAAGTGCAAACCAAACACCTTTGTCCGCCTTACCCATTCCAGCTACGTTACCGGGCGCTTTGAGCGCCGCCAGATTATCGGGCGATACACGCCTTCATGGCGCACTCAGTGCTCCGCAAATTAGCTCGGACATGTCTTTGGATCTTCGCCGTACGGGCGGCACAAAAACCAGTATGCGCGTGACGGCTAACAGCATTTACACGGATGGGCAATTGAGTTCCAAAATCAGTGGCACGGGTACGGGGGTCAGAAATTTAAGCGGTGATTTAACCTTCCCGATGCAACTCAGTCTCTCGCCTTTTGCTTTTAGCTTGCCGCCCGAAACACCCTTAAAAGGGCAAATTGATTTTGGCCTTGATGGCGGCATTTTAGCCGAAGCCTTCCTGCCGCCCGATCACGATTTTTCAGGAAATTTAAGCGGCACGGTCAATCTGGCAGGGACAATTTCGACACCTGTCACAAATGGTCAGGTCAGTCTCAAAGAGGGAACTTATATTTATATTCCTTATGAAGTTGAGCTGCATGATTTGAGCCTTGTTGCGAACATGAATGATAAGCTCATCACCATCAGCTCGATTTCTGCAACAGATGGTGATAAGGGCACGATCAAAGGGTCGGGCTCATATGATATTGCAAATAGCGACGCCGCACGCATTGATCTGAATGTTGATGATTACCACCTCTTCAAAAGTCAGCAGGTGGACGGCATGGTTGATGCCAAGGTGCATCTCACCCCTGAGGGTGGCGGATCGTTGCTGGCAGGCGATATCACACTTGGCGAATTTAATATTCTGATCCCCGAGCGTTTTGGCTCTTCAATCCCTGAGCTCAACATCGTTCAAAAAAATCAGGCACAAGGTGACAATGCCTTATCCAAAATCGCCCTTGATATGAACATCAATGCCCCTCAGGAAATCTTTGTGCGAGGCTGGGGGCTGGATGCCGAATTTGGAGGCAAGCTTGATTTAGGCGGGACATTAGCCAAGCCTTTGGTCAATGGTTCGCTTGCTGCTTTGCGCGGACGCTATGAAGAGTTCGGCAAACGCTTCAATCTGGATAATGCCAAGCTGCGCTTTCAAGGCGAGGTGCCGCCTTCCCCTTATCTGGATATCAAGGCCGTTACTAAGGCTGAAGATATTGATGCGGCTATTGAGCTGTCCGGCCCTGTCAATGATCCGAGCATTTCATTTTCTTCGGTACCGGCCCTGCCCGAAGACGAAGTTTTATCGCGTATCCTTTTTGGTTCGGATATGAGTACCATCACACCGTTTCAGGCCATCCAGCTTACACAAACTTTGCGCCGTTTCTCAGGCCAAGGGGGTGGCGGCGGTTTTGATGCGATCGGGCAACTGCGTAGTCTGACGGGGCTGGATGATGTCCGCGTTGATTCAGACAGTGACGGTGAAACCTCTGTCGGGGTTGGAAAATACCTTACCGACAAGGTCTATCTTGAATTTGAAAAAGGAGCGGGGGAAGCATCGGGGGGTGCAACCGTTCAATACGAACTAACCCCCGACATCAATGTCGAGAGCAAGATCGGTCAAGACGCCCAAGGCGGTGCAGGAATCAACTGGAACTGGGATTATTAAGCAGAACAAGCTTTTTTAAAGCGTTAGATGGTAACGCTCAATCTTACATAGGGAGGCGGGTGATATGGCAGGACATTGTGAAACTCTGACCGAGCTCATTATATCTGCAATAAAAAAACCGACCACAAAGGGCCGGTTGTTTTGATGAAAGTGGCTGGGGTACCAGGATTCGAACCTGGGATGGCGATACCAAAAACCGCTGCCTTACCGCTTGGCCATACCCCAATGCCTGATCATCTTTTTACGCCCCACGTATATAGGGCGAATGCACATAAAGCGCAAGCAGGGGTGATGTTTACAAAAGCTCGAGAGCAAAAGCAAGAGCAAAAAACGCCTTTCACCCCTCTTGATCGCAAGTTCTTTGTGGACAAGTCAGAGCGGTCATGAAACTTGATTTTACAAAATCAGGGAGCCTTCGATAGGCTTAAGGCACACTTGGGGAGGATTCTGTTCTTTATTGCTGATGAAAAGGCAGGCGATCCCCCTTTATAACTGAATTTTGCTGAGTTTTATCAAAGAAGCGAGACACACGTCCCATGTCCCAGAAACTGCCGCCGCGCCTGACTATCGCCAATACCAATGCCGCTGCCCGCTCACGTGCGGGGATCGGTGCCGCCTCTACAGGCCCAGCCTCCGCGACCCAGCGCATGATGGGTTTGTTGCAGGAGTTGAATGACCGCCTGCGCCGCGACGAAGCCGAGCGCGAGAAGCTATGGCGTGAGATTGATAATGCCCGCCGTGCGATTACCGACCTTGAGGACAAAACCGAGCAAGCTGAAAAAGTTTTCCTGAACATGGAAAACCGCATGAGCCGCGATTCCCAAAATGCGGGCACATCGGAAAAATGGAAGCGTCTGATCGAGGACAATCAGAAATCGCTGCATGCCCAGCTCAGAAAAGCCACCGAACTGCAATCCTCCCTCGCCAAGCGCGTGGAGTCAGTTGAGACAACCACAGGATCTGCCGTCATCAAGATTGACGATGTCTTGTCCGAGCAATCACGCCTCTCGCGCCGCCTTGAGGCTGTCTCCGAAGACAAAACGCGTTTGCTTCGTAAGATGGAAGGTCTGGAAGAGGCACTCATTCAGACACAAGATACGCTGCGCGCCCGTGCGCTCGTTTTGCTGACCGACCAAGCCGTATCGGGTAAAGGGGCACTCCCGTCGCGTCCTGCCTTTGATGCCGCACCGCCTGCTATGCCGCAAGGTGAGCAAATGCGCATGAGCGCACCCGAAATGCGCGCACCGTTTGTAACCGCGCCGCGCGTTGAAACGGAAGAAGGTATTTCCCCGCTGGATTTACGCCACCCCGCCAAGATCGCAGCCGATAGAAAATCAAAGACACAGAATATCGGTGTGGCAATTGGAATGATTGTTCTATTGGCGACAGTCGGCGGCTTGGCTTGGTATTCAGCACAGAAAGACCGTATCAATCTGGATACGATCCAACAGCAGATCGCCAGCATTAATAATGGCGGCGGTACGCAAGCTCTTGATCCGAACCTTTACCCGCGTCTGGAGACGGAAGATGCCGTTCGTGCCGCCGAGCAGGGAACATCTGCGACAGCACCGCAAGGACAAGATGTACAACAGCAGCCCCAAAACGCGACACAGGTAACCGGCGCGATTGATCCGCTGGCTTCACGCGCCGAATATATGACGGATGAGCAAAATGCCGTGACCGAACTTCTGTCGTCTGCCCCGCAAACAACGGTTGCCGAACGTATTGCCCGTGACCCGTCATTACCTGCAAGCGCCAAGAAGGTCGAAGAGCAAGCCTTTGACGGTTCGGGTGCCGCCCAGCATGATCTGGGTGCGATGTACACAATCGGTCAGAATGGTGTGAAAGGTTCGTATTCAAAAGCCGCAACGTGGTTTGAGGAAGCATCCTATAACGGTGTTGCCAATGCGCGTTACAATCTGGGCGTTCTCTACCAACAAGGTTTAGGCGTGAAAAAGGATGAGGCCAAAGCGGTTGAGCTGTACAAAACAGCTTCATATCTTAATCATCCCGAGGCCCAATATAATTTGGGTATTGCCTTCATCGAAGGTGTCGGTGTGGCCCAAGATATTCCGCGTGCCGCATATTATTTCATGCGCGCAGCAGATAATAGTGTGATTGAAGCGGCCTATAATCTCGGTCTTATTTATGAGAACGGCCTTCTTGGTTTGCCGCAACCCGATCAGGCGATCTACTGGTACAAAGCCTCTGCCGATAAGGGCAATCCCGATGCGATCAAGTCGCTGGATCAGTTGAAACTGAAAATGGGGCTGACGGACACGGATGTAAATGAACTTTACAATCGCGTGGCGGCGTCTCGTCCGCAAATGACCACCCGTTCGACAACACCGCAAGGCACGCAAACCAACGAAACCTTGCTGCCGACCAACGCCGAGACGGGGGCTACTCCTGCCAAGGCTGAACCCGAGAGCATTACCGAGAGTGCGGCAACACCAACTTCGACCGGAAAAACATATGATCCGGGCGATGAAGCTTACAGCCCGTCAAAGGCCGCTGCCGCAGGTAAAACTGCCACACCTACGGCGACAAAATCGGCGGCCTCATCAGAGACGGTGATTGAAACGTCGCCGTCCTTTAAGCCTGGCTCACAGGCGGTTGTGATTGCACAAATTCAGGAACAACTGATCAAGCAGGGCCTCTATCCCGGCCCGGCTGATGGCGTATCAGGTCCGCAAACCGAAGATGCCGTGCGTGCCTATCAGGCCAAAAGCGGTTTGAAGGTTGACGGAAAAGCGTCCGAAGATCTGCTGGTCTTTATGCTCGCCAAAGAATTCGAGCTTGGCAATTACGCCAAATCGGGCCGATAAGAAAAGTCTCTTCTTTTTTAGTTATTAATCGGGGACGGTATCACGGATAGGGAAAATGCCTGTCGCGTGATCTTCACTCTTCTTGTCTTTGGGGGAAGCGTCTCCATTCTTGTCCTCTTTGCCCTTGTCATCTTGGGCCAGAGATTTTGGCGGTGTGTAACCGTTGGCAAGCTTGTCTTGGATCTCGGCATTGATCTTATCATCTTCGCTGTTGCTGAGGGCGCGGTTACACTGGAAGCGGGCTTCCTGACGGCGACCCATGACCCAGTACACATCTCCTATATGT
>JBFWMN010000041.1:0-15406 GCA_050251555.1 Pseudobdellovibrionaceae bacterium | reverse complement strand
TGAGCCTCTTTAAAAAGCCAGTTGCCGCATTCTTGTTCCTGATCGTTTTTGCGATTGGTTTTCTGCCCGCCGAAACATGGGCGCAAACACTGCCACAGCGGAAATTTTGAAGTTTCACGGCGGTGAACTCGTCAAAAACGGAGATGAGCGTATCGCGGAGATCATCAATCTGAAAAAAGCCTTCGCCGTTGCCGTTTTAAATGCGGGCTTTGAGGTGGAAACACCCGAGGGTCACAAAAAATATGCGCCCTACACCGCAGAAGAAGCCTTTGAGCACGGGTTCTCACTGGGGCGTCTCCTGCCGCAAAATACCGAGCTGATCCTTGTCGATGGCGGACCGCGCAATTTGCGCGACATTGATGCAGGCGAGGAAACGGGGCTTGCTTTCCATGCCGGATACCATGATGCCAATAATACCGAAAGCTTCAGAACCGATTTCATTTACGAAGCTTTTGAACCCGGCCTGCCCTACAATGCCGTCTTTGGCACCATGCATATGGCAGCCACTTTGCCGAACTGCCGCGCCTTTATCAGCAACGCCGAAGGATACGGCACGATGGAGGCTGCACGCCTTCATATCGATAATCAAAAACAACTTTTGGGCATGTACCCGTTCCGCGCCAATGCAGAAGATGTGACAGGCGAGCGCCTGCAAAACATGGTGGCCTATTGCCGCCGCGGTATCTCGCTTTTGGATTGGCCCGAGTACATGTATGAAATGCGTCCCCCAGCGGAGTCCGAGATCCAGCGCACTCCCGTGCCGCAGGTCAATGCCTCGCGCCTCATCATCGAAACATTCACAGGGCAGACAGGCGGACGTGCTTTCACCCCGTGGGAGCCCAGAATATAAGGCTTTTTCGTCGAAAACCCTTGACAGTTTCTCCTAAAGCTATATCCATTAGCACCAAGCAAGTTGGTGCGTGTGATCCAAGCATCAAGAACTTGCGTAAAAAGGTCAGGGGTCCTTCACCGGATGGCTCATGGAGCACCCAAAAAGGACCTGCTTGTTTAACCCTTAATTTATGGAGAAAAAGGAAGCTATGAAGTTCCGTCCATTGCATGACCGCGTTCTTGTCCGCCGCATTGAGCAGGACAATAAAACAAAAGGTGGCATCATCATCCCCGATACCGCCAAAGAAAAGCCCCAGGAAGGCGAAATCGTCGCCGTCGGCTCAGGCCACATCAATGATAATGGCGACGTACGCCCGTTGGATGTCAAACAAGGCGACCGCGTTCTGTTCACCAAATGGTCAGGCACCGAAATCACCATTGATGGCGAAGAATATCTGGTGATGAAAGAATCCGACATTGTCGGCGTTCTCGCAGCCTAATTTCACTACATTCACATTTTAAAAAGGAAGAAAACGATATGTCTGCAAAAGATGTCAATTTCAAATCCGCCGCTCGCCGCCGTATGCTCAAAGGTGTAGATACGCTGGCTGATGCTGTTAAAGTCACACTCGGCCCTAAAGGTCGTAACGTCGTGATCGAAAAATCTTTCGGCGCTCCCCGCATCACCAAAGACGGTGTTACGGTTGCCAAAGAGATTGAACTGAAAGACAAGGTCGAAAACATGGGCGCCCAGATGGTGCGCGAAGTGGCTTCTAAAGCCAACGACCAAGCCGGTGACGGTACGACAACTGCCACAGTTCTTGCTCAAGCGATTGTCCGCGAAGGGAACAAATCGGTTGAAGCCGGTATGAACCCGATGGACCTGAAACGCGGTATCGATGCTGCGACAGCCGCCGTGGTTGAGGACCTCAAAAAACGCGCCAAGAAAATTTCTTCGAATGAAGAGATCGCCCAAGTTGGTACAATTTCCGCAAACGGCGACAAGGAAATCGGTGATTACCTTGCCAAAGCCATGGAAAAAGTCGGCAATGAAGGCGTGATCACGGTTGAAGAAGCCAAGTCTTTGGAAACCGAACTCGAAGTCGTTGAAGGTATGCAGTTTGACCGCGGTTACCTCTCCCCTTACTTCGTGACCAATTCCGACAAGATGGTATGTGAACTGGAAAGCCCATACATCCTGCTGCACGACAAGAAATTGTCAAACCTGCAGGCCATCCTGCCCATTCTGGAAGCCGTCGTTCAATCCTCACGTCCCCTGCTGATCGTTGCCGAAGATGTTGAAGGCGAAGCTCTCGCAACTCTGGTTGTGAACAAGCTCAGAGGCGGCCTGAAAGTCGCCGCTGTGAAAGCCCCTGGCTTTGGCGACCGTCGTAAGGCAATGATGGAAGATATGGCGATCGTCACAGGCGGTACGGTCATCTCCGAAGATGTCGGTATCAAACTGGAATCCGTCACGATTGATATGCTGGGTACAGCCAAAAAAGTCCGCATCACCAAAGATGACACAACCCTCATCGATGGCGCAGGCGATAAGAAAGATATCGATGCACGTTGTGCACAAATCCGTGCCCAGATCGAAGAAACCTCATCGGACTACGACCGCGAAAAGCTGCAAGAGCGTCTGGCGAAACTCGCCGGCGGTGTTGCCGTCATCCGCGTCGGTGGTGCGACAGAGATCGAAGTGAAAGAGAAAAAAGACCGTGTTGACGATGCGATGCACGCCACACGCGCAGCCGTTGAAGAGGGCATTCTGCCAGGTGGCGGTACAGCCCTTCTTTATGCGACACGCGCTCTTGATGCTCTGACGTTTGATAATGCCGACCAAAAAGTCGGTGCTGAAATCGTCCGTCGTGCCCTGCAAGCCCCGATCCGCCAGATCGCCGAAAATGCAGGCGTCGAAGGCTCTATCGTGGTCGGTAAGCTCCTTGAGCAAAAAGACACGGATTTTGGTTATGACGCCCAGACAGACCAGTACACCAATCTGGTGAAGGCCGGCATCATCGATCCCGCCAAAGTCGTTCGCTCATCCCTGCAAAACGCTGCTTCTGTTGCCGGTCTCCTGATCACAACCGAAGCCACGGTCTCAGAATCACCTAAAGAAGAAGGTGCCTCAGCAGGCGCACCTGATATGGGTGGTATGGGCGGCATGGGCATGATGTAAGCCTGACACGCTCTATAAAAAATACGAAAAGGCCGATCTTTTGATCGGTCTTTTTTTATGCCGAGTCGAACTTGTCAAAATCTCAAGTTCCGAAAAAATAAATTTCTTCTTGACATAATACTAAGTTTGCCATAATACAGTACATGAATTCTGCCTAGCAGAATTTCCCCACATCAACTAAAAGCCACCGGACACTCAATTATCTGAGCCGGTGGTTTTTTTTGCCCAAAACGCTGCTTTATGGTTAAATTGCGAAGAAGAGGGGTTTCCTCTCCATTGATCCATTTTTGACCATTCGCCGTCCTTTATGAGCCAGAACCCGCGCTTTGAAGCCGCCTTACGCATTCTGAACAAACTGCCGACGCCCTTTTTCGTGATTCTCGGGCTGGGCTGCGCATTGGGGTGCATTCTGTTTGTGGTGATGGGGGTTTTAACCCCCCGCGTTCAAAAGGAGATCGAGGTCGAGCTCTACCCGCGCTATGCGGAGATCGCCGCCCAGAGCAATCCCGAGATTCTCAAAAACACCGTGACGGCGCTGACGGGTCAATGGGCAGCGGAAAAGGACGATACTGTTTTTCTCGTCATCTTTTTTCCCAACGCGAATTTTTCCTGGCAAATTTACGAGAAAATGCGCCCCGCTTACACGATTTACGCAGGCGGACCTTACATTTCCGGGGCAAAAGAGGGGGAGATTCTTCTGTCTTCCCAATTGGAAAAAGGACTGCTCGTTCCCGGTTACCGCCCCTATTACCGCCTGAATGACATGAAATTCGGCGAAAATCTCTTTGGCTGGAAAATCGTCAAGGGCGCATTGATCCTCACACCCCTGGAACCGAACAAGCTGCCCGAAAATGTCAAAAATCTCTGGGACAGCTTTGCACCTAAAGGGTCTCTAGCGTTTCGCCCGGTTGTCGGCGCAGAAAAATCGCGCTAAATCATAATCCATGCCCGAACTTCCCGAAGTTGAAACCGTTCTGCGCGGTCTTGAACCCTACATCAAGGGTCAGGAAATCGCCGATTTGACGATTGGTCCTTTGCGCTTACGGAAAAGCCCGCCTGCAAGCTTTGGTAAAAACTTACGCCAAACCCGCATTGAGGACATGACACGCCGCGGGAAATACCTTGTTTTGCATCTCTCGAACAGCACAAGCCTTATTCATCATCTGGGTATGAGCGGCTCTTTCCGCTTTGTCGGCACCGATTTTAACGATGAGCCGCGCAAACATGACCACCTTATCTATCGTTTTAGCTCAGGCGATCGCCTGATTTATAACGATCCGCGCCGCTTCGGCATGCTGATACCGACCCCGCGTGATATGTGGCATCAGGCAGAACCCTTTCGGAATATGGGATTTGAGCCTTTCGATGCAGCTTTGACGCCTGAAATCTTTCATGGGCTTTTCAAAAACAAGAGCATCGCCATCAAGCTGGCCCTGCTGGACCAGTCTTTAGTGTGTGGAATCGGCAATATTTATGCGTGTGAGGCCCTTTATCTCTCCCGTATCTCTCCGCTCTTACCTGCGCAAGACCTCAGTCTCGAGCAAGCCGCTCGGCTTTTGACAGCCGTCAGACAAGTGTTGAATGAGGCCATTCAATCAGGCGGGTCATCTTTGCGCGATCATAAGCAGGTAAACGGTGAGCTGGGCTATTTTCAGCACCGTTTTGCCGTCTATGACCGACGCGGCAAGCCTTGTCCGGAATGTACATGTGATGTGTCTGAAACGGGCGGAATTCGAGTCGTTTCGCAAGGTGGGCGGAGCAGTTTTTTCTGCCCCGTTTTCCAGAATATTACGCAGTGCAGCAGATAATCGTTAGCCCTTTACAGCATGCGACTCCCCACCGCAAAAGGAGTCAAAGAAAAAAAGGCATTTTTTTGTGGAAAGAATGCTTGACATTAACTGCCCCGCTCACGTAAAACATCGAAGTTTCCGAAAGCGGCAGTCCTAGAACATTAGGGATTTCGCTTGAATTTATTAGGAGTATGAGAGAATGGCTAATCACGCCTCAGCAGAAAAAAGAATTCGTCGCAACGCCCGTCGCGATACCATCAATGGTATGCGCAAAAGCCGCATCCGTACTTTCATCAAGAAAGTCGAACTGGCTCTGACAAATTCCGACGTAAAAGCTGCTGAAGAAGCCTTCACTCAGGCCATGCCCGAACTCATGCGTGGCGTATCCAAAGGCGTGATCCACAAGAAGACGGCAGCACGTAAACTGTCGCGTCTCTCCAGCCGCATTAAAGCAGCCAAGTAATACTTTAAATAATTACTTTATTGGTATTCCCCTAAATAAGCGATTATTTGGGGGATTTTCCGTGTTACTTTCCATACTTTGAAAAATTATTTCTTTTTTACTTTGTTCATGCTTTGTCCTGTTGCAACCCACAATTTTTTTGTCTAGGGTAGTTAAATCGCTTGGGGGAAATATGAAGTTCTTTCCTTCAGCGTACCAGGAGCAGCAAAGCCTGACGCTTTATCAGCCACCGTGCTCCTTCAAGGCATAAAAGTTAAAAACAAAACTTTCGCCGCTAAAATTTGGGGTAAATATACATATTTTCTCAGCCGAGAATGTCCGTGAAGGGCTTTTTCGGATACGCGGTTTATTGCCTTGTGAATACTTGAGGGAGATTGGTTTTCAGGTCTCATGTCTACGGGCGACTTCCCTAAAGTCGGGCCTTATGAGACGCGGAAAATGAATTTGTAAGTTGAATGCTTAAATGAGTGGAGTAGGGAAAAAATGACTGACACCAAAAACAAGAAGGCCTATCTGACCGTTGTCGATAGTGCGACAGCACCGGAGAGCTTCGAGCCGACCGCAGATATCAAGAAACTCTGGGCCTCTGTTTATAAGGATTTCCGCAAAGAATTTGGTGAGGCAGTCTTCCGTAGCTGGCTGAAACCGATGACGCTACAAGCCTATTATCACAATACACTTGAAGTTTCCGTCCCAACGCGCTTTATGAAGGACTGGATTCAGACAAATTATGCTCCGCGTATTCTGGAGATGTGTGCTGAATTGGATGTGAATATTAAGCGCCTGGAGGTGGTCGTTGTGCAAAACGCCATTCCTGTTGAGATGAACCGCGAAGAAACACCAGTGAACGAGCAAGTCAAAGCCAACGCCAACGCGCTGGCTGCAGAGGTCGCTTTGTCCTCCCCGCTCGATCCGCGCTTCCGTTTTGATACATTTGTTGTCGGCAAATCCAACGCTTTGGCCCATGCTGCGGCTCTTCGCGTTGTCGAATCCGAGACGATGCCCTTCAACCCGCTCTTTATCTATGGCGGTGTCGGTCTTGGTAAAACACACCTGATGCACGCGATTGCCCATTCGCTTCGTGAGAAATCACCTGAAAAGACCATCATGTATCTCTCTGCCGAGAAATTCATGTTCCAGTTCGTCAAAGCCATCCGCTCGCAAGAAACAATGGCCTTCAAAGAATTGTTCCGTTCTGTCGACATTCTGATGATTGATGACGTTCAATTCATCTCGGGCAAAGAAAGCACGCAGGAAGAGTTCTTCCACACCTTCAACGCCCTTGTTGACCTCAATAAGCAAATTATCATCTCGGCTGACCGTGCGCCCGGCGACCTGCAAGGCATCGATGAACGTCTGCGCTCACGCATGAGCTGGGGTCTGGTTGCTGACATTCAGCCTTCCACATACGAGCTTCGCCTCCACATCCTGCGCGCAAAGCGCGACATGTTGGGCGTGAACATCCCTGAAAGCGTTCTCGAGTTTCTGGCCCTCAAAGTCACCTCGAACATCCGTGAGTTGGAAGGCGCCTTAAACCGTATCGCCGCCCACGCTGACGTGACAAACGAGCCCGTCACTCTGGAAACAACACAGAATGTTCTCCAAGACTTGCTTCGCTCCCATGATCGCCGCATCACGATTGACGAAATTCAGCGCCGTGTGGCTGAACACTACAATCTGAAGCTGACAGACATGCACTCGGCACGTCGCTCACGTAACGTTGCCCGCCCGCGTCAGGTTGCCATGTATCTGGCAAAACAACTAACGGCGCGCTCTCTGCCTGAGATCGGTCGCAAATTCGGCGGACGTGACCACACAACGGTCATGCATGCCGTTCGCAAAATCGAAGAGCTGATTGAAGAGGATGCAAGCATTGCACAAGATTGCGACGTTCTTCGCCGCGCCCTGACCGGCTAATCGCTGGCTAAGTCATACGATTTCCTAGAGATTTTTTAAATCTCCTTCCAAACAAACCGGATGCGCCAGAAAGACTGGATCATCCGGTTTGTTTTTATTGCGTCGAAAACTTGCGGGAAACCGCGGCAAACCCCTTGGCAGGGGGGTTTGGCGGGTCTATAGTTTGCTTTACAGCAAATACATTTTGAACTTAGCCCTTAAAATACACTGACATTAGGAACTGGAATCCCGAATATGAAGCTCTCGATTGACCGCGCCGCACTCCTCCGCTCTTTAGGTCACGTTTACAGCGTTGTCGAACGCCGCAATACCATTCCTATTCTGGCAAACGTTCTGTTGCGTGCCGATAACGGCGTCCTGAGCCTCAACACGACAGACATGGATCTGGAAATCAACGAATCGGTTGCTGCCGATGTTGAACAAGGCGGCGCCACAACCGCTCCCGCACAAACATTGCACGACATTGTCCGTAAAATGCCCGAAGGCTCCAAAGTTTCATTGTCGCTTGACCCGTCAGGCAATTTCATGACGGTCGAAGCCGATCGTTCGAAATTCAAACTGTCCTGCCTGCCGGTAGAAGATTTCCCGCAAATCGGCGTGGATGATCTGGCAACACAATTCTCGATCCCTGCCGCTGATCTGCGTGCTCTTATCGACCGCACAAAATTTGCGATGTCGACCGAAGAAACACGCTACTACTTGAACGGTATCTATCTGCACCAAGCCGAGAATAACGGCGTTGACGTGCTGCGTGCCGTTGCGACGGACGGTCACCGCCTGGCCCGCTTTGAAATGCCCTTGCCTGAAGGGGCTCGCGATATGCCCGGCATCATCATTCCGCGTAAAGCCGTTGGAGAGTTACGCAAACTGATTGATGAGGCCGCCGATTCCATCAATATCAGTCTTTCCGCCAACAAAATCCGCTTTGCGTTTGACCATGTCGTTCTCACTACGAAGCTGATTGACGGCACATTCCCCGATTACCAGCGCGTCATTCCCGCCAACAACGACAAGATCGTCGATGTTGACCCACGTATCCTGTCCCGCGCCATCGACCGTGTCTCGACCATTTCGGACGGTAAATCGCGTGCGATCAAGATTACATTGAAGGGCAAAACGGTGACGCTGTCCGCCAATTCGCCTGAGTCGGGTTCGGCAACGGAAGAGGTCGAGGTGAAATCCGATGCGCCCGATATGGAGATCGGCTTTAACGCACGCTACCTTCTTGATATCACGTCTCTGATTGATGGGGATGCAGGCTGCCGCATCACATTGGCTGATTCCTCATCTCCAACCATCATTCAGGACATGAGCGATACATCAAGCCTCTTCGTACTGATGCCGCTGCGCGTTTGAGCCTGCGTTTCAAAGGCAGCCTGAAAGTTTAAACTGCCATGACGCATATCACACGCCTGCGCCTGACCCATTTTCGCAATCACGGCAATCTTGCTCTGGATGATCTGGAGACGGGCTTTGTTGCGCTCATTGGCACAAATGGCGCGGGAAAAACCAATATCTTAGAAGCGATCTCCCTGCTTGTGCCCGGACGCGGTATCAGGGGCGCAAAAGTTGCCGAGATGCAGCAGATGGGCAACAAAGCCCCCTGGGGTGTTGCCGCCCATATTGAAAGCCCCTTTGGTGAAATTGCGCTTGGAACGGGCGCAGACGCCAATTTTGAAAAGCGCAAAATCCAGATCAAAGGCGAGATTGTCAGAGCGCAAACCGAACTTGCCGAATATCTCTCCGCCGTCTGGCTGACCCCGCAGATGGACGGGCTGTTTTTGGAAGGCACGTCCGACCGCAGACGCTTTTTTGACCGTCTGGTCTTGTCGCACGATGCAGCACATGCGGGGCGCGTCAAACGCTATGAAAACGCTCTTTCCGAGCGCTCCAAACTCCTCCGCATGGACGATAAAGTCCCCGACCCCTTATGGCTTGATGCCTTAGAGGCCCAGATTGCCGAAACGGGTATTGCCGTTGCCGCCTCGCGCCTTGAATATCTCGATAAGCTAAAATCCGCAATTAGTGCCAATGCAAAGTCCAGCGAATCCTATTTCCCTGTTGCGACACTCGCGCTTCGCGGGGCTGTCGAAGAAAGCCTCTTAAAGCGCTCGGCCACCGAAACCGAGGAAAACTTCAAGGCCCTTTTGAAAAAAGGTCGCGATATGGATTCGATGACGGGCGGGGCAGGAACAGGGCCGCACCGCACCGACCTTGAAGTTATTTATGCGCGTAAAAACATGCCTGCCTCACAATGCTCAACGGGCGAGCAG
This sequence comes from Pseudobdellovibrionaceae bacterium, assembly GCA_050251555.1. GTDB lineage: Bacteria > Pseudomonadota > Alphaproteobacteria > Micavibrionales > Micavibrionaceae > UBA2137. The sequence continues at coordinate 5,950 of JBFWMN010000041.1, read as the reverse complement.
AAAGCCCTTTTGATCGGCATAATTTTAGCGCATGGCTGGCTGATGCGCGCCGAGACGGGTGAAGCACCGCTTTATCTTTTGGATGAGATTGCCGCGCATTTGGATGAATCCCGCCGCAACGCACTTTATGCGCTGTTAGCAGAGATGGGCGGGCAGGTCTGGCTGACGGGAACGGACGCACATCTTTTTGTCTCCGACACCCATAAATTCCAGCTCTTTTCCTTTGACGGCGAGCTTTTACGAAAACAGGCCTGAAACCCCCATAAAAACATTGGAAAATAAGGGATTTTACGGGTTTTAACGCTGTCAATTTATGGGGCCTTGTGCTATAAATAAAGGTCGTTTCAAAGAGACATTTTTTGATTTTAAAACAAAGACTTACAAGGTGAACTCTCATGGCTGATGCCGCACCCTCGTCCGAACTGCCCCAAAATGCCGAATATGGCGCCGATTCCATCAAGGTTTTGCGCGGCCTTGAGGCTGTTCGCAAGCGTCCCGGTATGTATATTGGTGACACGGATGACGGCTCAGGCCTTCACCACATGGTTTATGAAGTCGTCGATAACGCGATTGACGAGGCTCTGGCAGGGCATTGTGACCGCACCGAAGTGATCTTGAACGCCGATGGCTCTGTGACTGTGCGTGATAACGGGCGCGGTATTCCTGTTGATATGCACAAAGAAGAAGGCATTTCCGCAGCCGAAGTTATTATGACCCAGCTTCACGCGGGTGGTAAATTCGACCAGAACTCCTATAAGGTATCAGGTGGTCTGCACGGTGTGGGTGTCTCGGTTGTGAACGCCCTTTCCGAATGGCTGAATTTGCGCATCTGGCGCGACGGGAAAGAGCATTTCATCCGTTTCCGCCACGGCGAATCGGAAGCCCCTTTAAAGGAAGTCGGCCCTGCTGAAGGCAAAAAAGGGACGGAAGTCACCTTTATGCCGTCTTCTGAAACCTTCACCATGACCGAGTTTGATTTCGGCACATTGCAGGATCGTCTTCGCGAACTTGCCTTCCTGAATTCAGGGGTCAACATTATCTTGCGCGACGATCGCGGCGAAGAGCCCAAAGAATCGCAGCTCTATTATGAGGGCGGGATCGAAAGCTTCGTTGACTACCTCAACCGCTCGAAACAAGTCATCTTCAAACCGAATGTCTCCATCACCGGCGAAGATAACGGTATCACGGTCGAGTGCGCCATGGTCTGGACCGATGCCTACCACGAAACAACCTTGTGCTTTACGAACAATATTCCCCAGCGTGACGGCGGGACCCACTTGGCGGGCTTCCGTTCGGCTTTGACGCGTATCGTCTCGAAATATGCGGACGAAAATAACCTGATTAAGAAAAAAGACATTACGATCGGCGGGGATGATATCCGCGAAGGTCTGACCTGTGTTCTCTCGGTCAAAGTGCCTGATCCGAAATTCTCCTCACAAACCAAGGATAAACTCGTTTCTTCCGAGGTTCGCCCCGTTGTCGAGCAAGCTGTTGCCGAGGGTCTCTCCATCTGGATGGAAGAAAATCCGAATGAGGCCAAAAAGATCATCACGAAAATCTCCGAGGCAGCAATCGCTCGTGAGGCCGCCCGAAAAGCGCGTGACCTCTCCCGCCGCAAAGGTGTCATGGATATTTCCAACCTGCCGGGCAAACTTGCGGACTGTCAGGAACGCGATCCTGCCCTATCCGAACTCTTCATCGTTGAGGGAGATTCGGCTGGCGGTTCGGCAAAGCAAGCCCGTAACCGTAAGAATCAGGCCATCCTTCCCCTTCGCGGGAAAATTTTGAATGTCGAACGCGCACGTCTTGACCGTATTTTGGGGTCCCAGGAACTCGGAACACTGATCACGGCATTGGGTACGGGAATTCACGATGAATTCAATATCGATAAAACCCGTTACCATAAAATCATCATCATGACTGACGCCGACGTTGACGGCTCGCACATCAGAACACTGCTTCTGACCTTCTTCTATCGTTATATGCCCGACATTATTGAGAAGGGTTACCTCTATATTGCCCAGCCTCCGCTTTACAAGGTGAAGCGCGGTCAGGCCGAGGTTTATCTAAAAGACGATGCGGCAATGGACGAATATCTGATCAATCAGGCCATCGAAGATCTGGTTTACACTGATGCCAACGGCGTACAGCGCGCAGGTGCGGAATTGAAGGATGTGATCATCAAAGCCAAAGGCTGGCGCGAATCTGTCCTCACTATTGCCCAGCGTACAGGCTTCCCGATGATTGTCGAACAAGCCGCCATTGCAGGGGCCTACAACCCCGAAATTGAAGATAAAGTTGCAACGGGAGAGGCTCTGGCTGCCAAAGTCACAACGCGCCTGAATGCCCTGTCACGTAAAAATGAGGACACATGGAAGGGCGAGTTTACGCCTGTGGGCGGTTACGTCTTCCGTCGCACGCTTCGCGGCGTGACAGAACAAGCCCGCATCTCGCTGGATCATGCGCGCCTGCCAAATGCTGCGCGCTTGAATGCCTCACAAGCAGCTCTCGAAGAATATTTTTCGGGCGCAGGCAAGCTTGTTGCCAAAGATAAAGAACTTGCCGCCATTGACGGCCCACGCGCACTTTATGATCAGGTCCTGGCTTACGCCCGTAAAGGCCTGTCCATCCAGCGCTATAAGGGTCTTGGTGAAATGAACCCCGAACAGCTTTGGGAAACGACGCTTGATCCCGAGGTCAGATCACTTCTTCAGGTGCGTGTCGAAGACGCCGTTGATTCCAACGATATCTTCTCGACATTGATGGGAGATGTGGTGGAGCCGCGCCGCGAATTCATTCAGGAAAACGCGCTGAAAGCCAAAAATATCGACGCCTAACAAAGAAAAAGCCGCTTAGATGAAGCGGCTTTTTTTAAATGTCGATACCCAGCGCTTCGGCGATGGTGAAGATATCTTTATCGCCCCTACCGCATAGATTCATGACCATGATGTGGTCTTTGGGCAAAGTCGGCGCTTTTTTCGCAACATAGGCGAAGGCGTGGGAGGGCTCAAGTGCGGGTAAAATACCCTCTAATTGCGCCATCAACTGAAAGGCCTCAAGTGCCTCCGTGTCAGTTGCCGATACATAATTGACGCGGCCTTCTTCAAAGAGATAGGCGTGCTCAGGGCCGATGCCCGGATAATCGAGGCCTGCGGAAATGGAATGCGCCTCCTTGATCTGTCCCGCGTCATCCTGCAAAAAGTAAGACTTCATCCCGTGCAAAATGCCTGGTTTACCGCCCGCCAAAGAGGCAGCATGCGCATCCGTATCAACGCCGTGCCCGGCAGCCTCCACACCATACATGGTGACCGAGCGGTCATTCAGGAACGGGTAGAAAAGCCCCATCGCGTTTGAACCGCCGCCGATACATGCGACCAACGAATCGGGTAAACGCCCTTCTTTTTCAAGCATTTGCGCTTTTGTTTCCTTGCCAATGACGGATTGAAAATCTCTGACCATCATCGGGAACGGGTGCGGTCCTGCAACCGTGCCGATCAGATAATAGGTATCGCGGACATTGGTGACCCAATCACGCAGTGCTTCATTCATGGCATCCTTCAGGGTGGATGAGCCCGAAGTGACCGAGCGCACTTCCGCGCCCAACAGGCGCATCCTGAAAACATTCGGCTTTTGACGCGCAATATCTTCAGCACCCATGAAAATGGTGCAGGGAATTTTGAAAAGCGCACACACGGTTGCTGTTGCCACACCGTGCTGCCCTGCGCCCGTTTCGGCAATGATGCGGGTTTTACCCATACGGCGTGCTAACAGCACTTGCCCGATACAATGATTGATTTTGTGCGCACCTGTATGATTGAGCTCATCGCGCTTGAAATAGACTTTAGCACCGCCGAAATGCTTGGTTGTCTCCTCGGCAAAATAAAGCGGCGAAGGTCTGCCGATATAATCTTTTGCCAGACGATCAAATTCTTCCCAGAAAGCGGGATCGTTTTTGGCTGTATTCCATGCCTCTTCCACCGAGAGGATGAGAGGCATCAGCGTCTCGGCAACAAAACGTCCGCCGAACGCACCAAAGCGGCCCCGCTCATCGGGCCCTTGCGTATATGAATTCACCTTACTCATGGGGGATAGTTATGCCGCGTTTACGGCTTCAAGAAAAGCTTTGATTTTGGCAGGACTTTTGACCCCCCGCGCCTCTTCTACGCCGCTTGCGACATCGACAAAATCAGGGTGCAGCATGGATATAGCCAGCCCGACATTTTCTGCCGTCAAGCCTCCCGCCAATCCCCACGGGATGGGCGAGGCAAATCCTTGCAAAAGCGTCCACTCAAAGCTTTCACCAGAACCACCGTGCGGTGCGTCCAAAAGCAGCATATCGGCAACCGCCACATAAGGAGGCAGACTTTCAAGATCGGCGGCACTTTTGAGCGCAAGCGCCTTAATCACAGGCAGTCCGAACTGCGTGCGGATAAAGGCCACCTGCTCGGGCGTTTCGCTCCCGTGAAGCTGAATAAGGTCAGGTTTTACCCCATCAATCACTGCAGCAATTTTTTTGATGCTTTCATCTGCAAAAAGCGCGACAAACTGCGCGTGAACGCGAAATTGATCCAATAGAACTGCAGCATGGGCGGGTGGCAGATAGCGGGGTGAAGACCCTATGAAATTAAGACCAATATAGGTTGCCCCACCATCAATAGCAGCCTGCAGGCTGTCTTCTTCACGCAAGCCGCATATTTTAACTTGCGTCACAGCGTCTCCAGAATATAAGAAATGGCCTTTGCGGGGTCTTCAGCCCCCGTAATCGGGCGACCGATCACAAGATGAGTTGCACCCAAATCAATAGCTTGGCGAGGAGTCATGACGCGTTTCTGATCGCCGTGATCTGCCCCTTGAGGACGGATACCGGGCACCATCAGGATAAAATCAGGACCGCAGGCCTCACGCAGTAATTCAATTTCATGGGCCGAACAGACAACGCCGTCCAAACCCGCCTCTTTGGTTAAAAGGGCCAGACGTTTGACTTGCTCGGCTATCGGGCCTTTTTGCCCTGTGCGTGCCAATTCATCCTCATCAATTGAGGTGAGGATAGTCACAGCCAGCAATTTGACACCTGCAGGGCAGGCGGCTTTGGCGGCTTTCATCATCTCAAGCCCGCCAAGCGCGTGCACATTCAAATAGGCGGGCTTTACCTTTGAAGTGATGGAGCGCACAGCCCCTGCCACCGTATTGGGGATGTCTTTATATTTGAGATCCACAAAGAGCGGCAGATCGGGCGCGGATTGATGCACCTCCAAAATACCTTGTGGCCCGTTGGCATTAAAAAATTCCATGCCCAATTTCAAGGCAACTTCGGATTGTGCCAGCATAGCAGCCAGCTCCTTGGCACGTTCCAGATCAGGTGTATCCACCGCACAAAAAATGCGGGGTGCGGCAGTTTCAGACATCGAATACATCCTTTTTATCTTCAAGAAGAGCAGCGGGTTCTTCACCCTCCGGCGCAGCACGTTTGGGAAGTTTGGCGCGCAGATCGTCCAATTCCTTATCCAATGCTGCCGATTTTTTCTTTTCCGCCTTCAAGGCGCGGCGCGTTGGCCAGCCATTGAGCCAGACAAGAACCGCGCCCCAGATAAAACCAAGGACGGTTGAGCCCAAAATCACGAAATATAAAGGAAGGGAAAGAGGCGGCGTGACAGGCGTTAGCGCCACATCAACCGAATTGAGATTGGCAAGCGTGAAGGCCAGAACGGCCAACGCAATAAGTGCTGTAAACAGCCAGCGTATCAGGGCCGTCATGGAAATTCGTCCTTGTGCTTAGTCGGAGTTTAGACGCTCGCGCAGCGCTTTGCCTGTTTTGAAGAAAGGCATGTTTTTTGCATCCACCTTGACGCTGGCGCCGGTACGGGGGTTGCGTCCTGTGCGGGCCTCACGGCTTTTCACCGAGAATGCGCCGAAGCCGCGAAGTTCAACACGGTCGCCTTCAGCAAGCGCC
>JBFWMN010000040.1:0-15631 GCA_050251555.1 Pseudobdellovibrionaceae bacterium | reverse complement strand
ACCCTGACGCGCCCTGACATTTTCGATCATTACTATGAAGAGCAGATCGAACAGCTTCTTGAAAATCACGGCGGTCCCGTCGAAGTGGGTTTGTCGGAAAAAGCCATTCCGATCCATTTCGCCTTGGGCGAGGATTTTTACCTCGAGCAGGATCTCTCCGCCGAACAGATCGAGATATTACCCGCTCTTTTTGACCAGCCTGATCTGAACATCATGGATGACGAGGTTGCCAACGGGACATATCTGCTGCAGCCCGGGCAACCGGGGCCGTTGGCGTTGTTTTCTGCGCCGCGTGTCGATTTGTCACTGATGCGCCTGCGCCACTATACGGCGACCAATGCCGCGCATTTTCAAAACTATGTGATCTTTACCAACTACCAATTCTATATCGACCAGTTCATCCGTATCGCGCAGGATATTATGAGTCCGACACCGGATGCCGAGTTGAAAAAAGACCGCTCCGAATACACCGCCTTTGTCGAACCGGGGAATAAGGTCACGCATAATAAGAATATCTCGACACGTGATGACGAGCCGGGATTTGCCTTATCACGCATGCCGCAGATGCCTGCCTATCACCTGAAACGTGCGGACGGATCAGGGATTACGATGGTCAATATCGGTGTCGGCCCGTCAAATGCCAAGACGATCACTGACCATATTGCCGTTTTGAGGCCTCACGCATGGATCATGCTGGGGCATTGTGCAGGGCTGCGGAATTCGCAAAGTCTGGGCGATTATGTTTTGGCACATGCCTATGTCCGTGAAGATAACGTTCTTTATAAAGACCTTCACCCGTCCATTCCCATTCCGGCCCTTTCTGAAATTCAGCTCGCGCTGGAACATGCCGTTGCGGAAGTTACAGGCTATCAAGGCTACGATCTGAAAAAGATCATGCGTACGGGAACCGTGGCGACCGTCGATGACCGTAACTGGGAATTGCGTCCGTCAGTCATTCAAAACCGTCGTCTCAGCCAGTCCCGCGCCATTGCTTTGGATATGGAATCCGGCACGATTGCCGCGAACGGTTTCCGTTTCCGTGTGCCTTACGGAACATTGTTGTGTGTCTCGGATAAACCCTTGCACGGACAGTTAAAATTGCCGGGTATGGCAGACAGTTTCTATCGCCAGCGCGTTGATCAGCATTTGCAGATCGGCCTTTTGGCAATGGCTTACTTAAGAGAAATCGGCCCCGAGAAACTGCATAGCCGAAAGCTGCGCTCTTTCAACGAAGTCGCGTTCCAGTAGGTATCTTTCAAAAATGACTGAAAAGATTAAACGACCAGATTGAGTTGGCCGCCGCGCTGTCCGTTGCCCGGAACAGGGGAACGTTTGGCAGAGGCGTTATAGGCGCTGTCAAAAGGGGAGTAGGGATTACGCGTTTCCGAATCATTGGTCTTTGCGGCATCAAAGCCTTGAGGACGTGTTTCGTTTAGACGCTGGGATTGAGCATTGCGGCGATCTTGCGCATTAATCTGGCTCTCAGCCTGCTGTGCGGCTGAGCTAACAGATGAGGTCTGTGCGGTATATGTTCCCGGTACCGGACCTAACATGGTCGCTTGAAACTCCCGTAAATCCTAGAAATTATTATTAAATAAAAGACTATCACTTGGAATCTTAACAAAGTCTTAAATTCGGGGGTAGGGCGACATACATATTTATACATCAAAAATGCAGTTTGATTTTGCCGCAAACGCACCTCATCTTTGACATATAATTATATTAAATTTTACTGATCTTAACCGATTGGTAAGGGAATCGGTGATATTTCTAGAGGTATAAGCCTTGTGTCTCTAGCACCGGGCTATTTGATGCACTACGCAAAAATATTAAAAACCTTCGGGGGAAGGTTGAGGGAAGTAAGATGAATTTGGGTGTTTTATCCCACTCGCAGAAAGTCGCACCGTTACTGGTCAAGCTTTACGATACACATAAGCTTTATCAGTTGGCTGAGACACGTTCGCCTGAAGCACGCGGTGCTTTGGCGCAGATTGTTGCCGATCTTCTGTACACAGAGCTTTCTTTACGTGAGAAAGAATTGGTCGCTGACGTTTTGGTCGCCCTGATCAAGCAAGCCGAAAAAGATTTGAGACAGGCCATTGCCCAGCGTCTGGCGCTGGTTGACGGTGTTCCGTCTCAAGTCATTTTACATCTGGCTTATGACGATATTGAAGTCGCTGAAGACGTACTGCGTTTCAGTAACGGTCTTGAGGCCCTCGACCTTCTCTATATTATCGAGTCACGCGATGCCCCTTACTGGCGCGCCATTGCCCATCGTCAGAATTTGTCTTCGCAAGTCTCCGTGGCGCTTTCGGATGTCAATGACACGGAAACGCACGATATTCTCATTCACAATAATGATGTGATTTTGCCCGAAGATGCGATCCGCAAGCTGAGCCATCATGCCGAAGGCAATGAGGAGCTGGCCCGTCCGCTTCTGGAACGCCCTGAAATGACAAAAGAGCTGGCAAGCTTGCTGTATCTGCATGTCGGTCAGGCCCTTCGTACCTATATCGAAGACCATTTTGCAGGTGTTGATCCCGAAATTACAGGCACGATTGCCGCCAATGTGTCCGATATTGTCGAAGAAATGGCTGCACCCGCGCCGATCGTGCCGATTGTTTCCGAATTCATGCCCAATGCGAACACGCAAAAAGCGGCCCGCAATGCCTCGGAGCGCGGTCAACTGACCCCGCAATTCATGATCGAGCATTTGCAGCGTAAACAATATAAAAGCTTCATTGCCCTGTTTGCCGTCTATTGCGGTATCTCATGTGAAAAATCGCTCGAGATTCTGGATCAGGAATGCGGGCAGGGGCTTGCCGCAGTTGCCAGATCGCACCGTATGGAGCGTCGTGACTTTTTGAGCCTCTATCTGCTGACGGAAATTTATCGTACCGAAGGTGCAGTCACACAAGCGGCTTCGATGGCCAAAGCACTGGCTTATTACGATAAGCTGGAAATCCCCGTAGCCATCAAACTGATGAGCGAATTGTCAGAGGAATAAAAATCAGGCTGCCTTTTGTGCTGCCTGCTCCAACGCTGCCACACCCGGCAGCGTTTTGCCTTCCAGCCATTCGAGAAATGCGCCGCCTGCGGTGGAAACATAGGTGAAATCCATCGCGGCTTTTGCACCCTCAAGTGCGGCAACCGTATCGCCACCGCCAGCCACACTGACCAATTTGCTACTTTGGGACAATTGTGCCGCATATTGGGCCAGAAGGTTGGTCGCCGTATCAAAAGGCTGCAACTCAAACGCACCGAGCGGTCCATTCCAGACCAGTGTCTTGCTCTCATCAAGGATGTTTTTGTAAAGTCCGACCGAGGCAGGGCCCGCATCCAAAATCATGCGATTGGTAGGAACCTCATCCAGTGCGTAGGTTTCATGGGGGGAGTTTTCTTTAAATTCATCGGCGCAGACCAGATCTTTAGGCAGAACAAGCGTGCATCCTTTGCCTTCAGCCGCTGCCATTACCTCGCGGGCCGTGTCCAGCATATCGTCTTCGCATAAAGATTTACCGATCTCATAGCCTTTGGCTTTGAGGAATGTGTTGGCCATACCACCACCAAGGATCAGCGTGTCGACTTTTGAAATCAGCGTACCGAGAAGCTCAAGCTTTGTTGAGATTTTTGCACCACCTACAACGGCAGTCAGCGGACGTGTCGGGTTTTCAAGTGCTTTATCAAGGGCTGCTAATTCCTCACCCATCAAAAACCCTGCATAGGAAGGCAGGAATTTTGTAATGCCTTCTGTTGAGGCATGTGCGCGGTGAGCGGCTGAAAACGCATCCATCACGAAATAGTCGCCGTGCTGTGCCAAGGCCTTGGCAAATTCGGGGTCGTTCTTTTCTTCGCCTGCATGAAAGCGTGTATTTTCAAGAAGCGCGACCTGACGGTCTCTCATGTCTTCGCATAAGATATCAACCTCTTCGCCGATGCAGTCTTTGGCGAATTTGACGGGGCAGCCCCAATATTGCGGCAGAGCAAAGGTCAGGAATTCCATCGAATATTCGGGATCTTCCGTGCCTTTGGGGCGTCCGAAATGGGAGAGCACAAGAATGCGCGCATTGCGCTGTCTCAGCTCTTCAATTGTCGGGGTCACGCGGATGATACGTGTCGCGTCGGTGACTTCACCATCTTTGGCAGGGACATTCAAATCGGCGCGCAGTAAAACAAATTTGCCCGAAAGGTCTGAGGGGAGGTCAGTCAGAGAAAGCGTTTTCATCGAGATGTCCTTATGAATCCTGTTTTTCGTATGTTTCGTATTTATGTAGCTTGTTTTAACCCAGTTGCTTGAGAAATTCCATCGTCTCAATCAGTCTTGCACACACCGATGGATCAATTGCCGAGTGTCCGCCATCGGGCACAATCACGTAGTCGGCTTCGGGCCATGCGCGGTGCAGCTTATCTGCGGAAATGACAGGGCAGATCATGTCGTAACGTCCTTGAATGATCGTGCCCGGAATTTTCTTCAAAACCGAGACATCCTTGAGAAGCGAGTCTGTTTCAGCAATGACTTCATGGGCGAAATAATGCGCCTCGATCCGCGCCATAGCCCATGCGCCTTCCTTTTCATCCTCATGTGTCAACAGATCGCGACGCGGATAAAAGGACATGCACGAACTTTCATAAGAAGCCCATGCAAGCGCAGCCTTCATCTGTTGTTCGCGTGTTCCTGTGGTGAGCGCTTGGTAATAGGTTTCCAGAAGTTCGGCTGGTGAGGCGTCAGGGAAGGTTTCGGCAAAATGCTCCCAAATTTCAGGAAAGACATTGCGGATACCCGACATGAACCAGTCAATCTCACTTTGTTCGTGCAGAAAAATACTGCGTAAGGTGAGGCTTAAGATGTTCTGCGGATATTTGACGGCGTAGGACAGGGCGAGTGTCGCGCCCCATGATCCGCCGAAGACATGAAAAGACTCAAGGCGCAAATAGGTGCGCAAGGCTTCAATGTCTTTAACCAGATTGGCCCGTGTGTTGTTTTTCAACTCACCATGCGGTGTGGAGCGTCCTGCACCGCGCTGATCGAAAATCACGATCTTGTAATAATTCGGGTCAAAAAAGCGGCGATGAACAGGGGCTGCCCCTGCACCCGGGCCACCATGCAGCACAATGACGGGCACGCCGTCGGGATTTCCCGAAATTTCCCAATAGAGATTATGTATCTCATCGACCTGCAAAAACCCGCTTGCATAAGGGGTGATGGCAGGGAACAGACGGTTCTTGCGGATGAGTTGAACCTTATAAGTTGAAGGGGATATGATTGTCGCGTTCTTCTGCAGCGGGGGAACGTGTGTGATTCCCTCCTGATCCTTCCTCTGGAAGGGGCGTATCGGCGGCTTCGCTGGCGGATTTCTGTTCGGCATTGTCATCAAGATGTTCGACTTGGGCGCTGTGGTCAAGGTCAATAAACGCGCCGTTATACTGGCGGATATTTCCGCGCACGCGCACATGCTCTCCGCCCCAGCTCATCACGTTTGCACCATCCTTGGCAAAGGCGCGCCGAGCCTCGGGGGATAGGCCCAGTGAGAAATCCTCACGCCAATTGTCCCCGAAATTCAGAAAGATCGTGTTGCGCACGGCAGACACGGAATGAATTGTCCCTTCGACAATACCAAAGCCATAGAAATTATCGGGAATGTGATCGGCGGCAAAGACAGCGTAATCGGCATCTTTCCAAAGACCGCGTTTCACCTTTCTGGCCTTATCTTCCTGCCTCAAGAGGTCAGCCGCCAGAACGGTTTCATCAGGTGTTGTGCGCACACGCGCCATCCCCTGATTGAGAAGAATACCCTGCACCCAGATCTTGTCTTTCTCACGAACAGCCTGTACCAGCGTGTGCCCCATGCGGTTTTGCATCTGTTCGGCTTCACCTGATCGTGTGAGCGGGACATAGAGGAGAAGGCTCTGGTCGGAAATCAATGCCTCCAGCGATTTTTTCATCTCCCCATAAAGGGGTTTGTTGGTCTCACCCGTATCAGACAGGGCAGGGGAGTCGAGCTCCATAAGGCGATACACATTGCCGTCCGTATCGGTGAATGTCAGCGGATCAATAACCGTTTTGACCGTGACGGGAACGGGAAGGCGCTTTACGGCGTTACTCTCGTGCAATTTGATATCGGGAAGAGGGGCTGCTTTTGCATCCATTTTTTGCGCATTGGCTGGCGCGGGCACATAGGCTAAGCTGTGCGCCACAAGACAAAAGACGATCAGAAGGAGACGGAACATCATGATGCAGAAGTTTAAGCAAAGTGTCACAACATGCAAATGGATAACGCTATTGGCTGCGACTTCCATTCTGGCAGGCTGTTCCACGAACGCTGCAACAGGTGAGCGTCAGTTCACAGGGTTGATGTCGCCCCAAAAGGAAAACCAGATCGGCGCTTCCCAGCATGAGCAAGCCTTGAAAGCCTATGGCGGACTTTACGAAGATCAAAAGCTGCAAAATTATGTGACCGAGATCGGCAACCGTCTTGCCAAATATTCCGAGCGTAAAGATGTGCAGTATCGCTTCTTCCTCCTCAATTCTCCTGTCGTGAACGCCTTTGCCGTGCCTGGCGGTTATATCTACGTGACACGCGGACTTCTGGCTTATACGAACTCTGAGGCGGAGCTCGCAGGGGTCATGGCGCACGAGATGGGCCACATTACGGGGCGCCACTCTGCCGAACGGTATTCCACGGGCGTCTTGACGCAAATTGGAGCCACGATTGCCTCTGCCGCCATCGGGTCGGATGCCGCGTCGCAGGCACTGGGGCTGGGCTCGAACCTTTTCCTGTCTTCCTATTCACGCGGGCAGGAATCCGAGGCTGACCGTCTAGGCGTTCGCTATTTGAGTTATGCAGGATATGACGATCATGCGCTGTCTGAATTTTTGGAGTCTCTGAACATGGAGAGCCAGTTGCAGGCACGCATCAACAAGCAGCAGGCCGCCCCCAGTTTCTTTGCAACCCACCCCAACACCGAAAAGCGCGTGGTTGAGGCTGAAGCCGAAGCTCAGAAATTTCCTGCCAATGATGAGGTCACCAACCGTGACCGTCACTTGAGCATGCTCGACGGGATGGTCTTTGGTGACAGTGCCGACCAAGGGTTCGTCAAAGGTACGACTTTCTATCATCCTGAACTCGGCTTTACCTTTAAAGCCCCAACAGGCTGGCATATCGCCAATGAAACCTCGCAAGTTATTGCGAAATCCGATAGCGGCACATCTGCCCTTATTCTGGATGCCGCCAATAACAAAGCAGGGCTGTCACCTGCGCGTTATATTACTGACGTTTGGATGAAATCTGCCGCCAACGCCGCTGTCCCTGAAACGACAAGTGTGAACGGCATGAATGCGGCAACAACCACATTCGGCGGCACATTAAACGGACAGGCCGTGACCATCCGCGTCTTTGCCATCAGCTTTGATGCCAATACGATCTACCGTTTTCAGGCGGCCTATCCCAAAGGCGATACGGCAACCGAAGCAGCATTACGTAATGCCATTTTCAGCTTCCGTCACCTGAAAGCAGGCGAAGCGGATAACATCCAACCCTATCGTTTGAAAATCTTTACGGCAGGGGCCAGCGATACGGTGGCATCCGTTGCCTCACGTTTGCCTTATCCCGATTACAAGGAAGAGCGTTTCCGTGCGCTCAACCGCTTGCCCGGCAATGCGGGGCTGCAAGTCGGGCGCCGCTACAAAACAGTCGTGGAATAAGCAAAATAAAAAACCCCCCTTGGGTGAGACCCAAGAGGGGTGACCTTCTTCGAGGAGGAGAAGGAATTTTTAAATTGTCTTAGAACATTTGTCCGACGGAGACCTGCTTGGCAATCGCGCCTTTCAGTTTTTCCATGGCGCGTTGCTCCAACTGGCGTACGCGCTCTTTACTGATACCGAGTTCCTGACCCAGAGCCTCCAGTGTCACGGTGTCATATTGCAAGTGACGCTCACGGATAATGGTTTGTTCGCGGTCTGTCAGGTCTTTCAAAGCTTTGTTCAGCCACTCCGAACGTGTCTCGGCATCTTTCATACCGATAACGACATCCTCGGGGTTCGGACGATCATCGGAGAGGAAGCTCTGCCACTCTTCTTCGGTGTCGTGCTTCAATGTTGCGTTCAAGGACTGGTCACCGCCGAAGAGGCGTTTTTCCATTTCTTCGACATCCGCCATACGGACATTCATTTCCGTGGCGATTTTGGTACGGCCTTCATCGGTCAGGCCGTAATCGGTTGAGGCACCGTCAATCTTGTTTCTGAGACGGCGCATATTAAAGAACAGGGCTTTGTGTGCTGCGGTTGTACCTGTGCGGACAATCGACCAGTTTCTGAGCACGTAATCTTGCATTGCAGATCTGATCCACCACGAGGCATAGGTTGAGAAACGAATGTCGCGGTCAGGGTCAAAGCGGGCAGCAGCCTGCATCAGGCCGACATTGCCTTCCTGAATAAGGTCACCAATCGGTAAGCCGTAATGTTTGAATTTCGAGGCCGATGCAATCACAAGGCGACCATAGGCATTGATCAGCTTGTGAAGGGAGGGCTCATGTTGTTCATCTCGCCATCTGCGGGCCAGTTCCAGCTCGACATCTTTATCAAGCAGGTCTTCGCTCATGGCGGTTTTGATATAAGCGAGGTTCAGGCGTTGTGTTTCGTAATCATCTGTATGTGCCATAGGGACCTCGTTTCCGTCTTATCTTTATGAGTTGTCCGATACTATACGATGAGCATCGTCGATCGGTTACAAATTTTTATACGCAGCAGACATGCAACTGGATGTGTCACAATAACATACGGTTGGGATGAAAGTTTCCTTCCCTTGAAAATAAAAAAAAGAGCGTCCGAACTTCCTTCATGAAAAGAGAAATCCGGACGCTTGAGGGTCTCACCTTCTAGGAGACGGATACGGACAATATGCTTTTTTCTTAAACCTTAAGCGGCCTGCACATTGTCGTTGGGGATGTGTTCGATATTGTAAGCGCGCTGTCCGAGCTCAGCCATATCGCCCCCGATTTCTTCGTGTGTTGCGTGTAAACGGATGCCGATAGTGGCTTTCATCAGACCCCATGTCATAAGGCTGAGTGTTGCCACCGTGCCACCGATTGTTCCGATACCGATAAGCTGTGTTGTCAGTGAGGCTTCGGGGTTAGTCAGGCATACAGCCAGCGTTCCCCAAATTCCTGCCGCAAGATGAACAGGCACGGCACCGACAACATCATCGATTTTGGCAAGCTCCAGTAATTTCAGAGCGCCATACATAATCAGAGCGCCAGCTGCACCGATCAGAATGGCGTAGCCGAGTGTCGGTGTGACGGGTTCTGCCGTGATCGAGACAAGTCCTGCCAGTGCACCGTTCAAGAGAAGCGGTAAATCCAGTTTGCGACGGCTGAAGCCGGCTGCCAGCATGATGGCGATAACGCCGCCTGCTGCCGCCATATTGGTGTTGGCGAGAATATGAGCAACAGCAATCGCATCATCGACCGAAGCAATGGCAAGTTGTGAGCCGCCGTTAAATCCGAACCAGCCGAACCACAGGATGAACGTCCCCAATGTGACGAGTGGCATGGAGGAGGGGGCTGGGGCTTTGCTTTTGCCGACTTCGACAAAACGTCCGCGACGCGCGCCCAGCAAGATCGCACCTGTCAGTGCCGCCCAGCCGCCCACAGTGTGAACGATGGTTGAACCTGCAAAATCCTTAAAGCCCATGGAGGAGAGCCAGCCGCCGCCCCATGTCCAGCTTCCTGTCAGCGGGTAGATGAGACCTGTCAGAACGCCGCAAAAAATCATGAAGGGCCAAAGCTTGATGCGCTCGGCAAGTGCGCCCGATACAATCGAGGCGGCTGTTGCGACAAACACCATCTGGAAGAACCAGAAGGCCGTGTCGGCATACCCGCGTGTGACCTGATCTTCTGTTGGGGACATAGTATAGATGCCCGGTGTGCCGAAATAACCGCCATTCCCTGTCACATCGGTAAACATCAGATTGTGACCGATCAGGTAAAAAATAACGCCGGCGACGGCGTAGAGAGAGATGTTCTTGGCGAGGATCACGCTGACGGAGCGCGAACGTACCATGCCCGCCTCAAGCATTGCAAAGCCTGCCGCCATCAGCATGACAAGGCAGCCGCTGCTGAGCAGGAACCATGTATTGAGAATATAGGAGAGGTTTTGATCCATGAGGTTGAGTCGTCCTTGTTCTTATTAGATGCAGAAAATTCATAACACTTTTGCAATAAGTGCATGACTTGCGTCAATAACTTTTTTGCATATGCGAAAAATTTTTTGTGCAAGACAACAAACCCGCCTAAGGGGCGGGCTGTAATGTTTTGATTTTCTAGAAAAATCTAGGTCGAGCGGGTGACAGCGTAATGGGGGATCTTTTGCAAAATCGGTGTGATAGGTGAAGGCGGCAGACCTTCCAGCGCATCCACGGCTTTCTGTGCATAGGAGAGAGCGATCTCTTGTGCTTTATCAAGGCTGCCATGCTTGGCGAAAAGCTTTTGCGCGTGTTCCAGATCGCCGTCTTCGACGTTACGTTCCGTAAAGATGCGCGCCCAGAATTCTTTTTCATCCGCATCGGCGTGTTGAAGCGCCAAAAGAACGGGGGCAGTCAGTTTGCCATCCAGAAAATCATCGCCCGGATTTTTACCTAGGGTATCAAGCGTTCCCGTATAATCCAGCAGATCATCGGCAATCTGGAAGGCGAGGCCCAGATAAAGCCCATAGAGGCGCAAGGCTTCGGCGTGCTGTGCTGTCGCGCCCTGAATGACGGGGCCAACTTCGCAAGCTGCGGCAAAAAGGGCTGCGGTTTTGGCTTCGATCACTTTGAGATAAGTTTCCCAGGAGGTATCAATCTGACCTTGCGCGGCAAGCTGCAGGACTTCACCTTCGGCAATCACGGCTGAGGCTTTGGACAAGATGCCTAGGACGCGGATATTGTCGCTTTCAACCATCAACTCAAAGGCGCGTGAAAACAGAAAATCGCCGACAAGTACGGCAGACTGGTTGCCGAATATGAGGTTGGCGGCCTTTTGCCCGCGACGCTCTTCGGAGCCATCAACAACATCATCATGTAAAAGCGTTGCTGTATGAATGAATTCAACGGCAGCAGCCAAGCCATGGGCGGGGCGCGCATTTTCATCAAAAATTTTGGCTGCCGCGAGTGTGAGCAGGGGGCGCAAGCGCTTACCACCTGCGGCAATCAAATAGCCGGCAAGCTGGGGGATCATGGGAACGTCGGATTGCATGGACCGAAGAATGACCTCGTTCACTTGCGCCATATCGTCTTTGAGGAGAGTGCTCAGCGCATCAAGCGGCTTGGCGGCGGAGGTGTTCTCCACGCTTTCTTCTTTGTTTTGAAGTTGAGCTGCGCTATTTAGGGTCATTCATCTTTCACTTAAACGGATAAGGGTGTCAGGGCAAGGGCTTTATGGGGCTGACCTCAACGCAAACAACACTTTTGGACAAGAAAGTCACACTGAAACAGTCGTCGACGGGGTTTCGTGCAGGGCTGGATACGGTGATGGTGGCTGCGGCATGTCCTGCCAAGCCGAAATCATATGTGCTGGATGCGGGGTGCGGCGCAGGTGGCGCGCTATATTGCCTGATGGTGCGCGTTCCCGATCTTTCCGCCAAAGCCATTGATGTTTCGGATGAGTATATCGCGCTGGCCCGTGAAAATGCCGAAGCGAACGGTTGGGCAGAACAAGTGGAATGTGTCAGCGGTGATTTCCTGACCATGGCTGAAGATACCCGCTTTGACCACATCCTGACCAATCCGCCCTATCTGGAAGAAGGAACACACTATATTTCGACCGATCCGCTGCGGGCTCAGGCTCTCGGGCATCTGGATGCGCAATCGGGCACGGAGGCGTGGTTGAAGAAAGCACATCGTCTCTTAAAATCCAAAGGCTCCCTGACCCTTATTCAACGTGCCGATATGCTGGATAAAATCATCTTAGGCTTGGGCAAGCGTTTCGGGGCAACGGAAATTTTCCCGCTGGTCCCTAAAGAGGGCGAACCCGCAAAGCGTGTGATTATACGCACATGGAAAGATCGTGCTTCGCCGCTGACCCTTCATTCTCCTCTTGTCATTCACAAAAAAGATGGCACATATACGGGGTGCGCAAACGCAATATTAAAAGACGCCAAGCCGATTGAAGAGGGATTACATGGCACGCAAATCCAAGGATAAAAAATCAGCAGTCAACGAGTTTCTGGACGGGGAAGGCGATGTTGCCGTGTCCGTACCGATCTCGGAATCCATGGAAGACTGGCGCAACTGGCCCATTATCCGCCATATCCTGAAAAGCACGGGACAGGTTGCGGTTGTCCGCATGGCAGGCGTGATTGCCGATGCGACCCTGACCAGTAAACCTGCCGTCAATTATGCCCGCTTTGCCAAGCCTTTGGAAAAAGCCTTCGGTGCGCGTAACGTCAAGGCTGTTGCCATTATCATCAATTCTCCGGGCGGTGCGCCTGCACAATGTTCGCTGATTGGTGACCATATCCGCAGTCTTGCTGTTGAGAAAAAGATTCCCGTTTTTGCTTTCGTTGAAGATGTCGCGGCATCAGGCGGTTACTGGCTCGCTTGCGCAGCAGATGAGATTTATGTGCAGCCTTCATCCATTGTCGGTTCTATCGGCGTGATTTATTCAGGTTTTGGCTTTACCGATCTCATTAAAAAATATGGCATTGAGCGCCGCATTCATACGGCAGGTGAAAATAAGTCGTTCCTTGATCCGTTTAAGCCGGAAGACAAGGATGATGTTGCACGCCTCAAAGCCATTCAGGAAGATATTCACGATGCCTTTAAAGGCTGGGTGGCGTATCGCCGCGAAGGAAAGCTGAACGGCGCGGAAGCTGATCTGTTTGAAGCTCAGATCTTTTCGGGTGAAAAGGCTGTCAAAAACGGTCTGGTTGATGAAGTCGGACGTCTGGAGCCCGTGATGAAAGCACGTTTTGGCAAGCATGTGTCTTTCACCGATTATACGCCTGACAAAAAATGGTCGCCGCTCTCGCTTCTCAAAAGTGCGTTGCCGACAGATATCGCAGGCGTTTTATATGAGCGCTCTTTTTGGGCACGTTTCGGGTTTTAAGCGATGCGGATTGGTTCTTTTTCCAGACCTGTTTTACCTCCGGGCGGCACGCCTAAAGTCGAGAAGGCGAGCGAACATTTCGATCCGTCACGTCAGGGGCGTGCCGTGACTAAGTTGGCTGAGCGTGAGGTGGATGCCAAGAAACAGCTTTCCACGCCGCCGCTTGACCCCGCCGTCGAGCGCATGCTCGCCGAACAGGGCGTTTTCCCAAAACAGAAATAACGGCTTATTTCATTAAGCCGAGAGTTTTTCTTTCAGGTAAGCTTTGACTTTATCAAGGGCGATACGCTCTTGCGCCATAGTGTTACGCTCACGGATCGTGACGGTCTGGTCGGTAAGAGACTCGCCGTCAATGGTGATGCAGTAAGGCGTACCAATCTCGTCCTGACGTGCGTAACGCTTGCCGATATTCTGTTTGATGTCCAGATCAACAGGCATCTCTTCGCGCAATTCCATGTAAAGCTTGGTGGCAAGTTCGGGCATGCCGTCTTTGGCAACCAGCGGCAGGATCGCAGCCTTTTTCGGGGCAACCGAAGGCTTGAAGTTCAGGTACATGCCGGAGGGGCGTGACGGATCAACCGTGTAGGCTTCACACAAAACGGTGAGAACGCCGCGTGTCAGACCTGCCGCAGGCTCGATGACGTGGGGCAGGTAACGCTTGGTGTTATCATCAGGGTCGATATATTCCATCTTCGTGCCCGAGTGCGCTTGGTGCTGTGTCAAATCATAGTCGCAGCGGTGGGCAATGCCTTCCAGTTCACCAAATCCGGGATAGGTGAACGGGAATTGATACTCGATATCAACAGTTCCCACGCCTGCTTTGGCATAGTGAGAAAGCTCATCCTTGCCGTGTTCGCGTAAAATCATCGCATCACCGCGGATACCGATGGATTCCCACCATTTTTTACGCTCAGTCACCCAGAAGTCGCGCCACATGCCTGCATCTTCGGGCGGGCAGAACCATTCCATTTCCATTTGTTCGAATTCACGTGAACGGAACACGAAGTTTCTGGGATTGACCTCGTTTCTGTAAGCTTTCCCGATCTGGGCAATCCCGAAGGGGACGCGCACGCGGGCGGTATCCAGCACGTTTTTGTAGTTCAGAAAAATGCCTTGGGCTGTTTCAGGACGCAGGTAAGCCTTGCTGTCTTCGGATTGGGTTGCCCCGACATAGGTTTCAAACATCAGGTTGAAATCTTTGGGTTCGGTCAGCGTTCCCGCTTCGGTCGCATCAGGACCGATAATGAATTTATAGTCGGCAACGGGAACATCGGGCAATTCGACAATCTCGTAAGCGCCGATGGATTTGCCTTTTCCGAATTTCTTGACGCGGCGCTCGGCAACATTGTCTTCATCATCTTGGGGGGCGGCAAGCCATGGGCCTTCACCGTCTTTGGGTTTGAGGACATTCAAATGGTCTGCGCGATAGCGGCGCTTTGTTTCGCGGCAATCCACCATCGGGTCGGAAAATCCGCCCACGTGACCGGATGCCACCCAAGCTTTCGGGTTTTGAATGATGGCACTATCCACGCCGACAATTTGGACAGGCATGCCGTCAGGTCCGACGGGCGGCGTAATGACCATCGCCTTCCACCACAGATCGCGGATATTGTTTTTGAGTTCGACACCCAGGGGGCCGTAATCCCAGAAGCCGTTGATCCCGCCATAAATCTCTGAGGCAGGGAAAATAAAACCGCGGCGTTTGCACAAAGACACAAGGTCTTTCATATCAACGGGGGAATTGTCATCTTGGGCGGCAGGGGCGGTGGCTTGGGTCATGTGTCGTCTTTTTTGTTCGATTGGATGGTTTTTTCTCGTACTATCAGTTTCTATCTATAACGTGCTTTGGGCGGGAAATAAACGCTCTTTGGCGCTTTTCAAAAGGAAAATCACGTGACCAACCAGATCCGTATTGCCCATGAAAAAGATTTGGGATGTCTTGAGCAGATATCACGCCAATGCGGTGAGCATACGGGCTTTGACACATTTCAGGAGCATTTTGCTTTACAGGTAAAAGGCGAGCGCGAATTACTGATTCTGAGTGATGAGACGGGGCGCGATGTCACCATGGCGGTTTTGAACTGGAAGCCGCAATATGCGCCGTTCCGTCGTCTCAATATTCCCGAGATTCAAGACATTAAAACAATTCCAGAGGCGCGCCGAAACGGTTATGGCGAGGCACTCATTTCATGGTGCGAGGCCCGCGCCAAGGTAAAAGGGCTTGATATGATGGGGTTGGCAGTCGGCGTGGATGCCAGTTTCGGCCCTGCGCAAAAGCTTTACATCAAAATGGGGTACGAGCCTGATGGCGGGGGTCTAACCTATGAACGAGAGCCTGTTCATGCGCAAACCCTTGTGCGAGTGGACGAGAATCTGTGTCTGATGCTCGTTAAATATCTTTAGAATTTAAAAAAATTTACTGACGATTGAACGTGCCCAAGGAATTGGTCGGCTTCGGGTCTGTTGTCGCATTCTTCAAATTCTCAACACGCACGACAGCTTTCGTGTCCACGACGCCGCTCGGCAATATATTGGGTTGCGGCTGCACCTG
>JBFWMN010000039.1:0-16035 GCA_050251555.1 Pseudobdellovibrionaceae bacterium | reverse complement strand
CTGCTAGATTATGGCAATGCTCCATGAAAGAGAACCCCTGTTACCAGATGATGCCGAGGCGTTGACGACACTTGCCCATAGCTGGGAGCCTGCAACGAAACCCATCAGCCCGACCAATATCCGACTGACATGGTCACAGGATATGACACTACGCGGCTATTCGGCAGCCCGTACATTGGGCGGCATTGCCATGGAGCATTTCGAGGATAAGCCATGGCTCGTTCCCGTTTATCTGGTTCCCATTCCCATCCCCGCCGTCAAATCATGGGTGATTTATGCCTATATGGCAGCAGCAACGATGCGTAGCGAAGACCCCGACCTTGTGCGCTTACGCGGTGAGCTGGTGCAGGCTTTACGCACTCCCGCCAATGTCGAGGATTTGAACCGCTATATTCCCGAAGCTGTAGCCCATGATGCCCAAAGTGGCAAAGCCGATATTTCCTATAAATCCATTCTGAAAACGGCGCTGCGTGATTTCGGCATTGCCAATAAGCGTCTTTTTGCCGCCAGCGTGAGACAATATCCGGGCCTTTTCATCGGCTTGCCTATGGCGGCACATGCCGACCGCGCCAAGCTTGATCACGTGGTTTCCCCTCTTCGTATCCATCCGGATCACACGCTGGAGATGGCAACGAGCTATGATTTTGCGCCTCATGGGGTGCATGCTCCGGCACAAAATCAATAAACTTTATTATTTCCCAAAAATAACTTGCTTTTTTGCGTTTTTTTGCGATAAAACACCCGTAACAACAGGTGTTTTATTATGTTAAAAGATTATCAGCGCGCAGCACTCGGTCAGGTTTCCATTCTTTGGCGTGGTGCGGGCAGTTTTCAGGATCGTTTTTTTGAGCGTCGCGAAGCTCTGCAAATCAGAGAGGGTGGCCCCCACCGCGCTTACCTTGCAGCCTTTATTGATGTCGGGACACTTTATGATGCCTATGGGCGCTATCTGTTCCGTGACCATAGCTGGCCCAATCTGAACAAGCATCTTGTGACAATGACGGTACGCGAGGAAGAGAGCGTTGCGCAGATTGTCGAGAATTTCGACACGCGCCCTTTACGTGATCTGCCCGATGGCGGCCGTGACCACCATTTCCACACGCTGGAGCTTTACACCGTTATCCCGCTACATGAGCCTTTCCCGAGCATGCGCACCTGCGCCCTCAATGAACACGAAAGCAAGAATCTGCCCGTTGAAATGACGGCGCGTATTCAAGAGGCACTTGATATTCATAATGCCACTTGCAAGACACCTGTTTTCAAAAAACCTGATTGGCAGATGACTTTTTAAGTCATCCTCTTGTTTTTCAAAAGAAGGCGGCTATAGTTTGCCCCATGATACCTCGCTATTCACGCCCCGAAATGGCCTCCATCTGGACGCCTGAGAACAAGTTCAAAATCTGGCTTGAGATTGAAACCCTTGCTGCCGAGAAAATGGCGGATATGGGTATTGTCCCCGCCTCCGTCCCCAAGACTTTGCGCGAAAAAGGCGGCTTTGATGTGGCCCGTATCGACGAGATCGAGCGCGAAGTCAAACATGACGTGATCGCGTTTCTCACATCCGTTGCCGAACATGTCGGCGAAGATAGTCGCTATGTGCACCAAGGCATGACCTCATCAGATGTTGTCGACACCGCCTTTGCCGTACAACTCACACAAGCTGCCGATATTCTGATTGCCGATCTGGACAAGCTTCTGGCGGCCCTTAAAAAACGTGCGCTTGAGCATAAAAAGACCATCTGCATCGGGCGCTCGCACGGTATTCATGCCGAGCCCACAACATTCGGCTTAAAGCTGGCAGGTCATTATGCTGCCTTCAAACGCGCCAAGGACCGCATGATTGCCGCCCGTGAAGAAGTGGCGGTATGCGGCATTTCGGGTGCTGTAGGCACTTACTCGGTTCTTGACCCGCAGGTCGAAGAATATGTCGCTGAAAAGCTTAAGCTGCGCCCTGAAACCGTCTCCACCCAAGTTCTGCCGCGTGACCGTCACGCCACCTACTTTGCAGTGCTGGGTGTGATTGCCGGATCAGTTGAAAATCTCGCCATTGAAATCCGCCATTTGCAGCGTTCCGAAGTCCGTGAAGCCGAAGAATTTTTTACGCCCGGTCAAAAGGGAAGCTCGGCAATGCCGCATAAACGTAACCCGATCTTGTCCGAAAATATCACGGGACTGGCCCGTGTTGTGCGCTCTGCGGTGACACCTGCCATGGAGAATATTGCATTGTGGCATGAACGCGATATCTCGCATTCTTCCGTTGAGCGCATGATCGGCCCCGATGCCACCATCACGCTTGATTTCGCTCTTTCACGCCTCACAGGCCTGATTGAAAACCTTCTGATTTACCCCGAAACGATGCGCGACAATCTGGACCGTCTGGGCGGCCTCATCTTCTCACAGCGCACACTCCTTGCCCTGACGCAAAACGGCGTGTCCCGTGAAGATGCTTACCGTCTCGTGCAACGTAACGCGATGAAAGTCTGGGAATGCAAAGCGCAAACACCGTTCCGCGCCTTTTTGGAAGAGGATGCGGATGTCACTGCCAAGCTGAAGGCGGATGATTTTGCAGCGATTTTCGATGAGGAATCCTACCTCAAGAATGTCGACACCATCTTTTCCCGATTATTTTGAATAAGATTCAACAAATATAGTTGAGAATAGTTCTCACTTGCGCCAAGATAGGCGCATGTTTTTCTGCATATGCACCGCGACACGTGAGCCCGAAGGGGGCGTTGATGCCCATATCAAAAAGGTTTGTTCCGTAAAAGACGGTAAAGCCGCCTTTGCCGATATTCTGGACGGTAAGAAACCGCAATGCGGTACATGCTACGCCGATTTCATGAAAAGCGTGAAAGATCAGCTCGGCGAAACAACCGCTGCTTCGGCACCTCCACAAGAACAGGCCTTTTCAGACCCCGCTTGCGTTTAACCGCCGTTGGAAGGGTGTGCGTGGATACCCATATTGGCAAGTTTACCAAGCTCCCTGAGAGCCGAACGATCATCGGGATCAATCTCCACCACAGCCTGAAAAGCCGCAGCAGCAAGCTGTAATTGCCCTGACAAAAGATAGGTATGCCCGACATCATACAGCGTATAGGTGTCATTTGGAGAGATGCTGAGCGCTTCCTCAAACTTCTCAATCGCCAGGCCGTAATCGCCCGTGTGCTTGTAGAGGTTACCCAAGCTTGCCAGCGTGCGCGGGTCTTCAGAATCAATCTCCAGCGCCTGATTGAGAGCCTCCTCGGCATCAGCATATTTTTCCGCCTTCACCAGAATTTTCGCCAAAGCCGTCAACTGGATTTTGATTTCATCATCCATGCGGGCGATATTGTCGCGCAGCATGCTTTCCGCCTCATCGAAACGTCCTTTATCCGACAGGAATTGTGCGGCACGAATACGCACGAGAGGCAGACTGATCAGGTCACGCCCGTCCATGTCATTCAGGTTACCCGTATAGCGTGATCCGCGTCTTTCCTCATGTCTTTCGACATGAAATTCGACAGTGCTCCGGTTGCCGCGATCCCGTATGGCAGGTGCGGCGCGCTCTTCATCAGCACCAAAGCCTGCGCCACCTGCGCTGGAACGGATCGAGAGTTTACCGGCAATTCGTTTTTTGTCGTCTTCAGACATCACAGGCCACCTTTTAGTATATATGGAAAGTATATATAAGCGGATAAGTTGTGTTATGTCAATATTTTTGGAAAATCAGCACTTGACCCGCGTGGTAAAGATTGGTCTTCTGATGCCTCATTATAAAAGGCAAAAGGAGTTAATCTATGCGCCGTATTCTCGCACTAGCTTTATGGAGTTTAGTCATTATGAGTGTTTCACCCGCCAAGGCCCAAGACATCGCTAAAAAATACGATAACCCTGAGAACATCCTGATTATGGAGACTTCAAAAGGACCTGTCGTGATCAAAATGATGCCCGAGGTTGCCCCTAACCACGTGGCCCGTATCAAGGAACTGACATCCGAAGGTTTCTATGACGGTATTATCTTCCACCGCGTCATTGACGGTTTCATGGCCCAGACGGGCGACCCGACCGGCACAGGCACAGGCGGATCGGACAAACCCGACCTCAAAGCCGAATTTAACGACACGAATTTCGGTCGTGGCGCTGTCGGTATGGCCCGCACCAATGACCCGAATTCAGCGAACTCACAATTCTTCGTCTGCTTTGAAGATTGCTCATTCCTGAACAAGCAATACACCGTTTGGGGTCAGGTCGTCGAAGGCATGGAAAATGTCGACAAACTCAATATCGGCGAGCCCCCTGCCATGCCCGACAAGATCGTCAAAATGACACTGGCTGTACCACAAGCCGTGATTATTGACGAAGAGCCTGCCGCGAATGCAGCCTCAGAAGGCAAAGCCAAGACAAAATAAGTTTTAAAGAAGCTGATGATAAGTCAGTTACGAGAGAAGACCCCGCCCGTCACCATGACCGGCGGGGTTTTTCGTGTAACGCTTACGGGCGGAGTTTTTCACATTCGCGCACAATCGCTTTAACACGTCGCTCCAGCGCTTCCAAATCCGTCATCGGATCATAGCTTTCGAAACGGAAATAGCTTTCGACGTCATCGAAGATCCAGAAAGCTTCGGTGTTTTTGATCGAGAGCAATTTCTGCAAAGCCTGATAACGGTCAGGTGTCATAAACGCTTTCACATCCGCATCCGATCTGGTGTGAAAAGGCAGCGATCCGTCCCAGCCTGCGAAATCGGGCTTATGCACTTCGGGTAAGCTCAACCCTTCAATAAAGGGGCGGTGAATTTGCGTGCCGACAATACCTGCGGCGGGGAATTTATCGTAGAAATGGACCAAAAAGATCGTCCGGAAACGGCGACGTGAGACGTCGTTGGTCAATTGCTCTTCGGAATAGAGGAAGACCTCGAACGGACCCATTTGTCCGTTCACACCGCCTGATTGCAAAAAGGCGGGAGATTCATATGTCAGGCCGTTTTTTTCGGCAAAAGCCTTCCAGCATCTCTTTTGTTTTAAAAGAATTTCGGTCGACCAAAAGAAAATGCCGAGAACGAATACGGCAAGAACGATCCATAAGAAAATCCAGAGTGTCATGTCGGGGGCTGCTCTTGGCGTTTGAGAAAATTAAAAGTCTTCTATCTTTAAGGATAGCAAAGACACGACCTCAAAACAAATAGCAAAGACGGCCAGCCGATAAAATCAACTGACCGCCTGCCTCCTTCAAAAGCCTGAAACGTGATCTTTTAAACGTGATCTTTTAAAAGAAATTCGGGAACGATTGCCTCACATGTAAGCCTCCAAAAACTTACATGAACTTGATTTGGTCTTTCTCCTTTCCGTCCATCCAGGTGAAATGCGAGAAATCAATGACTTGGGGCTCGCCACCTTTGGCCTTGGTCGACGTCATAAACGCGACCGGTTCTTGTGATCGAACCTGCTCAGCGGGCTGGGGCTGTACGGCAGCCTGCGCCTTTTGATCCATGTCCTCCACACGTTTTTCCAAAGTGAAAATCGCGTTCGAGAAATATCCCGATTGGCGTGTCACAAGATCAAGACCTTCCTTGACCCTCTCCAACCCAAAGCGGATACGCTCATAACCGATCCCCAGTACAATAGCCGCGCCGATTGCAGTGACCGCGGCAAAAACCGCGAAAGCAAGCGACACCACCATGTAAGTTTCCAGTGATGCTGTCATGTCCTTTCCTTCTTTTTCAGTTTTGATGATGTCTGACAGGCTGACCGCTTGCCCCGTCATTCAAGATGTGACCGTTGCCTGCAGGGTGCAAAAACCCGTTCCCCTTCTCTCGTAACGAGAGGGGTGATATGCTTCACGGACAATCTTGAAGACGGTTGCGGCCTTATGGACCTATCAACAATATGAGGATGAATACAACATCACCCTTATATTTTTATGTTAAACCAATATGCAAAGAGAATGCACGCTGAATCATTTCAGAGTTATTTCAAATTTGCTTGTTATTCATTTTGTTTTAAATTCAATTGCTTCATCGATTACACAAGGGACTGCCCGATGCGTTACATACTTGCCCTCTTCCTGCTTCTGTTGATCTGCCCGCCAGCCCAAGCCGGACAGCTCAAAGCCTATACGGACGGCGATACGGTATTGCAGGGTTACTTTGCACCGTCGACCTGTCCGCAGACGGCTTTGACCCCGACCGTTTTGATTGCGCATCAATGGATGGGACTAACCGACTATGAGAAGAAGCGTGCCGATATGCTGGCACAGCGGTGCTATAACGCCTTCGCTGTTGATATTTACGGGAAAGACGTGCACCCCAAAAATGAAGGTGAAGCCGGACGCTTATCTTCCATTTATAAAAAGGATGCGACATTAGCGCGATCACGCATGAAGGCCGCTCTCGATTTCGTACGCACATTGGAAGGGGTCGATCCGGACCAGATAGCCGTCTTCGGTTACTGCTTCGGCGCTACGATGGCTCTGGAGCTTGCACGCTCAGGCGCCAACATCAAGGCGGTCGTTTCTTTCCATGGCGGACTGTCCTCACCCGCCCCTGTCAGAGAACCCGGTGTCATCAAAGCTGCGATTGCGGTGATGCACGGCGCCATCGATCCGCATGTTCCGCAAACCGAAGTCCTGACTTTCATGAATGAAATGGAAGCCGCAAAAGCCGACTGGACTCTGACACAATATGGCGGAGCCATGCATGCTTTCACGCAAGATTTTGTGGCTCCCGACCCTGCAAAAGGTGTCGGCTATAATAAGGAAGCGGATGAAAAATCATGGCGTGCGGCAATGGATTTTCTGGAGGTGAATTTGCACCCCGATAAAGCCTATTATCCCGAAACGCGTAATCAACTCTAAGTGACACATAAGAAAGGAGGCCCGGATCGCGACCTCCGAGCCTCCCTTATCAGCTCTTTAAAAAGAGCCAAATCAGTTACCTGTGTCCAGCTCCATTGATGAGCTTTCATCACCCATGTTCAATTCCACTGTCGTGTCCTTGTCTTTGTGCTGGTAGTAATAATAACCGCCACCGAATGCTACGACGAGCAGCACGATAATCATGACGGTGGTCAATGCTGAGTTTGTTTGTTGGTCAGCCATAGTTTTTCTCCCCTATATGTTAGTTTTGTTCGACTGTGGCGCTGATATTTTCACCGCCGATGTTAAAGTCGAAAAGTGTCTCTTTGTCCTTTTGCTGCATGTAGTAGAAACCACCGGCAAAAGCGATCACCATAAGGACGAGAACCATAATTCCCAGACCTGTTTTCTTTGCGGGTTCGTTAGACATTGTTGTCATACTCCTTCTTCAAAAATTCGATCTTCAATCGCGCTTCATCTTAGTTAAAAACAAAGAGGTACAGGAGAATGATCACAGGAATAGGAACTCCCACAAGCCATAGTAAAATCCCCTTCATAACGCGTATCCTTTCAAATGTGTTTTTGTTGACTTCGGACACACCAACGCCGCGAAAACAAAAATTGTTCCCGCGCTTCATCACACTTAAGGTTTTGATGCTCAGGTTTTTTTACGTTTATGGGGAGACTTGACCGTTCCGGTCAGGCCCAGATCAAGGGCTTCCAGCTTACGGATTTCATCACGAATACGTGCCGCTTCCTCAAACTCGAGATCGGCAGCCGCCGCACGCATTTTGTCTTCCATTTCCTTGATCTTTTTATGCAGAGCTTCGGGCGAAGCGAAGTAATCTTCTTGGCCCTTATCGGCAAGACCCGCTGCAACCTTGATATGGTCACCTCGTTCAAAAACGGAATCCAGAATATCGGAAATATTCTTCTTCACGCTTTCGGGCGTGATGCCATGCTCTTCATTCCATTCCAGTTGTTTGGCACGACGACGATCCGTTTCTTCCAACGCCGCTTTCATTGATCCCGTTACCGTATCGGCATACAGGATGGCTTTACCTTCGACGTTCCGCGCCGCACGCCCGATGGTCTGGATCAGGGATGTGCGCGATCTCAAGAACCCCTCCTTATCCGCATCCAGAATACAGACGCGCAGACATTCGGGGATATCGAGACCTTCACGCAGCAGGTTAATCCCGACCAGAATATCAAACACGCCAAGGCGCAAATCACGCATAATCTCGATACGCTCAAGTGTGTCGATATCGGAGTGCAGATAGCGCACTTTCATACCATTGTCGTTTAAGTACTCGGTCAGATCCTCCGCCATTTTTTTGGTCAGTGTGGTAACCAGAACGCGCCCACCCTTCTCGACCGCGATCCGACACTCTTCCATCAGATCATCTACCTGATGTTTTGTCGGGCGAATTTCAACGGGGGGATCAATCAAGCCTGTGGGTCTGACCACTTGTTCGGCAAACACATTATTCGTGCGACGCAACTCTTCAGGGCCTGGAGTTGCAGACACATAAATTGTTTGCGGGCGCATTGCATCCCATTCTTCAAACTTCAGAGGGCGGTTATCAATCGCGGCAGGTAGACGAAATCCGTATTCGACCAATGTGGTTTTCCGCGCACGGTCACCTTTGAACATCCCGCCGATTTGGGGAAGCATCACATGGCTTTCATCCAAAATCATGATCGCATCATCAGGCAGATATTCAATCAATGTCGGTGGTGCTTCGCCGGGTGCGCGCCCTGTTAAGTAGCGTGAATAATTCTCGATCCCCTGACACATGCCCGTTGCCGCCAGCATCTCCAGATCAAATTGCGTGCGCTGTGCCAGACGCTGCGCCTCCAGCAATTTGCCTTCACGCTCAAAAAATGCGACCTGCTCTTTCAGGTCATGCTTCATCTGCTCAATGGCCTGGGCGATTGTCGGTCCGGGTGTCACATAGTGGCTGTTGGCAAAGATACGCACCCCCTCAAGACTATCGAATTTTTCGCCCGTCAGCGGGTCGAATTCCGTGATCGTTTCCAGCTCATCCCCAAAAAGTGAGAAGCGCCACGCACGGTCTTCAAAGTGAGCAGGGAAAAGCTCAACCGTGTCACCACGCACGCGGAATGATCCGCGCTCAAAGGCGATATCGTTGCGCTTATATTGCAAATCAACAAACCCCGCGATCAAGGCCTCGCGATCAATGCGCTGCCCCTTCTTCACTTCGAAGGTCATCGCAAAGTAATCTTCCTTGGAACCGATGCCGTAGATGCAGGAGACAGAGGCGACGATAATCACATCACGGCGTTCGAACAGCGCACGTGTTGCGGCGTGACGCATCCTGTCGATCTGCTCGTTAATGTCGCTCTCTTTTTCAATGAAGGTATCGGTGCGTGGCACATAGGCTTCGGGCTGATAGTAGTCGTAATAGGACACGAAATACTCAACCGCATTGTCGGGAAAGAAGCCCTTCATTTCTCCGTAAAGCTGTGCCGCCAGTGTTTTATTGGGGGCAAGGATCAAGGTCGGGCGCTGCGTGTTCTGAATAACATGCGCCATCGTGAAAGTTTTTCCCGAACCCGTGACGCCCAGAAGTACTTGATCGGTCAAGCCGTCATTTAACCCTTCGGTCAGTTGGCGAATGGCGGCAGGCTGATCGCCCGCCGGTTCGAACGGTGAGTCGATCCGGAACGGTGTAGATAAAGGAGACGGGGTGGCTTTTGCCTGAGCTAATTCGACGACGCCGCGCATGTGCATTTATATAGATAACTTCATGGCAAAAGGAAAGAGACGTTGACTTTCAGGCCTCCCCCTCCACATTGGATGACATGACGGATTTAAAAACACATCTCAACACCCGCCGCTCGGTCAAGGCCCGCTGCCTTGCTGAGCCTGCCCCCACACCTGCCCAGATCGAAGAGCTTTTGACCATGGCGGCGCGCACACCCGACCATGGTAAGATGACACCTTACTATTTCATCGTCTGGGACGGTGAAGCGCGCGCCGAGATCAGCGGACTTTTGCGCGAAGCCTACAGATCCGAAGACCCCGAAGCCGCACCCGCCAAGCTGGATCTGGAAGCCGAAAAATTTATGCGCAGCCCTCTCGTCATTGCTGTGGTCAGCCGTATCCGCGAAGGCAAGCACCCGCAGTGGGAGCAGCTCTTATGTGCCGGCGCTGTCTGCATGAACCTGGTGCATGCCGCACACGCGCTTGGCTTTGCCGCCAATTGGCTCACGGAATGGATGTGCTTTAACGACCATTTCAAACAAGGTCTTGGTCTGGAAGATGGTCGAGATAACATCGCAGGCTTTATTTATATCGGAACACCGACGGAAGTACCTGAAGACCGCGAGCGCTCCGACCTGTCATTGATCACCACCCATTGGAGCAAAGACGCCTCTTTGGTCAAAGGTGACGAAGCCTATAATAAAGACGGCTTCGGCATCCCGCGTAAAGGGTTTGCGCTGAGCGATTAAGCGGCCTTGGCGAATTTCCCGTCCAGCGCATCGTCGATGAGCCGGATTGTATCCTCAATACCATAGACTTCGATGAAGGTGCCGAAGCGCGGGCCCTGTGATTGTCCCAAGAGAACCTCATAGATCGCCTGAAACCACTCTCTCAGCTCATTGGGTTCGTAGCCGTTTTCTTTCCCTGCCGAGAACACTTCGGTCTGGATTGCATCCAGATCCGCGCCCTTGGGAAGCGCTTTCAAACGCGCTGCGAGGTCGCGCAAAGCAGCTTCTTCGCGCTCCGTCGGCAAGCGGTAGGATTTATTGGGTTTTACAAAATCCTCATAATATTTGACGGCGTAACCGACAAGCTGATCAAGGAACGGGGCTTTTTCAGGGGTCGTTTCAGGCGCATAGCGCTGAATGAAGCCCCACATGGTTGCAGGGTCATGCGCGTTTGCGGCGGAAGCCAAATTCAAGAGAAGCGCGAACGAGATCGGCGTATGCTTGTCATTAGGCAGGCGGCCTGAATGGATATACCATGACGGGTTGTTGGCAAGCTGTTCGCCATCTTCACCCTGCAGCCACTTGTTCAGGAAAGTGATGTATTCATCAACGGCTTTCGGGATCACGTCAAAATACAGTTTTTTACCCGAGGTCGGGCGCTGATACATGTAGTAGGACAGGCTCTCGGCGGGGGCATAAGCGAGCCATTCTTCAAGTGCCAGACCGTTACCCTTGGACTTTGATATTTTCTGGTTGTGCTCATCCAAGAAAAGCTTGTAGTGGAAACCGACAGGTGGATTGCCGCCTAAGATACGCACGATTTTTGCCGCCATGTCGGCAGACGTTTGCAGATCCTCACCTGCCATTTCGTAATCAATATCCAGAGCATACCAGCGAAGACCCCAGTCGGCGCGCCACTGGGCTTTGACATTTCCGTCAATGACAGGCACTTCGGTGCGCGTACCGTCTTCGTCTTCAAAAACAATCGTGCCTTTATCGGGGTGCGTTTCAAGAATAGGCACTTGCAGGACCTTGCCCGTTTTCGGCGAAACAGGCATGAAGGGCGAATAGGTTGCAGCACGTTCCGCGCCCAAGAGAGGCACAACGGTTTTTACAATCGCGTCGTGATTGGCAAGCATCTTCAAAAGCGCGTCATTGAAGCGTCCGCTTTTATAGCATTCCGTCGAAGAAATGAATTCGTATGTAAAGCCAAACCCGTCAAGGAAGGAACAAAGACGTGCATTGTTATGATGGGCGAAACTCTCATGCGTGCCGAACGGATCGGGCACTTTGGTCAGTGGTTGACCGATATATGTCCCGATCATCTCTTGTTGCGGGATATTGGTCGGGACTTTGCGAAGCCCATCCATATCATCGGAAAAGCACAGGAGCTTTGTCGGCATATCCGAGATTTGTTCAAACGCAGCCTGAACCATCGCGGTTCTGACCACTTCCCCGTAGGTCCCGATATGCGGCAGACCTGACGGGCCGTAACCTGTTTCAAAAGCGACATACCCTTTTTCCGGCAACTTACCCTTCAGACGTGCGACAACCTTCTGGGCTTCCTGAAAAGGCCAGGTTTTGGAGGCATTTGCGATGTCACGGCTGAAGCTGCTCATAAGCGTATTGTCTTTCTTAATCTCGTTAAAGGTGGTCTAAGCCTTACAAAATGGTGAAAAACCGCGGGAAATGCAAGCATTTACAGGCTCGAAAAGCGCTCCAAATATGCTATGAAGAAAAGATCATGAGTTTATCCGCGCCCATTACGACAGAATTGCCGCTTTTGCCGCAACCCACACCACCGCTCGTGCGCCTGCCCGAAGTCCCTGCCCTTGCACTTGGCTTAAAGGCCGCGCACCTTCTAACTATTGACGGTGAAATCAAAACCATGAAACTCACCGCCGCCTCGCACGCGCTGCATGAACAAGCCTGCATGGTGGCGCATGCGCCTTATGCGCAAAACCGCCTGAATTGCCAGCTTCACGCTTTTGATATTCTCGAGCTTTACCTCTTCGTTTACCCCGTTAAATTTGCCGTACCAACCATCAAGGGTGTTGCGAAAGCTCTCGGTATCGTCGCGCCGTCGACATCTGAGGAAGAACCCGAAACACTCATGGGTTGCGCGCATGCGCTTCTGGATGACCTCACCAAACTCCCTGAAAAGCAGCGCGAGCGTTTGGCTCTCATTGCCTCTGTGATGGGGCAGCGCGGAAAAGGTTGGGTGTGGACGCCATACGTGATGGCGGCACTGGGTTACACATACGACCCTGCGTTTATGCCCGATGCGCGCCATGCTCTGGCAATCTGGAATAAACTTCCCGAATGGTCGGAGCGTGCCCCGCCCGCACCCCCTTCGCATTTCCCTGTAACCGCGGATGAGACCGATGACGCTTTACGCGCCTTGTTGCGCGAAGGTCCAAAGACCGCAGAAGAACGCACCGAACAACGCGATTATGCCCGCGCCATGGCAGATGTCTTTGCCACCAAAGATGATCTTGAAGAACCGCATGTGGTTCTCGCCGAGGCGGGAACGGGTGTCGGCAAAACGCTGGGTTATCTCGCACCCGCCTCAGTATGGGCAAAAAAGAATGAAGGGGCAGTGTGGATCTCAACTTTCACGCGGAACTTGCAGCAGCAACTCGAAGAAGAACTCACGCGCCTTTACCCAGACCCTGAATTGCGTGAACGCAAAGTTGCCGTGCGCAAAGGTCGCGAAAACTACTTATGCCTTCTCAATTTCGAAGATCTGGCAGCTTCTGCACCACTCGCACGCTCTGTGACCGCTGCCATTTCAGCGGGGATCATGGCACGCTGGATCATGGAAACCGAGGATGGCGATTTCACAGGAAAAAGCTTTCCGGGCTGGGTGCAAGGGTTGCTTGGATACGCGAACACAAACGGCCTGTCCCTCAAAAGCGGCGAGTGTATTTTTTCAGCATGCGATCATTATAACCGCTGCTTCAAAGAACGCGCTGTACGAAAATCCAGACACGCCGAAATGGTTGTGGCAAACCACGCGTTGGTGATGATCCAGACCGCGATGGCGGGTGTGGAAGACGAATTGCCGCAGCGTTATATTTTCGATGAAGGTCACCATCTTTTCTCAGCCGCCGACAGTGCCTATGCCGCACATTTAACAGGGCGCGAAACGCATGATTTGCGCCGCTGGATTTTGGGGTCAGAAGACGGGGTTAGAAAACGCAATCGAGGCCTCAAAAAACGTGCCGAGGAAATTGTCGCGGCTTACCCTGAAGATGAAAAATTACTTTTGGAGGCCCTCCATCATGCGCGCACCTTGCCCGCGCTCGGTTGGCTGAAACGCCTCTCCGAAAATGCCCCGCAAGGCCCGATTGAGACTTTACTTCTTAACATTCTCCATCAGGTGCAGGCCCGCGCAAGCCACGCGGATGCCTATTACTCGCTTGAGACGGGGACATTCCCGCTGGCTTCCGCTATTGCCGACGCGATCCCTGCTGCGCGTCAAGCCTTGTTTTCCTTACAAGCGCCGCTTTTGAAACTCGCAGCCTCTTTGAATAAACGTCTGCAAAATGCCGAGGAAGCCGAACTGATGGAAGGCGATACGCGGCGGCGCATCGAGGCGCTGGCGCGATCCTTGGAACGGCGCGGACGGATGCAGCTTGAATCATGGCTCTCGGTTTTGGATGCGCTTGAAAAAGGCGAGAAGCACGAGCAGTTTATCGACTGGCTGGAAATCGAAAAGATTGATGGGCGCGTTTATGATCTGGGTGTTTACCGCCATTATGTCGACCCGATGAAGCCGTTTGCCGCTTCGCTCCTTCCGCATGCGCATGGTGTGGGCATCACCTCGGCGACATTACGTGACAAAACGGGGGATGACGCCCATGACTGGAGAGAGGCCGAACGCCAAACAGGTGTCTCCTATCTTACCACACAACCTCGTGACTTTGCCGTCACCTCACCCTTCAATTATGCCGAGCAGGCCCGTATTTTCATTTTAAACGACATTTCCAAAACCGATCTCGGGCAGATGGGTGCGGCACTTGAAGCTTTGTTCCGCGCAGCAGGCGGAGGGGGGCTCGGGCTTTTCACCGCCATTCAGCGCTTGCGCGCCGTGCATCGTCATTTATCCGAGACACTCCCCTTCCCGCTTTATGCCCAGCATGTCGACGCGATTGATAGCGGCACGCTGATTGATATGTTCAGGGATGAAGAGCATGCCTGTCTTTTGGGCACAGATGCGATGCGTGATGGCGTTGATGTACCGGGCAGATCATTGCGTCTTATTGCCTTTGACCGTGTGCCGTGGCCCAGACCCACGCTTCTTCATAAAGCACGCCGTGCAGCCTTTGGCGGTAAGGCCTATGATGAAATGGTCACACGCATGAAATTACAGCAGGCCTTCGGACGCCTGATCCGTAATTCAAAAGATAAAGGCGTATTTGTCATGATGGACAGTGCCATGCCCTCGCGCCTTCTTTCGGCTTTTCCGCCAGCCGTGCCCGTTGTCAAAGTGGGATTGAGTGAAGCCGCAAGGGAAATTCGCGCCTTTTTGGGCGAGGAGACGCACGAATGAGCCGTTTACAGCGTTTCACCTTCCCCTTGAAGTTACCGCTTGCGCCCCACGCCTTGTTTCAGCATTTCGCGAATGAGGAAGGGGCATTACTGCTCGACTCCTCCGATGACAGTGGACTGACCAGTTTGTGTCTGCGTCCGAGCGAGATCATCACGCATGATATTTTTGACGATCTCTCACCTCTTCGCGCAAAGCTCAATGAAGGTCCGAAAGACGCTGTGAAAAGTTTTCAGGGAGGATTTGCGGGCTATTTTTCATATGATTTACGCTGCGTTTCGAAAATAAAAAAACTCGCCGACTCTATCCCATTGTTATACATGGGTTTCTATACAGATATCCTGAATTACGATCCGTACGCGAAGCTTTATTATTTGACCCTTTTAAGGGAGTCCCGATACGCGGCGGAGCGCGATTATAAGGACTGGGTTGCCGAACTGGGAGCCATCAAAGATACAACACCCGCCCCCCACCCCCCCGTTAAATGGCAGCCCGATTGGGATAAAGCGGACTATCTTTCCAAAATCGCCCGCGTGATTGAATATATCTATGCAGGCGACATTTTTCAGGCCTGTATCGCGCAGCGCTGGCAAGCGGACCTTCCTGCATCTTTCGCCCCTTATGCCTATTACAGACAGCTTACCTCCCAAAGCCCCGCCCCTTACGGGGGATATCTGAATATGGGGGGTGCACAGCTTCTGACCAATTCGCCCGAGAGCTTCCTAAGCCTTGATCATACGCGCCGCATTCTGACAAAACCCATCAAAGGGACAGCGCCTCGAAAGTTAGATGAGCAGGAAGACCAAAAACAAGCGCAAACTCTGCTCATGTCTGAAAAGGACCGCGCCGAAAATGCGATGATTGTTGACCTGATGCGCAATGACCTTTCACGTGTCGCGGAACGGGGCAGTATTGCTGTGACCGGTTTTTGCGAGTTAGAAAGTTATAAAAACGTCCATCATCTCGTCTCCAGCGTTTCGGCAAAACTGGCGGAAGGTCAGGATATTTTCGATTTGCTGGCAGCCACACTGCCTGGTGGGTCAATCTCAGGTGCACCCAAAATCCGCGCCATGGAGATTATTGAAGAGATTGAGGCAACCCCGCGCGGGCCCTATTGCGGCGCGTTGGGTTACATCAACACATCAGGCGAGGCACAGTTCAATATCTTGATCCGCACAATGGTAACAAGCGAACA
>JBFWMN010000038.1:0-16230 GCA_050251555.1 Pseudobdellovibrionaceae bacterium | reverse complement strand
GCCAATTGCTTGCTCCGTATGAAGCGCGCCGCTTTTGCTTGAAATTTCAAGGATTTTCACGCTATAAACCCCTCACCAGTCGGCCGGATGACCGCGGTAGTTTTGCTATCGAGGAAAGTCCGGGCATCACCGAGACGGGGCGCCGGGTAACGCCCGGGGACAGGGGCAACCTTGTTACGACCAGTGCAACAGAAAGCAAACCGCCATGGGAAACCATGGTAAGGGTGAAAGGGTGCGGTAAGAGCGCACCGCGGGGCCGGTAACGGCAACGGCATGGTAAACTCCGCCTGATGCAAGACCGAATAGGGACGGCACATGATCATGTTTCGGGATCGTCGTCCGGGTTGGTCGCTAGAGGTGTCTGGCAACAGGCATCCCAGAGGAATGGTCATCGCTTCAGTTTACTGAAGTACAGAACCCGGCTTATAGGCCGACTGGTATTTTATTTTTTGCATTTATGAAATTTAAAAGTATCTTTCCAACCACCAGAAACAAGCCTGAAGGTTAGTTAATGAAAAAAGACGCATTTCGTCTACTTGCTTTTATCTCAATCGGAGCCAATGTCTTTTTAGGCATAGCTTCATTTTTCTTCATATACGCCTACTTTGATAACATGAACAGCGTTGAATTAAGCGCCCCCTTTTGTGTAGGAAATGAGAGAGATTTTGACAGTATCAGAGCTGCGCAAATGATCGGACGATTAGATATTGTCTCTCTAATTCTTACAACTGGGGGAATAATTCTAGCCATCTCAGCCTTTTTTGGTTTTTGGGTGATCCGGCGAGAAGTCATCGCAGAGGCTAGAGAAGAGGCTGGCAATGCAGCAAGAGACATTGCCAACCGATATTTCCAAGAAGGTAATGGACAAAGTTTAAATTTTGGTGATTCTGACAAACACAAACAGTATAATGTAAGTGGGGCGACCATAAGCAAAAAAACATCCATTTCACCCTCAGATGTAAGCATTGCAAATGCACAAGAACTTGGAGACGAATAATGTTGAGTATTTCTCAAGCAATGCAGAAAATCAAAGAACACCAAAGCAGCATTCCTGTAAATGTTATCCGAATTGCCAATGATCTAGGAATGAAAGTATACAGTGTACCTGACATGAATGGGACCCTATCAGGCATGATCCGTAAAAATCCTGAGAGTCGTGGAGGGTTCGACATTTTTGTGAATGGCTCCCACTCGGATAACAGACGTCGATTTACAATTGCCCACGAGATTGCCCACGCCGTATTACATCCACACCTTATCGGTGATGGAATTACCGATGATGCCCTCCTTAGATCTGGCTTATCAAATTCAGTAGAGGCTCAAGCTAATAGCCTAGCCGCCGATATTCTAATGCCATGGGAAAAACTAAACGAATGTTTAGAGCGCGGTATCACTTCCCTAGATAACTTGGCAGAAATGTTTGGCGTTTCAAAACAAGCCATGGCCATACGTATAGGTGTTCCCCAAGACTAAATCGCAAAAGACGTGCCGCAGCCGCACGAAGCAACCGCGTTGGGATTGGTGATTTTAAATTCCTCACCCATGAGGGATGAGACAAAATCGACTTTCGAGCCGTTGAGGATTTCCAGTGACGCTTCGTCTATCACAATCGCCTCGGCAAAGACATGATCGTCGTCATTGATGGCGGCATCTTCGCTGAGATTATATTGAAAGCCCGAGCAGCCCCCACCCTCAACTGTAATGCGCAGTTTCAGGTTCGCATTGCCTTTCTTCGTGCGGATCTGTTCCACACGGTTGCAGGCGGCCTCGGTCACGGTTAAACTCATCTCGGTCATAGATTTATTATATAAGACGCGCTATCTTTTGCACCAGTCTTTGTTTTCACACTTTTTTTAAAGCCCGCCTCCCATGAGTACCGCCACAGCCAGCAACGACACCCAAGCCTATAATTATTGCGCCCTGCCGCTGGCAAGCTTTGCGACACGCCCCGACCAATCGAAGGGCCGTATTCATCATGAAGACGAAAGCGCGACGCGCACCTGTTTCCAGCGCGACCGCGACCGTATCATTCACTCCTCCGCCTTTCGACGTTTGAAATATAAAACGCAAGTTTTCATTTATCACGAGGGCGACCATTACCGCACACGTCTGACGCATACGTTGGAAGTCGCACAGATCACAAGAACGCTGGCCCGTGCGCTCTATGTGAATGAGGATCTCGCCGAAGCCATTGCCCTCGCCCATGATCTGGGGCATACACCGTTTGCACATTTGGGCGAATATGCGTTGCAAGATTGCATGGAGCCTTATGCAGGCTTTGACCATAATGACCAGTCGCTTCGTTGCCTGACGCACCTCGAAAACAAATATCCGAAATGGCGCGGCCTCAATTTGACATGGGAAACCTTGGAAGGCGTCGTTAAACATAACGGGCCTTATTCGAAAAAACCGCTGCCCGAGACATTGGCAGATGTGCAGAAACACTTCGATTTGCGTCTTGATACCTATGCCTCGATTGAGGCGCAGGTTGCGGCCTTGTCAGACGATATTGCCTATAATAACCACGATGTTGAGGACGGGCTTCGTGCCGGACTTTTCACATTGGATGACATTGCCGCCGTGCCGCTTCTCGGGCGTCATATCGCGGCAGCACGCAAAAATTACCCCGACATTTCCGAAAAAATCCTCGTGCAGGAAGTCATTCGTGAGATGATCGGCGACATGGTTTCCGACGTTCTGGCTGAGACACGCAAGCGTCTGGCTGCGGATAAAATCAGTACGCCCGAAGATGTCCGCATGGCAGGGCGCGCCATGGTCGCTTTTTCGAAAGAGATGGAAGACGATGTGAACCTTTTGCGCGAATTTCTGTTTGCGCGTATGTATCGCCACTCCTCGCTCAACCGTCTGAAATATAAGGTGAGCCGCATCTTGACCGAGCTTTTCGAAGCCTTTATGGATGCACCCGATATGCTGCCCGAGAACTGGCAGGAACGTCTTGTCGAAAGCGGCGGCGCTGAGAACGAGATGAAAAAAGCGCGGATTATCTGCGATTACATTGCAGGCATGACCGACCGTTATGCGATCCGCGAACATGAAGATATTTTCAAAGTGGCCCTTGATGTTAGGTAACAAATTGGGGAAACTCTGACGTGAAAAGCGTTTTTAAAACGAGGAACGAGTACAGGCATGTCCAACAATTATGATTTCGACGATCCCGATGGCTTCTTTGATCGCGTACTGAAAAGTACATCCGGTCAGTCGCAGTTTTGGGCGCGTCGCTCATTCTGGGGCGCGGTTTTGATGACGGTTGCCGTGCTGGCGCTTGTCACCGTGATCTGGCTTTCCTACGTCAATGCTCCCGAAACGCCCGCTGAAGATGGTTTGCCGATTATTGAGGCGAACAACAAGCCGATGCGCGAAGCCCCAGAAAATCCGGGTGGTCTCGAAATCCGCAATTCCGACAGCGAGATATATGATGCTATGCGCGGCTCCGAAGCTGCAAAACCTAAAATCGAAAATCTGCTTGCCGAAGACACCATGCCACCCCGCGAAGATGTCTTGAAGGAAGCCGGTATTGATGAATCGCCTTCGAATGAGGAAGAGCCAAATATCGAGGCTTTGGCTG
Source organism: Pseudobdellovibrionaceae bacterium (assembly GCA_050251555.1). Lineage (GTDB taxonomy): Bacteria > Pseudomonadota > Alphaproteobacteria > Micavibrionales > Micavibrionaceae > UBA2137. The sequence continues at coordinate 12,644 of JBFWMN010000038.1, read as the reverse complement.
ATGCCGAAGGTGAAATGGGTGACGGCGCGTCTGAGACTGCAGCCGAGGAAGCCCCTGCCGAAGTCACGGGTGCGAAGGGCTTGAGCGTTGAAAAAATCATCAAGGCGTCCGAAGACGAGCCCAAAGTTCTGGAACGCCCTGCCAATGTCACCACCAACACACCCGAAGAAGTCGCAACATCCGATGCCGATGCCGACCTGCCGCCTCCCGGTGAGTTTAAAGCGCCTTTGAAGGAAGAAAACCCGGAAGAGACCTTGGCTTATGTCCGTCAGGTTTTGGATAAGGCCGATGGCGCAGCAGGAACGGCTGCCGCCGAAAAGCCGCTGCCTCAGCCTGAACCAACCAAGGAAGATGCCGCAAAACAAGCGCCCGCCATCCCGACAATCGGCACGGGCCCTGACCGCTTTGTACAGCTTGGCGCATTCCGTGATCGTGCCTCTGCTGCCAGCGCATGGTCAACGATGCAAAAGAAATATCCGATCCTGCTCTCAGGCCTGACCTTACGCGTGCAGGAAGCGGATTTGGGCTCAAAAGGCATGTATTACCGCGTGCAAGGCGGCCCTGCAAAAGAAAGCCGCGCCAAAGCGATTTGCACTGCCATCAATGCCGATAAATCCGGCTCGTGTCTGGTGGCAGCCCCATGAGGGACGCGCCCCTTGCTGCGACCTTTGCCTTAAAAGGTCCTGAAATGAGCGCGGATGAACGCGCCCTGTTTTCCGAGGCGAACCCCTTAGGCTTCATTCTTTTCAAACGCAATATCGAAGACCATGTGCAGCTTCGTCGCCTGTGCGATGACTTACATGAAACCATCGGTCATGCCTGCCCCATTCTGATTGATCAGGAAGGCGGCAGAGTACAACGCATGGGCCCGCCCCATTGGCCCGCTTATCCCGCCGCCGCCGAATTTCAGGGCGATATCGGTTTACTTGCCCAGAAAATGGGCGAACTTGCCCAAGATCTTATTCATGCGCGGATTAACGTGAATTGCGCGCCCGTTTTGGATTTGGCGCAACCTGAAACGGATGCCTCAATCGGTAATCGCTCCTATGGCGCAGACGTCGAAACGGTTGTGAAATCAGGACGCGCAGTGATTGAAAGTTTCTTGGCGGAAGGCGTAACACCAGTCGTGAAACACATGCCGGGTTTAGGGCGCGGCACAGTTGACTCACATCATGCACTCCCCGTTATATCTGCGCCGCGTGCGGTCCTTTCCGCGCATGATTTTGCGCCTTTCAAAGCCTTGTCTGCCGAATATGGCACGCAAATCTGGGGCATGGTCGCGCATGCGCTCTTTACGGACATTGACCCAGTTCTGCCCTCAACGCTCTCGCCGACCATAATTTCCGAGATTATTCGTGAAGAAATCGGTTTTGAGGGGCTGCTTCTGTCAGATGATATTTCGATGGGCGCACTGAAAAACTTTGGCGACTTGAAAACCGTGTCACTCATGTGTCTTGAGGCAGGGTGTGATGTGATTTGTTACTGCGCGGCGGATTTAGCCGAAATGGACATCCTCGCAACCCACCTCCCCCGCTTACCTGAGGAGAAACAGGGCTTTCTGGCGTATGCTTGAAGAAAATCATAAGAAAGAACTTCAAATTTTATGTAAGAAAATGGCTATCATTGCCTGCATTGTTTTTGGAACAATAGGTGGGATAGCAGGATGTGCCTATGTGATTTATAAGCTTTCCTACCCATCAACGACATTCAATTACAAAGTAACCATCAATGTTGAAACCTCTAAAGGTCTGAAGTCAGGGTTTGCGGTACGTCAAATCCACATGTATCGAAAGCCTATGGTTTTGACCTCACGTCGTGGCTACGCAAAGGTTAGAGGTGAAGCTGTGGTAATTGATATGGGAGAATGTGGCCTCATATATAACATTCTTCAGGTTGATCCATATCGTGAAGTTTTAAATTCTTTTAATCCTTCAGGTGGACTTACCTCAGAAGCAATAAAAGAATATGCAAAAAAACCTATTGGCACCAAGGTTAGCCTAGCTAAAGATCAGATGTTTTTAGTGTACTTTGATAGTATTGATGATTTTAGAACAGTACACGTTCTGAGAGATAAAGAGGATTATATAAAATGCGATATTGGAAATATCGAAGGTAGCTTGGAAATTACAGATTTACCTATCTCTGAAAATCCGCCTCAAATGCTCCCTGTATTTGGTAATAGCGAAGAATATGTGGACTGGATAGCAGATATTCCTATGAGCGATCCAAGACACTCTATATCCCCAATGAGCTTTAGAAGAATAATTACCGCGCCGTCGCGTGAATAGCGCGTGAGGCGAGTTTGACCAGACGGTCTTTGGGGACGGGTTTGGTCAGGACCGTTGAAACACCCAGAGCTTCAGCCTTTTCAATGGCCTCGTCATTGGCATCCCCCGTCATGAAGATCACTGGGGTGTGCAGATTTTTGGCGCGAATGGATTTCACAAATTCAAAACCATCAACGGGTTGCATGCGTATGTCGACCAGCGCCAGTGCGATATCGTCACGCATGGCTGCCAAGGCGGTCAGACCGTCGGAGGCCTCCACCACCTTGTAACCTTCGTCGCTTAGGAAGCGCGTCAGTTGCAATCTTACAAAATCGTTATCTTCGACGAGCAGAACAGTAGACATGATGTATCAGGGTCTCCCCACCCTCTATGGTGGCTTTCCATCAGGATCATGACAGAAAAAGCTTAACCGATCCTTATAGTGTAACGCCAAAATTTGGTCTGAATCAAAGGAAATGCGCTCTTGTGAAGGGATGGTCCTTCCCGTAATTTGGTTGCACGATGATTTCCGCTTCTTTCATAGCTCTCATTCTTATCTCGCTGGCCTTTGTCTTGCTGGCGGTGCTGGTGGCGATAGATTCCAAAACCATGCTGCTGCCCAATCGTTACGTGTTTCCTTTCGGACTATTGGGTCCGCTCTTTCACATCGTGCTTGATTTCAAATTGCTGTCCGAATTCGATATGGTCTTTGGCGGTATTGGCGCGGTTGTTTTTCTGATGCTGGTCAGAGCTTACGGCAATTGGCGTTACGGACAAGAGTCACTCGGGCTGGGCGACGTCAAACTGCTATGCGGGGCGGGTTTCTGGCTGGGCCCCACGAACACGCTCTTTGCGATTTCGGCGGGAGCGGCCTTTACTCTTATTCAAGGCATATTCGTTGCCAAAAAACGGGCCCGCGAGACAGGCGAGTTTACGTTGAAACGCCTGAAAATTCCCGCAGGCCCGGGCTTTTGTTTCGGCATTGCCCTGATGATGGTGATCAATCTTCTTATTCCCTTATTGAAATGGGTGCTGGATGCTTGAGAAAGGGCCATTGACAGGATTAATCGTTCTGGACCTTTCCCGCGTTCTCGCAGGCCCTTTTTGCACGCAGATGCTGGGCGATATGGGTGCGACAATCATTAAAATCGAGCGACCCAATGAAGGCGATGATACACGCAAGTGGGGTCCGCCTTTTGTGAAGGACAGTGAGGGTAACGACACATCCGAGAGCGCCTATTATCTGTCTGCCAACCGCAATAAGCGCTCCGTCGCAATTGATCTGTCCACGCCTGAGGGGCAACAGCTTATCCGTGATCTGGCAGGTAAAGCCGATATTCTGATTGAGAATTTCAAGGTCGGCTCTCTTGCCAAATACGGGCTGGATTATGAAACACTCAGTAAAACGCATGAAAAGCTCATTTATTGCTCGATCACGGGCTTTGGTCAGACAGGTCCGTTAGCGCATGAACCCGGCTATGATTTTCTGGCGCAAGCCCTTGCCGGGTTGATGTCCGTCACAGGCGAGCCTGCGGGCACGCCGATGAAGGTCGGGGTTGCCTTATCCGATATTATGACGGGGCTTTATGCGGCTATCGGTATCCTTTCGGCACTCCAAGCCCGTCACATTTCAGGTAAAGGCCAGCATGTTGATCTGGCGCTGACCGATTGCACCCTCTCGTCTCTGACCAATTTGGCCCAGTATTACCTGACTTCAGGCCAAGTCCCGCCCCGCCTTGGGAATGCGCACGCCTCAATCGTGCCTTATGAAGCTTTTGAAACGGCGGATGATCACGTCATTTTTGCCGTTGGCAATGACACGCAATTTGCCCGCTTTGCCGCGATTTGTGGGCATGAGGAATGGGCCGCCGATCCACGCTTTGCCAAGAACAGTGCGCGTGTCTTGCACCGAAACGAGCTGTTGCCGCTGATCCGTACGTGTTTAAAGGGCAAAACCACAGCCGAGTGGCTGGCTTTGGCGGATACGCATAATATCCCTGCCGCCCCCATTCAGAAAATGGATGCGGTTTTTGAAACGCCGCAAATTCTGGCGCGGGATATGAAGATCCACATGCAGCATGGGTCGGGCGAAGAGATTGATCTCATCGGCTCACCCTTGAAATTCTCAGAAAATCCCGTCACCTATAGACATGCGCCGCCCGTCTGCGGTGCGGATAGTGATTTTATTCTTTCCAACATACTCGGGTTGGACGAAGAGACGCGAAAACGGTATAGAGATACGGGCATCATTCAATAGGACGTATAAAACATCATGCATCTTCTGGACATTGAAACTCTCGATAAGCAAGAGATCGAACGCTACCTCGAGGGTGCTGCCGTGATGAAGCGAGGCCTAGCAAATAAGGACTGGCCCAGAGACCGCTTGGCGGGCCGTGTCATCATCACCCTCTTTTTCGAAAATTCGACGCGCACGCGCACGTCCTTTGAAATGGCTGCTTACCGCCTCGGCGCATCCGTGATTGCATGGGATGAAACGACAAGCTCAACCGCGAAAGGCGAGAGTTTTTCAGATACATTACGTTGCCTCGGAGCCTATCAACCCGATGCCGTGGTCGTGCGCCACTCCGAGTTTAAAGCGCCCTATACAGTCAAAAATCTGGTGTCCTGCCCTGTCATCAATGCGGGCGACAGTTACCGCGCTCATCCTTCCCAAGCGCTCCTTGATGCGTTCACACTCATTGAAGCCAAGGGTACGCTCGAAGGCTTAACAGTGGCCATTTGCGGGGATGTCGCCCATTCCCGCGTGGCCTCTGACAATTTCCATCTGCTGTCCAAAATGGGCGCAAATATTCATGTCGTCGCCCCTGAAACATTGATGCCGCAAAAACTGCCCTACGAGGGCATGAAAGCCTTCACCTCCATCGAGGAGGGAATTAAAGGGGTTCATGCCGTGATGATGCTTCGAAACCAGAAGGAACGGATGGCGGCAGGTGCCGTGCCCGATGATGCCGCCTATTTCCATGCCTTTGGTCTGACGCAAGAACGGCTAAAACTGGCGGATAAGGATGTTGTTGTTCTCCACCCCGCCCCGATGAACAGAGGCGTTGAAATAGCCGATGATGTGGCGGATGACCCGCATCGCTCCCTGATCTTTAAACAAATGGAAAACGGATTGCCTGTGCGCATGGGCATCTTTGACAAGCTGGTGAATTAATCATGGTCGATACAATCCTCAATCACATTCAGACGGACGGTCTGATCGGCCTTATCGCAGGTTATTTTTTCGGAGCAATCCCGTTCGGCCTCGTCCTTTGCTATGTGGCAGGATACGGCGATATCCGCAAAATCGGTTCGGGCAATATCGGAGCGACCAATGTCTTACGGACAGGGAATAAGTGGCTTGCGCTTTTGACACTGATATTGGACAGCTCAAAAGGCGCGATTGCCGTGCTTGTCGCCCACCATTTTCTGGGGCTTCACGGCGCGTTCGGTGCCGCTTTGGGGTCGGTGATCGGGCATAACTTCCCCGTCTATCTCAAATTCAAAGGCGGCAAAGGGGTCGCAACAGCCTTTGGCGTGCTTCTGGTTTTGTCATGGCCTGTCGCCTTGGCAAGTGCTGCCACATGGCTTGTCACAGCCCTTTTATTCCGCATTTCGTCGCTTGCCGCCATTGTTGCCGTTGCCATGTCCCCCGTGTTTGTCATGACAATCGGTCGCCCGCAGCAAGTCTATATGATCGGGACAATCGCGCTTCTCATTCTGATCCGCCACCACGCCAATATCCGCCGCTTACTGAAAGGCGAAGAACCGAAAATTTCCTTCAAGAAAAAGACATGAACCTGACTGACGCCGAAAAACTGGACTGGTTGCGTTTGATCCGTACGGATCATGTGGGGCCCGTGACGTTTTACAGGCTGGTTTCGCGTTACGGCTCTGCTGCAAAAGCATTGGAAGCTCTTCCCGAATTACAGGCCAGAGGTGGTAAAAAGAGTGCGCGCATCCCCTCAAAAGCCGATGCGGAGAGAGAGCTTCAAGCCATTCACAAAAGCGGCGGACAGCTTATTTCAGCGCAAGATGAGGCCTACCCGCTTGCGCTTTCGGCAATTGAGGATGCCCCGCCGCTATTAACCGTTCTTGGCAATGCGGCCCTTTTGAACGCACCCTCCATCGGTATCGTCGGGGCGCGCAATGCCTCCTTGAACGGCAAAAAATTTACCAAAAAGCTGGCTGCCGATCTGGGGCGACAAGGGCAATGCGTTGTCTCAGGGTTGGCCCGCGGTATTGATACATCCGCCCATGAAGGCGCGCTGGAAACAGGCACAATCGGCGTGGTTGCGGGCGGTGCGGATGTCATTTACCCCACTGAAAACACCAAGCTTTATCATGACATCATTGCAAAAGGTGGGGCGATTGTCGCCGAAAGCCCTTGGGGCACGCAGCCTTCCGCGATGCTTTTCCCACGCAGAAACCGCATTGTTTCGGGTCTGTCAGCGGGTGTTGTTGTGGTTGAGGCAACTTTACGTTCAGGGTCGCTGATTACTGCCAGATTGGCGGCTGAACAAGGAAGAGACGTTTTTGCAGTTCCCGGTTTTCCAGGTGATCCACGTGCCGAAGGGCCGAATGCGCTGCTTCGTGACGGTGCTGTTCTGGTACAAAAAGCCGACGATATCATAAGCCATCTTTCCTCTTTTGTGGCGAGAGGCACACAAGGCAAACTCCTTGAAAATATGGTCCAGCGCGACTTTGTGGTTGAGGAAATGCCGCTTGACCCAATGCCTTCCGATCTGTCCCAAAAAGTGATCGCCGCCCTGTCTCATACCGCAACAGGTGTTGACGAAATCGTGCGGACGTGCCATGTGAGCAGTGCAGAGGTTCAAGCAATCCTACTTGAACTTGAGCTGGGCGGACGTGTCATACGCCTGCCCGGAAACCGTGTATCACTTGTGGAGTAGTCTCTTGAGCGCATCCAATCTTGTCATTGTTGAGTCCCCCGCCAAGGCCAAAACCATCAATAAATATTTGGGTGGCGACTATAAAGTGCTCGCGTCCTTCGGACATGTCCGCGATTTACCCTCCAAAGACGGCTCTGTTTTACCTGACGATAATTTTGCGATGGTCTGGGAAGTTTCGGATCGCGGCAAAAAGACAATGAAAGAAATCGGCGATGCCGTGAAGGGCGTGGATAACGTATTCCTCGCAACTGACCCGGATCGCGAGGGTGAAGCCATTTCATGGCACGTCTTAGAAATTCTCAACGAGAAAAAACTGCTCAAAGATAAAGGTGTGAAACGCGTCACCTTTAACGAGATCACGAAAAAGGCCGTGCAGGATGCCTTTGCCAATGCACGAGAACTCGATGAGCCACTCATCCAAGCCTACTTGGCGCGCCGCGCCCTTGATTATCTGGTGGGCTTTAATATTTCGCCCGTGCTCTGGCGCAAACTTCCGGGGTCACGCTCGGCTGGTCGTGTGCAATCGGTTGCCCTGCGCCTGATTTGTGAGCGCGAAGCCGAGATTGAAAAATTCCGTTCCGACGAATACTGGACCATTGAAGCGCGCTTGCAGACCCCTGCCGGTGCGCCGTTCCTAGCACGTTTGACGCATCTTTCAGGTAATAAGCTTGATAAGCTGGATATCGGCTCCGAAGCCGCTGCCACAGCCGCCGTCAAACGAATTGAAACGAAAAAACTCGCCGTTCAAAAGGTTGAGAAAAGACAGGTTCAGCGCAAACCCTACGCGCCTTTTATTACCTCGACACTTCAGATGGAGGCTTCCCGTAAACTGGGATTATCCGCCTCGCAAACGATGCGCTTGGCACAGCAGCTTTATGAAGGTGTCGAGATTGGCGGCGAGACGGTGGGTTTGATTACCTATATGCGTACCGACGGGATTACCCTGTCGGGTGAAGCGATTGCCCAAGCACGCCGCCTGATTGAAACGGATTACGATAAAAAATATCTGCCTGACAGCCCGAGAGCCTATAAGAGCAAGGCGAAAAACGCGCAGGAAGCCCACGAAGCTATTCGCCCGACCGATCTTTTTAAGCGCCCCAATCAGGTGCGTGCATATCTGGATGACAAGCAATTCCGCCTCTATGAGCTGATCTGGAAGCGTACAATTGCCTGCCAGATGGAAAATGCGTTGATGGATCAGGTCTCTGCCGATATTTCGGACGGTACGGATGATGTTGTTTTACGCGCCACTGGCTCGACCATTGCTTTTGACGGGTTTTTGACACTTTACCGCGAAGACCGCGATGATGATGACAATACGGACAATGAGAATGATGAAGATGATCGCATCTTGCCGCCACTTCATGAATCGGACGCCCTGAAAATACTGAATGTCATTCCCGACCAGCATTTCACGCAGCCTCCGCCCCGCTTTACGGAAGCCACCCTTGTTAAAAAGCTGGAAGAGCTTGGCATTGGTCGCCCGTCAACTTATGCCTCAATCCTGCAGGTTTTACGCGACCGTAATTACGTGCAGATGGACCGCAAACGCTTTATTCCTGAGGATCGCGGTCGACTGGTCACAGAATTCCTGAAGAAATATTTCACGCGTTATGTGGATTATGATTTTACCGCCAACATGGAATTGCAGCTTGATGCGATTACCGAAGGTCATGTTCACTGGATTGAAACGCTCAAGCATTTCTGGGCGGATTTCTCGGCTGCGGTTGATGAAACAAAAGAATTGCGCATTACCGATGTTCTCAATCACTTGGATGATGAACTCGGGCCGCACTTCTTCCCTGTCACAAAGGAAAATCCCGATCCCAGAAAATGCCCAACCTGTGGTGAAGGGCGCTTGTCTTTGAAACTCGGTAAATTCGGGGCCTTTATCGGTTGCTCGAATTATCCCGAATGCAAACACACGCAGCCTCTGGCTGTTCAGGATGACAGTGCCAAGGACGGCGAAGAGGGTGAGAAGCCCGCTGTTTTTGAAGACAAAGTGTTGGGCACAGACCCCGGCACAGGGCGCACGGTCTCTCTCAAGAAAGGTCCTTACGGCCCGTACGTGCAGATTGACGCGCCCGAAAACTCCAAGGATAAACCCAAACGCCAAGGCTTGCCGCGTGGCGTGTCACCTGCCGACGTTGATCTGGCAGCGGCCTTAAGCCTGCTGGCCTTACCCCGCGATGTGGGTGCGCACCCTGAAACAGGTGATATGATTACCGCAGGGATCGGGCGTTTCGGGCCTTTCTTGAAGATCAAATCGACTTTCGTTTCGATCCCGAAATCGGATGATGTGCTGACCATCGGTATCAATCGTGCGGTTGACCTGATTGCAGCCCACTCCGAGAAGAAGGCTGCCAAAGAAGCCTCAGGCGAAACCGCTCCCAAAGGAAAAGGCAAGAAAGCCCCAGCTAAAAAGGCTGCGCCCAAGAAAAAAGCGGCCCCTAAAAAGAAAGCCGCCGCCAAAAAATCGTCTTAAGCGACTTGGCCTTGCTGCAAGATGATTTGGGAGGGGTCAAGCGTTTCGACATTTTCCAAAACGACAACGGCTTGGGCGGTATAAGTATCGCCTGCCCCGTCCTGGTCGACCATGATGGTCAGGTCATGTCCGTTTTTAACGCCGTAGACATAGTCTGAAAGCGGGCCATGTGACGCATCGTAATCACCTAAGAAATCGGAAAGATCAATTTTATCGCCCGCGCCAAAATCACGGATGACATCCGCTGATGCACCTAAATCCGCTGCCTTGAGGATAAAAAGATCGGACCCGTCCCCGCCATACAGCGTATCTGCCCCTTTGCCGCCATCAATGACATCATTGCCTTCAAAACCGATAATAAGGTCGGCATTCTCCGTACCTGTCATTTGATCGGCGGCAGATGTGCCGCCAATACGGTTAGCGGCAACAAGAGCATCATTTTGTAAAAATTCAATATCCGTATTGCGCTGAATGATATCGGCAAGTGACGTGTGATTGATGATATTCAGGTATGTATCATCCAGACGCTCTTCGTACCAGAAACTGTCACCGTCACGGACACGGGTAAACTGGTCGGCAATGATCGCCTGAAACGTTTCACCGACCAATGCGCCTGCGGCAGGTGCTTCGATCAGGCCACCGACCCACAGATCAACATTGTCGATTGAACCGTAAAGCTGCTCCAGACGGTCGGCAAGCTCGACGTTTCCGTCGGTCAGCTCCAAAAAGGATTGATATTTTTCCAAACCATAGGCTTCACGGTAGGAATTGAAATCTTCCAGACCGTGATCGCGTCCGCGCTGAATATTGAGGGTTGCCAGATCAAACCCGCCTTGCCCAGGGCCTACGAACAGGAAGTTGCGAATATCATCAATGATAGACGCATCAATTTCTTGGGACATAGAGCCTGCAACACCGCGTAAAATCTCGTCAATGCCGCCTTGGGTCATAATGATATCGGGGCGGAAAAAGGCATCACGCAATGACAAATTGCCATAGGCGAATTCGGACCCGTCTTCATTCAGGCGGAAAATGTCGGAAGAGAGCATCGTATGCCCGACGCGAAAGGCAGCGGTGGCAAATTCGGTCGAGATCATCGGATTGACCGTTGAATCGTAGCCGCTATAGGCGTCAATGGCGGATGTGCCGATGAGCGCAGGCAAAAATTCGGTATAGGTAATGTGCTGGATCTCAGCTTCCACCAGTGCTTTGGCGGTCTGATAGAGTTGCTCATCGCTCATTTCAGGGTTATCGGCTTTGAGTACATCCACCCAGTGATTATGTTCGCGAACAAACAAGGTGTGCATAGAGGTCAGCGCGACATTCTCGTTTGCGCGCTCGTCTCCTGCAAGAAATTCTGGCCCCATACTCCCCATCTGAACGGGCAAAGTGCCGTCTGCATTGATTTTCATGTAGCCGCCCGTATCACGCAGCGCCGCCTGCTTTTCCGCATCCGAACCGTAAACCTGCGAGGCATCCAAGAAAGAGGTGAGTTCATTCACCTGCAGGCGCGGGTTCGAGGCATCGGTTCCCGTGCCTTCCATATAGCCCGAGCGCGTCAGTGACATTTCAGCCGTACCCGTGCCATACGGATCAAAGTAAGGGTCACCTTGCGGGATCGCGATATTGTAAGCCTCGCCCTGACCGCCCGTGGTCAAGGTCAAGTCATGGTCGATAAACTGCCCCCAGACCCAGAAAAGGTTGGACATGCCGCTTGAGGAATACATGTCGCCGCTTTGGGAAAAAATTACATTACTGACTTCTCTGGCGTTCGGCATATTCGCATCATGCGGACTTGAGAACCCATCATCATAGGCGTAATCCATCGCGTTCATCAGCGCCGTGTGACTCATGCCCCATGTGGCATGATCGGCGTTATTCCCTTCGCCCGTAATATTACGCACGGCATCAATCGCATGGAAAAGCGGACCTGTCGGGGCTTCACCGCCGCCATCGCCGCCCTGATTAAGGTCGCCGCCTTCAAAGCTTGAACCGCCGCGTGACGCTTGAGCCAGATGAATGGTGTGTTCACCTGTCGGCACATGAGCCTGACCTAAAGGGCCTGCACCTTGGGGGCTTTGAAAGGTTGCAATCTCAGCCAGATTAAACCCTTTTGCCAGCGAGGTGGCGTCTTGAAACGAGCCAATGAAATTACCCAAGACAACGGCTTCGTCGCCTGCTGCAGGCGCGACATCCTGCAAATTCAGGGCGGTTAAAATCTGTTGCAGTTCCGGCTGTGCGTCCAAAAAGGCTTGCAAATCCTCGGGGGAAATTTCCTGATTGCCGTGTGCCGCCAAAAAGGCCTCGACTGCCGCCGCCAGTTTGGCGGAGAGCATATCGCTTTCCAGTAAAGCTTCGAGCTGTTGAACGGTTTGTGTCTGCATTTCAGATGACGTTTTTACGCCTCTCCCGACATTTTTTCAATTCACCAAAAATAAGTGGCGAAAATATAATATGTAAATATTGGAAATGCAAGTGATGTTTTTCTGTCCTGAAAGCGGATTTCCCCTATCTTCGATGCAAGGCACAGTATAGGCTTGTATCAATATGACACTGCCTACCAAAGCTGAACTTCTCGACTTTATCAAAGCCATGCGCGAGCCCGTCTCAAAGCGCGATCTGGCAACCGCATTCCGCATTAGGGGTGATGACCGCAGGCCTTTTAAAGCGCTGCTCTCACAGCTTGAAAGCGAAGGGCTGATCGCCCGCCAGCCATCCCAGCGTTACGCTGTTCCTGAGGGACTGCCTGCCGTTACGATGATTGAGGTCACAGGCATGGATGTCGACGGTGATTTATTCGCCAAACCGTTAGAGTGGGACGCGGATTTGCAAGGGCCGCCGCCACGCATCGAAATTGTCCCTGACAAAAAAGGCCATCCCGCCATGAAGGAAGGCGACCGTGCATTGGCGCGCCTGCGCCGCACGGATGACGCCAATATCTATGAAGCCGCCATTATCAAGCGCGCCGATGACGCCAGA
>JBFWMN010000037.1:0-16349 GCA_050251555.1 Pseudobdellovibrionaceae bacterium | reverse complement strand
GTTATGGACATCCAGCTATATCGGTAAAGTCCGCGAAGATACGTCTCGTTCTCTCGTCATGAAAACCGCCCATATGGGTTTGCGCGTTGAAAACGTGCTGGTTGAAGGTCGCCATTTTGCTGACAGAAAATCCGTTGCCACGGCTGTGGATGTGGACCGCAATGAGCCGCTTTTTGCTCTTGATCTGGCAAGTATCCGTGACCGTTTGCAGGCCGACCCTTGGATTGAGAGCGTTACGGTCCGCCGCCAGTTTCCCCATACGCTGAAAATCGATCTGACCGAGCGCACGCCTCTTGCTCTTTTGCGTCGCCCCGATAAAGGCCTTTCCCTGATTGATACGGAAGGGAAGGTCATCACGAAGCATCCTGACAATCGTTTCAAGGAGTTGCTGATTGTAAGCGGGCAGGGCGCTGCTAAAGCCTTGCCGCAACTTATGACCTATTTGCAGGCCGAACCCAATTTGCCGTCCCATATCACAAGCGTGCAATATATAGGCGGCAGGCGCTGGAATTTGTTCACGGCAAACGATACACGGATTCAATTGCCCGAGGATGACCTCGGTCTTGCACTGGCCCGTCTTTCGCGCTACCAGAGCGAAGATGACGTGCTTGAACAACCCCTTAAAGATATCGATTTGCGCCAATCCGACAGGATTGTCTTGCAGCCCGTTGATGAAGCCGAAGGCCCGATTATCAAGGCATCTGCGACGCGGGAGGCCGATCTATGAGTGAGGCAACCCCTTTTAAACGCGGCTCGGTTGTGGCTGCGCTCGATATCGGTTCGTCCAAAATGGCTTGCTTCATTGCCCGCGTGACGGATGATGAGGGCGAAATGGAAATTGTCGGTGTCGGCCATCAGGTCTCCAAAGGCATAAAGGCGGGTTCCGTCGTCGATTTGGCGGCGGCCGAGCACTCTATCCGCCAGACGGTGCATGCCGCCGAAAGCATGGCTGCTAAAACCATGAAGGGGTATCCTTTACGCGAGATTATTTTAGCTGTTCCCGCCCTCCACACCACATCCCATGCGATTGACGTTGATGTGCAGATTTTGGGGCAGGATGTGACAGACAACGATATCAACCGTGCGCTCGCCAAAGCCCAATCCCGCGCCATTTCCGAAGATCGCGAGCTTATTCATACGATCCCTGTCGGTTATAGCCTCGATAACAAGACAGGCATTAAAGACCCGAAAGGCATGACGGGCCAACGCTTGGGCGTTGACATTCACATGATGGATGGTGATTTGCCAGCACTTAAGAATATGGCCTCAGCCGTTGAACAAAGCCATCTGGATATTGTGGCCCTTTGTTCCGCGCCTTATGCGGCGGGCTTGTCCACTTTGGTTGAAGATGAGATGGAATTGGGCTGCACCCTCATTGATATGGGGGCGGGCACAACGTCTTTTGCCGTTTTCCAGCAATCACGTCTTTTGTTTGCGGGCTCTATTCCTGTGGGCGGGGCGGCTGTCACATCCGATATCGCGCAAGGTCTGACAACATCGGTTGCAAACGCCGAGCGCATTAAAACGCTTTATGGCTCGGCGATTGCTGCCAGCCGCGACGAGCATGAATATATTGATGTTCCCTTACTGGGTGAGGCTGATGATGCCCAACCGCACCACGTGCCGCGCTCGCTTCTCGTTAATATTATCCGCGCTCGGCTTGAAGAAACGTTTGAGATGGTCGCCCAGCACTTAAAGGATTCGGGTGTATCCGAATCTGTCGGGCGTCGCCTTGTATTGACGGGCGGGGCATCCCTGTTGCCTGGAGCGCAGGATCTGGCCAAAGATATTTTGAATAAACAGGTCCGGTTGGGGGCTCCGATCCGTTTGCAAGGGCTTCCGGATGCTACAAGCGGCGCCGCTTTCTCGGTTGCCGCAGGGCTTCTCCAGTATGCCGCTAAACGCGCCCATGAAATGCCTACCGAAATCGCCGCGCATGGCGAAGCGGAAAATCTGTGGGCGCGCCTGCGTAACTGGATGCGCGAGAACTGGTAAATACTTCCCTAAAGTTTGGGATAAGCTTATCCACTTATCCACAAAAAACGGTGCGTAACCTGTTTACAGGGGAACTGTTCTGTTCAGAATGGAAAAATCTGAGTCGTATGAATCACTTAACCGATTCATCCATTTCACATACAGGGCAGGCTATGATTGAAAATCGTGTGAAGAACACCATATCATTAGAAAATGCGCCTTTTCAGGCGGGTTTTTCCTTCCTAGACTTGTCCTATCGATTCGTTTCACCCTCCCCTCTCTGGAGAACGCCCCAATGATAAATGTCCGTATGCAGCCGTCTGCACCTACCACCTCGACCAACCAGAAATTCACCCCGCGTATTGCCGTCGTTGCAGTAGGTGGTGCCGGTGGAAATGCTGTGGATAACATGATCCATGCCAATATGCAGGGCGTCGAATTTGTCGTCTGCAACACGGACGCGCAAGCTCTGCAAGCGTCATTGGCAGATCACAAAATTCAGCTCGGTGCATCAGTGACAAGCGGTTTGGGTGCGGGTGCCAAGCCGGAAGTCGGACGCATGGCTGCCGAAGAGACATTAGACGATATCATGAGCTTGCTTGAGGGTACCAACATGGTGTTCGTCACAGCCGGTATGGGCGGTGGAACGGGTACTGGTGCTGCTCCTGTTGTTGCACGTGCCTGCCGCGAACGCGATATTCTGACAGTCGGTGTTGTCACCAAGCCTTTCCACTTCGAAGGCTCAACGCGTATGCGCATGGCTGAAGAAGGTATCAAGGAATTGCAGGAATATGTTGATACGCTGATCGTTATTCCCAACCAGAATTTGTTCCGTATCGCCAATGAGCGCACGACATTTGCCGAAGCCTTCAAAATGGCTGACTCTGTGCTGCAATCAGGCGTTCGCGGTGTGACGGATCTGATTGTCAATCCCGGTCTGATTAACCTGGACTTTGCCGATATCCGCTCGATCATGCTGGAAATGGGCAAGGCTGTGATGGGTACGGGCGAGGCCACAGGCGAAAAACGTGCCATTGAAGCCGCTGAAAAAGCCATTTCGAACCCGCTTCTGGACGATATGTCGATGAAAGGCGCCAAGGGCGTAATCATCAACGTCACAGGCGGACCCGACATGACCTTGTTCGAAGCCGACGAAGCTTGCAATCGTATCCGCGACGAAATTGATCCTGATGCCAACATCATCTTCGGTACGTCGTTCGACGACAATCTCGAAGGCTCGATGCGCGTGTCGATCGTTGCCACGGGTATTGATAAGGAAGTTGCAGCCAAGGGCGGTCAGAATGGCGGTTACATCTTGGGTGAGCGCGCTGCGCCACGCACGGTCGGTACATCCGCACCTGTCGCAGGCGGCACACCAGGTCGCGTCTTCACGCAACAGCAACAGCAGCCTCTGGTTCAGCGTGCTGTTCAGCAGCCGCAACAACAGCAAGTGCAGACGCAGCCTGTCCAGCACTCGCAAACACAGACTTTTGCGCAAATGAGCCAAGGTGCGCAGACGCACGGTCACGTTGAAGCCGATCTCTTCGGTCAGAATGCGACGCAAATGGTTGTTGAGGCACCTGTAACCCACGGCGAAACGCTGCGCGGTTCGACATATGGCGATGCCTTTATTCCCCCTGTTGCCGCGACGCCCGAGCAATATGGCGGTTCTTACACGCAAAGCTACACCAACCAGAGCGTCAATGGTCCGTCGCAGCCTCAACAGCCGCAGCAGCAATACCAGCAGCAGCCGCAAACACAAGGTAATGCCGCACTGAAGCTCAATCCTCCTGTGCCGGGCGCACACAAGCCTAAGAAAGCGCCGAGCTTGTTCGAGCGTATCACGGGCGGTGCATGGCGCGGTGACCAACAGGAAGAATCCTTCCGCTCCGATGAAACGGAAACAACGGGCGGCACACAAGGTGGCGGCGATACGTTCGGTGCGACACCTGCACCGCGTGCCGCACAACCACGCCTGAGCATGGATGCACCTGCTGCCAAGCCTTCGATTGAAGACGAGCTGGACATTCCCGCTTTCTTGCGTCGTCAGGCCAACTAAAAAAGTTTTAAGCAGGTCAGTTCTGCAAAATAAAGAGCCCTGCCATGCAAATGGCGGGGCTTTTTAGTTGTTGCAATGCCTTATAAAAACGTGTTTATTTACGTAACTCAAATGATAAAAAAACACTTTTTAGGCGATAAGAGAATGACAGCAACAGCAACACCGCTTTTCACCCAATTTGCAGGCAGCCCCGAAGGGCAATCCAACTTCATGGATATCATGCGCACATTGCCCATGATCAATAGTGACAGTGGTACAGGTCCTCTTCTGGTGTGTCAGGATAAGGGGCACACATTGACATTGTTTCTAGCTGAAGATGACACGGCGTCATTCGATCTGGATGGAATGGGTCGTCCGCTTGACGCGAAAGTGCGCGGCTATGTCAGTGCCCATGTGCTGAATGGCGGCAATATGGTGCATATGGATCGGCGTCCTTACATCACGCGCCTTGATGAGAATTGCGAAAAAGGCGAGCGCGCCTATCCGTTATGGGGTGCCACGGAAAGTATCAACCGCGTGCCAGTCTATCTTGAAAATAGCAGCGAGGCGGCTCGCGATCATGATGGTTTGCAGTTTATCTGGACGTTCTTAAAGAAATTTGCTCCTGACCACCCTTATGTGGCGGCACGTCTGGAAGAGCAGGGCGAGCCCACGGATTTGTCGATTGTACAGGCCGTACAAAGAGTGCCTGCCAGATAAATAGAAAAATTGGAAATTAAGCGGCTTTTGCCGCTTTTTCTTTGTCCGTAAGGGCGCGGTTTTCGGTGCTTGAAATCCAGCCACCACCCAGAACGCGTGCGCCATCATACAAAACGGCGGCCTGACCTGCGGCAATGCCGTATTGCGCGGTCTCAAGGGTCAGAACCCATGTGTCATTCTCAGATGTCAGGCGGGCAGGCACAGGAGCCATGACCGAGCGGAGCTTGACCAGCACGTCGCGCCCGTCCATGGCGTCATCCAGCCAGTTGGCGTTTTTGAGGATCACCGTGTCACGCGCCAAAGCCTCTTTTGGGCCGACAATCACGCGGTTTGTTTCAGCATCGACAGATAAAACATAGAAGGGGCTGTTATCGTCATTGACGCCCCCACCAATACCTAAACCTTTCCTCTGTCCGATCGTGTAATGGATGATGCCGTGGTGCGTACCGACGACTTCACCGCTTTGCGTGACAATATCACCCGGACGCTCGGCTTTGGGTTCGATTTTTTTGACGACAGATGCATAGTCGCCGTTGGGGACAAAGCAGATGTCCTGTGAGTCAGGCTTTGCGGCATTCACAAGTCCGAAACGTGTCGCATGTTCACGTGTCACATCCTTGCCCCAGCCGCCAAGCGGAAAGCGCAGAAAGTCGAGCTGGTCTTGTGTTGTCGCAAACAGGAAATAGCTTTGATCCTTGGTGCTATCGACGGCACGGTGCAACTCGGCACGGCCTGTTTCAGGGTTCACAACGCGCTGGATATAATGACCCGTTGCCATGCAATCGGCATTGAGATCGCGTGCGACTTTTAAAAGATCGCGGAATTTAACGGTCTGGTTGCAGGTGACGCACGGGATGGGTGTTTCACCCTTCATGTAAGAGGCGACAAAATCGTCAATCACGCTGTCTTTGAAATTGTCTTCATAATTCAGGACATAGTGCGGGAAGCCGCGTTCCTCGGCGACGCGTTTCGCATCATAGATATCTTGCCCTGCACAGCACGCGCCTTTGCGCGATACGACGGCGCCGTAATCATATAGCTGTAGCGTCACACCAATGACCTCATAGCCTTCTTCCTGCAGAAGGGCAGCCGTCACGGATGAATCAACGCCGCCTGACATGGCGACAACCACGCGGGTCTCTTCAGGTTTTTTGTCAAAGCCGAGTGAGTTCATGGGCGCTAGACATAAGGCTTTTCACCTCAAAAATCAAATTTTTCACGACCCTATTAATAATAAATTTACATAATGAAATTAGACTTGGGGCAGGTTTATGAGATTTTTTAAAATTGATAAGAACGCGACAAACAATTTTGAGGGCATAAGAGGGGTATAATATGGGCATATTTGACCGTTTCAGAAATCCAAATCCACAAATTATTGTTCCGGGGCAAGGTGGTCTGCTTGGTGGAATTATCGGTGGCGGGATTAATGCCTCCGGTATCAATGACGGCATTACCTCAGCCAAAGTCGACATTGAAGGACAGCGCAGACCTGAAAGGTTCCGTGTTCCCGAAGCGGATGCCCGCCTCTCATCGACACAAGTTGTGCAGCGTTTTAGTGCGGATGGAATGCGCGCCACAGGCTTTACCGAAGAAGGGGCGAGTTCCCCGAGTATCATCGGGCAATATGATCGAAACGGCGCATTAAAGAGCATTGCCGTGCCGATGCGTGGTGGTTCGGACCGCTATGTGGTTTTATCGGGCGCAAATATGCAAAGATTTATGGAGCTTGACCCCGGTCGCGCATCTCTTGTCGGTATCGGCGCTCAGGCACAAAGAGCGGCACCTGCTGCCCCTGTAGCGCCCGTTGCTGCTGCTCCTGCTGCCGCTGCCGCTCCTGTAGCGCCTGTCGCACCCGTGGTTGCCGCCGGGCCTTTGCCGCCTGTAGAAGTTACGGGTGAAGCGGTTGCGCCCACATCTTCCATTCAAACAGTTGAACTGCCGCCTTCGTCGGCGGCTCCTGCTGATGCGGGTGCTGCTGCACCTGTCGGCCCGGTTGCTGCCGCCCCAGCATCTGCTGCAGGGACAGAAGGCGCAAGCGTTTCCGGCAAATTGACGGTTCATGCCAATGCGGGCGATTCCATGCAACGCTATGATACGGCGAACGGTGGACACGTTTACATCTTCTCGGACGGGACGAATATGACGGGTGCTTTATATGTGCCTCAAGGCGCAATGGGGAGCAGTGGAACCTATTATGATGCAAACCAGCTTGCGGGGATTCAGGGTGTGAGACTTGCCGACGGGAAGGTTCTTGCTGACGGCAGTGTGCAAACGGTTTCCAATACGATTTCCGGCGGGCAAGTCAATGTCGCCGCTGCGCAATCATCCTGGGCACGAAATAGCTTTGGCGTGAATGCCAGCCCGCCCATTCAAGTGGCTGCCGAGGCCAACGCAGAGGCGGCAGCACCGCAAAGCTTCGAGGAGGCCTTTGGTGACGGCAGCTTTGCTGATGCGCTTGAAGACACAGGTCAGGATGCGGTGAGCTTTGGGAACGTGACGATGGCAGATGCTTCCGACACGATCTCAGACGGAAACCGTTTCAGTCCTGCTGGCCCGTCTGCGCCTGGAGGTCTGGGCTAAGTTTACCAGTCGGTTTTGGTGCCGGGGATGGCGACAACAAGGCCGTCCAGCTCATCATCCATGATGATCTGACAGCCAAGCCTTGAACTTTTGCGCAAATCAAACGCCAGATCCAGCATGTCTTCTTCCTCTTCGGCAATCTCGCCGTCAGGCAGGGTGCGGTCTTTCCAATCGGGATGCACGTAAACATGGCAGGTCGCGCACGCCAAAGAGCCGCCGCATGCGCCCTCAATTTCATCGATATTGTTTTGGATGGCAACTTCCATGACAGACAGGCCGTTGGGGGCGTCAATTTCGCGGGATGTTCCGTCTTTTCGTAAGAATGTAATTTTAGGCATTGCGTGTTTCTCTACTGGGTGAGGCGGCGAACAAGTTTCGTCCAGACCTCTATAAAGCGGTCAATTTCGGGCTCTGTGGTACCCCAGCCCATCGAGATGCGCAAGCCTGTTTTGGCAATGTCTTCTGTGACACCCATGCTGAGGAGAACGCGGGAAGGCTGTACGGCACCCGAGGAGCAAGCAGCACCTGAAGATATGGCAATGCCTTCAAGATCCAGATTCATGAGGAATATGGCAGAATCAATTCCTTCGATACTGCATGAGACCGTGTTGGAGACACGGCTGACATCTTCGCCATAGATGCGCACGCGGTTCGATGCGGCCTTAATACCTGCCTCCATTTTCTGACGGAGGGCGGCAAGCGCCTGAAATTTTTCTAAGTCGCGTAGCGCTAGGTCTGCCGCAACACCGAATCCCGCAATGCCTGCGACATTCTCTGTGCCCGCACGCTGGCGCCGTTCCTGCCCGCCGCCATGCATGAATTTAGGCGGGTTCAATCCTTGGCGCATAATCAGCGCGCCCACCCCTTGCGGGCCGCCGAGCTTATGTGCGGAGAGTGACATGAAATCAACGTCCAGTGCGTCAAAATCAAGCGGAATACGCCCTGCGGCCTGTACGGCATCCGTGTGCATAATGGCGTTATATTTATGGGCGATGGCGGCGGCCTCTTTGACGGGCTGGATGATGCCGTTTTCATTATTGACGTACATCAGTGAGACAACGGCGGGTATCTCTTCATTCTGCAGAGCTTCTTCAAGCGCATCCAGATTGATCAGACCATTTTCATGAACGGGGATGACCCCGTTTTCACGCCCGCAAACATAGACGGACGGGTGCTCGACGGAACTGACAAAAGAGGGGCGATCATGAAAGCCGCGCAAGATCATATTATTGGATTCGGTCGCACCCGAGGTAAAGATCACCTGTTTATCGGCAACGCCTGCAAGTTTGGCGACAGAGGCGCGGGCTTCCTCGACCATCTTGCGTGCCGAGCGCCCGAAACTGTGCACAGACGACGCGTTGCCATGGGTCTGCATGGCAAGGGTTACAGCCTCAATCGCTTCCGGGCGGATAGGGGTTGTGGCGTTATAGTCGAGATAGATTCGTGATACGGGAGAAGTCATTGAAAAGACTCTAAATTCATAGTTTATCTTATTGAATATCCACAGCTATTCATGAGTCAAGAGAGATTTATATAGACAAAACGAATCGGAATTGTCTATAACAAGTCCACCCTGTGGGAGGGATAGACATAAATAGCATACCCCCACGGCGGATGAAAAGTGAATCAGTCTATTACGGGGACTTGAATGCCAGATATTATCATTAACGGCCCAGCAGGCCGTATTGAAGCGAAATACGCCCACTCCAAACTTCCTAACGCGCCGCTCGCGGTCGTTTTCCATCCCGATCCTCTTAAAGGCGGGACCATGAACAACAAAGTCACCTACACACTGTTCCAGACTTTTGTCGAGCGCGGATTCTCTGTTGTGCGTTTCAATTTCCGCGGTGTCGGCAAATCCCAAGGCGTTTTTGACAAGGGCGAAGGCGAGTTGACAGATGCAGCAGCCGTTCTGGACTGGATGCAGGCGATCAACCCGAAAGCCCCTTATGTCTGGACCGCAGGCTTTTCATTTGGTTCATGGATTTCCATGCAGCTTCTGATGCGTCGCCCTGAGATCAAAGGCTTTGTGTCGGTCGGTCTTCCTGCTTCCGAATATGATTTCACCTTTCTTGCACCTTGCCCGCAATCAGGCCTGATCCTGCATGGAAGCCGTGACACAATCGCTCAAAAAGACGATGTGAATGAGGTTGTTGACCGTTTGAATGCTCAAAAAGGCATTGATATCGACTACCGCATGATCGAAGGCGCAAACCACTTCTTCACCGATCATTGTGATCAGGTGGCGGCTCATACGCATGATTACCTCAATCAGGCGGGTGCAGGCTTGCGCAAAGTCACGGGTGAGTTGCTGGAAACAGCGTAATCCACATACAATCGCGCCTTAATTTGAAAAAGCTTGACTTACACTTGGCATTTTCTGTAGGTTTCGCGCATGCAAAATAAATTGACCGATATAATTGATCTCGTCTGGGATCTCGCTGACCTTGCACTTGAGTATGGTCACTTCTCCGCATCCTCTAGCGGCACCAACGAACAGGTGATGGAGCTTTGCGGCCTGATATGCATTTTCGAAAATAACGATATCAAAGCCATCAAGGCGTCGAATATCGATCTGCGCCTGTTGTGGCGTAGCCTGAGCACAGCCAATGACAATGCGGCAACACTTGCAAATGTCGTTGGTCTGAATATTGCTGAGATTTTCCCGGAAAGCGCGACATTCCTGCGCGGCGATCTTGAGACACTCAAGAAATGGCACGCAGACCTGACCCCGATCCGTGGCGCACTGGTCGCCTAAGGAAAAAAGAAAGCCGCATTAAGCGGCTTTTTTATTGATCTCTATCGTCTCTTTGACCTCGTCAACATGACCCGGTACTTTCACATTGCGCCAGATCGCCTGTATTTTGCCGTCAGGGCCAACCAGGAAGGTCGCACGGTCTATGCCCATATATTTGCGTCCATACATCGATTTTTCGATCCATGTGCCGTAGGCCTCGCAAATTGCGCCGTCTTCGTCAGACACCAGATTGAAATTCAAACCGTATTTTTCCTTAAACTTGTCATGCTTGGCGGCTGAGTCCTTCGAGACGCCGACAATTTCGGCATTCAGCGATTTGAAAGATTGCAGTGCTTCGTTGAAACCGCAGGCTTCTTTCGTGCATCCGGGCGTGTCGTCCTTGGGGTAAAAATACAAAACAACGGTCTTGCCTTTGAGGCTTTCTAAAGACAATGTCCCGCCATTATCAGTCGGTGCGGTAAATTCTGGGGCTTTATCGCCTATTTTCAGTGTATTCATGTGCTTTCCCTCCTTTTCAAGCAAGTTCTGGCGCGTTATTTCTTTTAAGTAATATGCCTGACCAAGATAACGCACAAAACGAGAAAGACCAGCCCGAGGAGGCGAAAGACGGTACGAAAAACCATTTTCGTGTGATGTCGGTCTTAGGGACATGGATGGGGGAAGCCCTGATTGTCCTTCTTCTTGTCATTCTTTTGACCATTGCTCTCACGGGTTATCGTCTGCATAAGGGCCCTCTTGATGTCAGCTTTGCACTGTCCAAAGTACAGGCGGCTTTGACAGATCCCGAGCGCGGCATAACGACGACCCTTAAAGGTGCATCTCTTCATTGGCCCGACTTCAACGGTCCGCTGCTATTGATTTTGGATGATGTGACGGTCCTCCAGAAAAGCCGAACGCTCTTTTCGCTCAACAAAGCGGCTGTTGCGCTTGAAACCTCACCGCTCTTTATCGGGCAGGTAAAACCTGAGGCGATTATCTTAAAAGAACCATCGCTGCGTGTCATCCGTCGCCGCGACGGATCGGTCAGCCTCACTTTTGGCCGTATGCCTGATGATAAGGCCAAAGAAGACGCTGAAGCGGTGAATATCGATAATTTCATTGTTCGCGCCCTTGATCCGCAATCACGCGGAAAAGACGACCCGCTTTTTGGTCTTGAGGCCTTTGAGATTCAGGATGCTCGTGTGTCGGTTCTCGATATCAAAGAGCGCCGAAGCTGGGCTATGGAAAAAATGGATGTGCGTTTTTTACGTGCTGGTGATGAGGCGGGTATCTCTCTTGCGACATCGCTGATGGGACAAAAAACACCCACACGTCTGGATGCGCGGGCGCGTCTTGAAGGCAAAGATGCTTATGTCATCGAAGGGGAGTTTCGTCACTTCCTACCCTTTTTATATGCTGACACATTGGGTGTGGATGCGCTGGACGGCGAAGGTCTGGAGGCCAGCGGACATCTGAAATTGCGTCTGTCGCGGGCGGGAGAGTTGCAAGCCTTGGAAGTCGGTTTACGCGCCGATGACGGGACGCTTTATTTGAAGAACAAGGAGAAAACGCCGCTTCCGCTGGATACGCTGCGCCTTGATTATGCGATGGACGCGCAAAGCGGCAAAGCCTCGCTGACCGATCTTGAAATTAAATCCGGCACGATGAGTTTGAGCGGTACAGGTGCGGGAACATATGATGACAACCACCTGACCCTGCCTCTGGCCCTGAAAGCACTGAATATCCCGATTGATCTGGTTGACAGTTTCTGGACGGAAGCCGACGACAGTACGGCTGTTCACGAATGGGTCGTTCAGCGACTGTCCAAAGGCATGGTGACACAAGCCACCGCGAAGCTGGAGCTGGATGTTGTACGCACGGAAAAAACGCTCTTCGGTCCGTTCCGTGACGAGGAGAGCGGGAAGCTGTTACAAAGCGACGTGACCCAGACAAGCTGGGCGGTGGATGCCAAAGACCCCGATGTCGCTTTCGATTTCAAGGATCTGGCGGTCGAGTATCGCGAACCTTTATGGGGAGGAGAAGACATGACCGGTTCTGGTAAGGTCAACAACGAGTCCCTTGATATCAGTATCACAGGCGGACATTTGAAAGATATCAAGGTCATCAAAGGCCAAGTCTTGTTAAGTGATATCAATGTCGAACATGGCGGCATGGCCTCTATCGATTTGTCCTTAAGCGGGACAGCCCCCGATCTGCTGCGTTATATCTCGCTGGAACCGATTAATCTGGGCGATAAGCTGGAATTTAAGCCTGAGGAAGTTAAAGGTACATTCTCAGCCGACGTGAATGTCGGTTTCCCGTTGATCAAAGAACTCAAGAACGACGATGTCGGTGTGAAGGTGAATGCCACCTTGAACGATGTCTCCTTGCCGCGTCTTGTCAAAGATATGACGGTCACTGGCGGACCGTTTACACTGGCGGCTGCCGACGGCATTCTGGATGTCAAAGGTTCGGGCGCGCTGGACGGGACACCCGTGACGGTGACATATCAGGAAAAACTGAATACGGGCGCAGGTGATACATGGCAACAAAAGGTTTCTGCGCAACTGACTGCCCCGCGTGATCTGCGTGATAAATTCGGTGCGGCACTGGATGATTACGTGTCGGGTTCCGTGCCGTTGGACATTGATTTTACCCAAAATTTCAACCGTTCACGCGTCATTAAGGTGAAAGCCGATTTGACCCCTGCCAAATTTGTTATCGACCCGCTGGATTACGGTAAGCCGGAGGGCGAAAAGGGGGAGCTGACCACGACACTTCTCATGAGTGGTGACACGCTTAATAAGGTACAGGATTTAAACATCACCCTTTTTGACGGGACGATCACGGGCGGAAATCTTGATTTTGCGCAAGTGAATGGTGAAAGCAATGTGACGCGCGCAACATTTTCTTCACTGAAACTGCCGGGGAATGACTTTTCCCTAAATATGGTCCGTGAAGCCCCAAGCACGCTGGCCTTTACTATTCGTGGCAATATGGCGGATGCGCGCCCCTTTTTGGATTCTGACGATAAAGACCGCGACATTGAGGTGAAGAGCGAGGCAACCCCGCTTCCCCCGCGTATGAAAGTTGACGGGAAAGTCACCAATCTGCGCCTGTCCGAAAATGGGGCATTGAGCGATGCTTCCGTGTATGTCGATATCGACCCTGACGGTATGATCAATGTGCTTCGTTTTGTCGGCACATCGGGTGAGGGTGCCGTCAATCTCAACTATCTGGCTGATGCGGCAGGTGTGATGCAGTTCCGTTTCAAAGCGGGTGATGCGGGCGCAACGCTGAAGGCTCTGGGCTGGTATGAAAACATGGTCGGCGGTTTGTTGGAAGCGACAGGCACGCAATTGCAAGACGGCAGCAAGAATGACGTTGATGGCAGTTTCAGGATCACCAATTTCAAGGTTGTAAAAGCTCCTGGCCTTGCACGACTTTTGAATGCTGCTTCAATCAATGGTCTTTCCGAATTGCTGGGCGGGAAGGGGATGGGCTTCACGCGCCTTGAAAGCCGCTTCCAATATCTGAAAAGGCCGCTTGGTGCTCAGATTCGTTTGACGGACGGACGGACCTCGGGGGCTGAAGTCGGCTTGACTTTCGCGGGTGTGGTCGATTTAGGCGCCAATACGACCGACATTGAAGGAACGGTTGTCCCCTTAAGCACTATCAACAATGTCATCGGTCAAATTCCGCTGATCGGCGATATTTTGACGGGCGGCGGCGCATTGTTTGCCGCGACCTACACGATGAAGGGCCCGACCAATGACCCCAAAGTCTCGATCAATCCGCTCTCTGCGCTGACTCCCGGAATTTTGCGTAAAATTCTCTTTGAAGGGGAAACGCCGGTTGAGAAGGTTGACCGAAAGGAGGCCAAAGAAAAAGAGGTGCAGCAACAAAATCCACCGATTATCCCTGCGCAAAGACAATAAGAAATTGCCAAGTCACGAAATTTTCGTTTAGATAAAACCCAATAATTATAATTTTATTTAAACAGGATGGTTTCGTTATGTCTTATCTCTCAAGATCTGCGTTTCTCGCTCTTTCTCCGCTTCTTCTGACGGGTGGCGCTTCAGCCGAAAAGCTGCCGGTCTCTCCACCCCCTGCTGCCCCACAAACCGAACTTGCTGTACCTGAAGCCGAACAAGAGGCTTCCGCAGGGACAAGCGTTTCGATAAGTACCGATGATGTGCAGGCTTTTATCGCATCAAATAATATGCAGGCGATCCCTGTCAGTGTCAGTGGCGGGGCATCCAGTGTTTCGCCGATGATCATGGCTTTTGACGGGGCGGGCGGGTGCTTCAAATATGATGCGCGTCAAAACGGGACGCAAGTGATGCAATCTTCGCTGGCGCTGGTTGCGGCGGCCCGTGCGGTGGAGCAGAAGATCGCGGCAAATGAAGTGCCTGAGGATATCAAAACGGCGCGCGGCATTTACGTGTATTACCCGCAATCCCATGCGGTGCAGATCAGCCTTGCCGGATCGGTTGATTTTAACGCGGCATCCATCTGCGGCCCTGACCGATCAAGTCAGCCCGTACCCGATGACAATTTCGAGGATGTACGGCCTGCACCGCCGATGCGCATGGATCCGCGTACGATTGCGTGAGGTCTAAGCTGTCTTAGGCAGCGTGCACGAGAACGTGGCGCTTCTTACCTGCCGAGAGTTTCAAAAACCCGTCAGTGGTTAGGGCCTGATCGCTGACAACCATGTCGGCATTTGTGATGCTTTCATCATTCAGCTTTGCCCCGCCGCCCTGAATAAGGCGACGTGCTTCACCGTTTGAGGCAACAAGGCCGCTCTCGCGCAACAAATCCAGAATGCCCATCCCGTCTTTCAGGCTTGAGGCTGAAATTGTGACGGAAGGAAGATCCGCGCCGACACCGCCTTGTTCGAAGGTGGTTCTGGCAGTTTCTTCGGCATCTTTGGCGGCATCTTCACCGTGACACCAGGCGGTCGCTTCAAAAGCCAGAACTTTCTTGGCCTCATTGATTTCCTGACCTTGCAGGGCGGCAAGCTTGGCAATTTCATTTAAGGGCAGCTTCGTGAAGCGCTTCAGAAGCGTTTCCACCATCACATCATCGACATTGCGCCAGTACTGGTAATACTCGTAAGGGGACAGCATGGCGCGGTTCAGCCACACGGCGCCATTAACCGTCTTGCCCATCTTTTCGCCCGACGGTGTTGTCAAAAGGTGGGCCGTCAGTGCGTAGAGCTGGACCTGATCGGCTTTGTGCGCCAGATCCACACCGTTAATGATGTTGCCCCACTGGTCTGATCCGCCCATCTGCAAGATTGTGCCATGACGACGGTACAGCTCGAGGAAGTCATAACCTTGCATGACCATGTAATTAAATTCGAGCAGCGAGAGCATGCTTTCACGCTCAAGACGTGTTTTCACACTGTCAAAGGACAGCATGCGATTGACTGAGAAATAGCGCCCATAATCGCGTAAAAAGGCGAGGTAATTCAGATTATCCAGCCAGTCATTATTATTGACCATGACGGCATCTGTCGCACCGTCCCCGTAGTTGAGAAACTGGGTAAAACATGTGGTGCGGATATTCTCCATATTCTCTTCGATGGTCGCATCATCAAGAAGCTTACGCTCCTCGGCCTTGAAAGACGGGTCGCCGATTTTTGAGGTACCCCCGCCCATCAATGTGATGGGTTTATGCCCTGTGGCCTGAAACCAGTAGAGCATCATGATACCTGTCAAATTGCCGATATGCAGGGATTTGGCGGTAGCGTCAAAGCCGATATAGGCACTTTGTACGCCTGACATCAGTTTGGCATCAAGGGCCTCAAAATCGCTGCAATCTTTAGTAAAGCCGCGCTCATTCAGGATATTCAGAAAATCGGATTTATATGTGCTCATGGGGTAAAAGTCTTACGCAGGAAGGGATTGGCTGTCTAGTGGTTTATCCTTTCTTTTTGCACGATTATGTATTATGCATAATGTATCAATTTCACACAAAAAGACGGAATCGACGGGATGGACGAAACACGCCGCATTTACACGGTCATTGGCCTGATGTCAGGAACCTCAATGGATGGTGTCGATGCCGCACTGATCCGCACGGATGGATACGGTTTTGTCGAGCGCATCGGCTTTTACGAGCAAGTGTACGAAGAAGCATTCCGTAACCGTGTCAAAGCCCAGTTCAAACAGGTGCAGCGCACGCCCGAAATCTCGGCGGTTGAACAGTAACTCACCGAAATACATGCGCTTGCCGACAAAAACCTTCTTGCCAAATACGGTAATCCTCACGTGGATTTCATCGGCTTTC
>JBFWMN010000036.1:0-17195 GCA_050251555.1 Pseudobdellovibrionaceae bacterium | reverse complement strand
AACCTTACTCGGAGCAAACAACCCGATGTCTAAATTTCGCCTTCCCCTGACCTTCCTTGCCATTATCGCCATGAGCTTGGGCCTTTATACTGTGACCCATTCGCTGCATGCGCAAGAAGACCAAAGGATGGCGGGCACAAACCCTGACAAGATGGGTAAGGACGCGAATGAGACATACCGCCAGCTTGACCTTTTTGGTGAGGTGTTCGAGCGTGTGCGCGCCCAGTATGTTGACGATGTTGACGATAAGACACTGATCAAATATGCCCTGAACGGCATGCTGGAAAGCCTTGATCCGCACTCTTCTTATCTTGATGAAAACGACTTTTCCGATATGCGCGTGCAAACGAGCGGCGAATTCGGGGGCTTAGGCATCGAAGTCACCATGGAAAACGGCCTTGTGAAGGTCGTCTCTCCGATTGATGATACACCGGCCTTTAAGGCGGGCATTAAGGCAGGTGACTATATTACCTATCTCGATGGCAAGCCCGTATTGGGTCTGACACTCTCCGAAGCGGTTGATTCCATGCGCGGCAAGGTTGGTTCAACCATCAAGCTGACGGTGCGCCGCGAAGGTGTGCCTGATGCGATTGATTATAAAATCACACGCGATGTTATCCGTATCAAATCCGTGCGTTCACATGTTGAACAGGATGATATCGGCTATATCCGTATTACGACCTTTAACCAGAACACAACGGACGGCGTCAAAAAAGCCATTGAAGATATCAAGAAAGAAACAGGCGGCAAAATCACCGGCTATGTTCTTGACTTGCGTAACAATCCGGGCGGCCTGCTTGAGCAAGCCATCGGCGTTGCGGATGTCTTCATGGATAAAGGCGAGATTGTTTCCACCAAGGGCCGTGATCCTGAAGATTCTAAGCGTGACAATGCCACGCCGGGCGATATGGCTGACGGCTTGCCGATTGTTATTCTCGTCAATGGCGGTTCGGCTTCGGCCTCTGAGATTGTTGCGGGTGCGTTGCAAGACCACCATCGCGGGATTGTTTTAGGGACCCAGACATTCGGTAAAGGCTCGGTTCAAACCGTTATTCCTCTGCCGGGTAATGGCGCGATGCGCTTGACGACAGCGCGTTACTACACGCCGTCAGGTCGTTCCATTCAGGCCAGCGGTATCACACCGGACATTCTGGTTGAACAAGCCAAGATCGAGGAGTTCTCTGAGGAGCGTCTTCGTGAAAAAGATCTGAAGGGCGCACTTGTGAACCCGAACGGCACACCTGCCAACGACAATGCAAAAGACGATGAGAAGGCAGATGATGCCAAGGATGTGAAAGACGGTGACAAGAATGCCGAAGGCGATCTGGATTACCAGTTGGCACGCGGTATTGACCTCATCCACGGTATTTCCTTCTATCAAGGCGAAAAGGACATGACCCTTTCGCCTCAAGAGAAGAAGGATATCAAAGAGGAAAAGTCGGGCACATCCGATAAGCCGAAAGTGATCCCTGTCCCCTAATTTTCAGGCAGGTCCCACATATGGAGAATCCGATTTTCAGTTCCGTTTCGTCCAAAACAGCATCCCTGACATTTGCAGGGCTGCTGGGCGGCACGGTCCTGATTTTAGGCCTCCAGAGCATGATCTTCAAACAAGGGGATACCAAGCTTCACTCCCTTATTCTGCCCGTTGAAACGGTTGCCCCCTCACCCGAAGAAGATATCGGTGAGATTGAGGGCGATTTATTAGCGCAGGAAGACCACTCCAAAGCCTTGGAGCATGAAGAGATAAAAGAGGCAGAGACAGCTTCGCATGAGGAAAGACACTCCGCTGAACCCCATGAGGCTGTCCATGAGCCCGCCTCGCACGCTGTGTCGGATAATATCGAGATCCCGACATATGAGACCACGCCTTATGGCGATATCCCCGCCGCGATGGGAGAAGCCGAAGGGCGCGCCGATGTCAGGCCTTTAGATGCCTACGCACTGGAAAGCCCGCCACTATCGGCAAAGGCGCGTGGCATTTTTTCAGTCATTCTTCTGGATTACGGTTTATCCGAAGAGTTAAGTACCAAGGCGCGTGAGACTTTACCGCCCTATATCAGTGTCGCGGTTTCGCCTTATGCGCAAAATCCCGATAAAATCGCTTCTGCTGCCTATGCCAAGAAATTTGAGCCATGGGGGGATATCCCTTTGCAAGCCACCACACGGACTTCGGATTCGGGCGCAATGGCCCTTCGTGACGGCGTGGCTTTGGAAGAAAACCAACGCAACCTCTATACGATGCTGGCACGTGCAGGACATGTTCCGGGCTTGATTGCTGACGGCAGAGGCAAAACATCGGAAAGCGGCGATGCGCGCCTTCTTCTCATTGAGGCTAAAGAGCGCGGCTATGGCCTTGTTCTGATGGGCAAACAGGAACGCGCCGAAGCCATTGTCGGTCGTTTTGTCGCGCTTAAAGCTGAAAGCGCCCTTATCAAATCATTTCAGGAGGACGCGCTCAAACAGGCGCAAGGCACATTATTTGTGTCGCTGACCCCTGCCCACCTGAAGGCGCTGCCTGACGTTATCAAATCTCTCGAAGCGGCGGGTCTTGAGCTTGTTCCCCTTTCCCGTTTGCAGGAACCTTTGTTATGAGTATCGGCGCACATCATGTTCCGCCCGAAATTCAGGCTTTGCCCTATCGCAAAGGGGTTGGCGTGTGCCTAATCAATAGTGACGGGCTGATCTTTGCGGGTGAACGCATTGATACACCAGGCGCTTGGCAGATGCCGCAAGGCGGCATTGATGAAGGCGAGAATGTCGAGGATACGCTTTACCGTGAGCTTTATGAGGAAACGGGCATTACGTCCGCTGAACTGTTCCGTCTTGCAATCGAGCCTGTGCGCTATGATTTGCCCGAAGATTTGCAAAAGCGTCTCTGGGGCGGTCAATTTCGCGGACAAGAGCAAATCTGGGCGGCGATGGCGTTTACGGGGAATGACACAGAAGTCAATCTGCATGCCCATGAACCTGCCGAGTTTTCTCAATGGAAATGGATGAAAGCCCATCAGTTAATGGATATGATCGTGCCTTTTAAGAAGCCGCTCTATGAGCTTGTTCTCAAAGATTTCAAAGAATATCTCGCCTGAAAGAAAAAACCCGCTCCATGAAGCGGGTTTCTTTTTAATCCTTATTTATCGTGCAAGGGCGACCATGCGGGGTCAGACCCGTCGCCCGGTGTGTTCAGGCGGCGTTCATTCGAGCCCGTCAAATCAATCGAGTAAAGTGTTGCCGAGCGACCATTCGGTGAAGGCGTTTCCTTAAAGTAGGCAAGGTAACGACCGTTCGGTGCCCATGTGGGACCTTCAACGTGATACGCGGAATTGATAAGGCGCTCACCCGATCCGTCAGGGCGGATGACGCCGACATAGAATTTGCCGCCCTGCATTTTCACAAAGGCAATCAAATCACCTCTGGGAGACCAAACAGGGTTCGCATAGCGACCGTTACCAAAGGTGATGCGTTTGGCTTCACCACCGCGTGCCGACATGACATAGAGTTGCTGCGTGCCCCCACGGTCGGACTCAAAAACAATCTGATTACCGTCAGGTGAGTAGCTCGGGGCCGTATCGATGGCTTTGGAGCTTGTGAGCTGTCTTGGTTGGCGTGAATTGAGATCCATCACGTAAAGGTCCGTCGAACCGTTTCTGGCCAAAGACATAATCAGCGAGCGTCCGTCAGGTGAGAAGCGCGGCGCAAACGTCATGCCAGGGAAGTTGCCGACCAGTGATTGCTGGCCTGAATTCAGGTCATAAATATAGACCTGCGGCTTGCCGCCACGATAGGACATGTAAGTGATCATCTGTTCGTTCGGTGAAAAGCGCGGTGTCAGAACCAAATCACTTCCGTCAGTCAGATATTTGTTGTTCGCGCCGTCCTGATCCATGATCGCAAGACGTTTGGTACGGCCCTGACGTGCGCCGCTTTCGGCGATATAGACGATACGTGTATCAAAATAGCCGTCCTCACCCGTAATGCGTTTGAAGATATCGTCGGCAATGATATGGGCAATACGGCGCACATTTTGCGGCGTGACGTTATAGGACATGCCGTTCATCTGTGTTTGTGAAAACACGTCATAGAGACGGTATTCAACTTTCATCTGACCGCCGGCTGAAACGATCTGTCCGCCAACCAGAGCCTGCGCATTAATGGCACGCCATTCAGGGAAACGCGGGCCAGCCTGCAAAGAATTCGGGTCTTGGATATAGGCCGAAGGCGGCAGAATTTTAAAAAGGCCCGAGCTATCCAAGTCATTGCGAATGATAGAGGGGATCAATGTCGCAAGCTGGGCATCGCCCCCTGCCCCGACGGCAAAGTCAGGAATAGCTGTAGGGATCGGATTCATTGCGCCTTGCGTCACATCCACACGTAATTCCGCCCGTGCCGTAATCGGCAGAACAGCAATAAGAAGAGCGCAAAGAGCGAAGCAGTAAGATGTGAGGCGCATGGTTTTTCAATATCCTTTAAAGGTTAGAACATATCTTTCGGGTTAAAGTTCACGTAAGTGACTTTCCACTGGTCGTATTTCTCGGGAGGCAATTTTAACGGAGAACAGTTCGGATTCAAGACCGCACGTCGCGCAGAATCCGCCGCCGCTCTAAAAAACCCGTCGCTGTTATAACGTGCCTGGTCGACAATTGTCACGGATTGCGCCGTACGATCGGCATTCACAACGATTTTAACTTCGACATTTAAATCCTCCGCGCCTTGTGCCCCTGCGGGGATATTCCAGCATTGTGACAACTGATAGCGCAGGGCATCAAGTTCGGTCATCGAAAGCGTTGCTCCTAGCGGTGCGTCTGGCGTCGGCGCCGCACTGGTATTGTCGGTCGGCACATCTGTATCGGGTGCTTCGTACTGTGTGTCAGTCGGCGACAAATCTTTTAAAAGCGAATCGAGATCAGCCTCAGAATCTTCTTCCTTCTTCGGCTCTTCCTTCTTGGTCTCAGGCTTTTTCTCTTCTTTCTTTTCTTCCTTCTTCTCGGGCTTGGGCGGCTCGGGCTGCTCCAGCTTTTCTTCAGAAGGCTGCTCGGCTAAAGCTTCCTTTTTCGGCTCTGGTTTTTTCTCGGCAGGCTTTGGTGGTTCAGGCTTCTTTTCCGCAGGCTTGGGTGCGGGGTCCGACTTCTTCGGAGCCTTTTTGATTTTTTCTTGCTGAGGTTTGGGCGGTTCTGGCTTTTTCTCTTCTGTCTTGGGCGCTTTGACATGCGCGCGGTTTGTCTGTGCCATCTCGGAGATGGGTGCAAGTTCCACCATCACAGGCGGTGGCGCATCAAAATCACGTGTCGAGATATGCGGCATGCCGACAATCAAAAACAGAATAACAACAGCATGAATGACAGCAGAAATGATCAGCGGCTTTTTCAGCGTGCCGTCATCACCCTCAGAGTCCTGACGGTCGCGTTTTCTGTAATCATCATCAAAATCGTTCATGCGTTTTTCTGATCGGGTTTTGAAATAAGACGGGGTGGTGGACTAAAAGCTTGGGGCAAAAATGCGGATGCGGTTATTTCGGTTCCGAGACCAGACCGATTTTTGTATATCCGGCCTGCGAAATCAGTCCGATAACCGTCATGATCTCCCCATACTCGATGCCTTTATCTCCGCGCACAAAGATACGTTGCTCGTCCTTGTTACCCTTCGCGGCTTCGTCCAGAACAATCCCGAGTTTCTCTTTCGTCACTTCGGTTTTACCGACATAAAGCTCCCCTTCTTTCGTCAGGGACACTTCTATCGGCTTAACGTCATTTTCATTTATGGGTGCTGCCGCATTGTCCGGCAGATCAACCTGCACGCCTGCTGTCAGCAAGGGCGCCGTCACCATGAAAACGATAAGTAGCACAAGCATCACGTCAACAAACGGTGTGACGTTAATGTCGGACATCTGCGAGGAGCGTCTGCGCCCTCTGCTTTTACCTGCGGATTTTTGGAGTGATGCACCCATGGTTAGTTACGCTACTCTCTTACCGTTGGCAGAACCTTCACGCTTATCCAGATGGCGCGCAAGGATCGTCATGAATTCAGAGGCAAACGCATCTAGGCGGTCGCCGTAGCGATTGATACCTGTCGAAAAGGCGTTGTACGCAATAACCGCGGGAATAGCAGCAACCAGACCCAGAGCCGTAGCAAAGAGAGCTTCAGCAATACCGGGAGCCACAACAGCCAGTGATGTGTTGTTCGAGCCTGCAATTGCGGTGAAGGAATTCATAATCCCCCATACGGTCCCGAACAGACCGACAAACGGTGCTGTCGAACCGACAGAGGCCAGAAACGTCATGCCGCGCTCCAGCGTTGTCATTTCACGTGTGATCGACAAATTCATGGCGCGTTCCACCCGTTGTTTCAGGCTAGCCTGCATCGATTCAGATGTCGGAATCCCCGAACCTGTACCTGATTGCCACTCATCCATGCCTGCAACAAAGGTCTTCAAAAGAGGATCGGGCTGGCTTTTTTTGACGCGCTGATAAAGCTTATCCAAAGGCTCACCTGACCAGAAAGCTTCTTCGAAGCGCTCGGCACGGCGGTTGAGCTGCTTGAGTGTGCGACGACGCGAGATGATGATGGCCCAGCATGCAACGGATGCGAACAGTAACATCAGCATCACGATTTTGACGATGATGTCAGCCGCCAGAAACAGGCCGAACATGGATAAATCATGAGGGACGGAACCGGCTAAGGCTGCGGTATTCTCAATTGCGGCGACACTTGTATCAGGGGCCATAGGACGTACTTGCTCCAATAATCAGGGGGTAAAAACTGACGTATTTGAGCATTACGCGCCTATTCTTGCAAGGCCTTCCGTAGGTGTTCAGGTATTTTTACAGGCCGCCCTGCTTCGGACACACCGACAATAACAACATCCATTTCAAAAAGAAGGTTGCCGTCTTTCTCAAGTCTTTGATTCATAATGAAAGATGTGTTGCGCATCTCCTTGATGCCCGTATGGAGATCACACAGATCATCAAGGCGTGTCGGCGCGAAATAATTCACATCCATATGCCGCACGACAAAAAGCAGCCCGTGCGATTCAAAAAGAGCGGAATTTAAGAAGCCCAGATCACGTAAATATTCTGTGCGCCCGCGCTCGCAAAACCTGATGTAAGAGGCATGATAGGTCACACCACCCGCATCGGTGTCCTCATAATAGATTCGAATCGGTATTGTGTGCGTGCGCATGAGCTTACCCCACCCTACTCCAGAAAATCAGCTTGGGCAGGATCGGACGATCTGGCTGGCGGCGTGAGGCCCAGATAACGGAAACCCGTTGCCGAAACGACGCGACCTCTGGGGGTGCGCTGAATAAAGCCTTTTTGTAAAAGATAGGGTTCAACGACTTCTTCCAAAACATCGCGTTGCTCAGACAAATAGGCTGCTAAAGTTTCAATGCCGACAGGCCCGCCGTCATAATGTTCGACAATGCATTTCAAATACCGGCGATCCATACCGTCCAGCCCGTCTTGATCCACGTCGAGGCGCGACAGTGCGCGGTCCGCAATTTCGGCAGTGATTGCCTTTGCACCCTCACTTTGCGCAAAATCGCGTACACGGCGCGTTAATCGTCCTGCAATACGCGGTGTACCGCGTGAGCGGCGGGCAATTTCGCGAGCTCCTGTGTCATCAATGATGATATTCAGAAGCTTTGCCGTACGTGAAACGATCAGTCCCAACTCATCGTAATTATAAAATTCAAGGCGCATCGGAATGCCGAAGCGGTCTCTAAGTGGCGTTGTGAGAAGCCCTGAGCGCGTTGTCGCACCAATCAGCGTGAAAGGCGGCAAATCAATTTGCACGGAACGTGCGGCAGGCCCTTCGCCGATAATCAGATCAAGTTTGTGATCTTCCATGGCGGGATACAGGATTTCCTCAACAGCAGGGTTGAGACGGTGAATTTCATCAATAAAGAGAACATCCATTGGCTGTAAATTGGTGAGGATCGCCGCCAGATCACCTGCTTTGGCAATGACGGGTCCGGATGTGGCACGGAAACCGACACCGAGTTCCTTGGCAACAATTTGTGCCAGTGTGGTTTTCCCCAAACCGGGAGGCCCGAAAAACAGTGTGTGGTCCATCGCTTCTTCGCGCTGACGAGCGCTTGAAATAAAGACTTTCAGATTGGCGCGTAAAGCTTCCTGCCCGATAAAATCTTCCAACTTCAAAGGACGAAGCGAAGATTCTTCGGGGCGCTCGGAAAGATCGGTCTCGCGGGAGAGATGTTCGTTTAAAGATGCGTGGGACATGAATGGACGTGATTCTGGTTTTGTTCTCTTTTCACTCTACCCTGTCAGCTCTTTTAAAGCCAGCTTGATCAGCTCGGAAAGATTGTCCGTATCATTATCATTTGCACGCACGCGCATCACTGCCGAAAACGCGTCGGCTTTGCCATAGCCGAGATTGATAAGGGCGGAGACGGCATCCTGATCCAGTGTAGTATTGACGGCTGTCGCTGCACCGCCTTGAGACACAGGTTTGGGGGCAAAGCTGGTCGAGGTGGCAATATTCCCTGCCTTGTCTTTCAATTCTGTCAAAATCCTTACCGCCAACTTCGGCCCGACACCGTCGGCCTGCGTGATGACGGCCTTATCTTGTGCGGCAATCGCGATTTGCAGCTTTTCGGGCGGGCACACGCCTAAAATGCTTAAGGCCACTTTTGCGCCAACCCCTTGCACGGTGGTCAGCAAACGAAACCAGAGTTGTTCGGCCTGATCAATAAAACCGTAGAGATGAATATGATCCTCGCGGACATGCGTGTCGATGAAGAGTGTTGTGGCTTCCCCTTCCCCTGGTAAGGCCGAAAGTGTCCGTGGCGAGGCAAAGACCACATAGCCGACCCCGTTCACATCCAATAGGACGTAACCTGTATCCTTGGAATCGATAAGACCTTTCAATTTTCCGATCATGACGCAGTTTCTTTCTTGGCATAGGCAGCAGGGCTGTGGTGGGCGTGGGTAATGGCAATGGCCAGCGCGTCGGCTTCATCTGCCTTGACGTCACCTGCCTTCGGAAGGAGGATTTTAACCATCATGGCTATCTGATCTTTGCCTGCATGGCCTGCCCCGACAATAGATTTCTTGATCTTATTTGCGGCGTATTCACCAACAGGAAGCCCCGCTCTTGCGGGCACGGACAGGGCAATCCCCCTCGCCTGACCCAGCTTCAAGGCCGAGAGCGGGTTGGCATTGACGAAAGTTTCTTCAACGGCTGCCGTTTGCGGGCGATAAGTTTCGATGACCTCGTCAAGTTTGGCGGCAATATAGGCCAGACGTTCAGGGTCACCTGCCCCTTTGGGCGTATGAATGATTCCCGAGGCGATGT
Organism: Pseudobdellovibrionaceae bacterium; assembly: GCA_050251555.1. Lineage (GTDB taxonomy): Bacteria > Pseudomonadota > Alphaproteobacteria > Micavibrionales > Micavibrionaceae > UBA2137. Next base: position 7,883 of record JBFWMN010000036.1, on the reverse strand, counting down.
AGCGGAGGGATGACCCCTCCTGCTCGATAATGCCCCAGCCTGTATGTTGAAGTCCCGGATCGATTCCCAAGATGCGCATGGGATCAGCTTACCCGTTTGCGAGCAGCTTTTCCATGATCTCGTCGGAAACAGAGAAATTGGTTGTGACAACTTGCACGTCGTCATTATCTTCCAGCATATCAATCAGCTTCAGAACGGACGCGGCAACATCTTCGGAGACTTCCGTTTGCATGTTGGGTCGCCAGATCAGGCCTGATTCTTCAGGTTCACCGAATTTGGCTTCCAGCGTCTTTTGCACAGCGGCAAACTGGTCGGGGGCCGTTGTAATCGTGTGACCTTCAACGTCTGACTCACAGTTTTCAGCACCCGCTTCAACGGCGGCCTCAAACATCGCGTCTTCGGCAGCGATATTGGCGGGATACCAGATCTCACCAACACGATCGAACATGAAGGATACGGAATTGGTCTCACCCAGATTTCCGCCCATCTTGGTGAAGGCAGCACGAACCTCGGATGCTGTGCGGTTTTTATTATCGGTCAGCGCATCAACAATCACGGCAACGCCGCCGGGTGCATAGCCTTCATAACGCATTTCCGTGTAATCAATCTGATCGGCGCCTGTGCCCGCCCCTTTGGCTATAGCACGCTCAATACCGTCTTTGGGCATGGATTGACCGCGAGCCGTGACAATTGCGAGGCGTAGGCGCGGGTTCATATCGGGGTCAGGGCCACCAAGCTTTGCGGCAACCATGATTTCCTTGCCGAGCTTTGAAAAGATTTTTGCGCGTTTTTTATCCTGCGCGCCTTTGCGGTGCTGGATATTTTTAAACTTGGAATGACCTGCCATAATTCAAGACCTTATTTCGTATGTATGCGTATGCGTGTTGGAACGTGCCTTTTTGTCTATTGCAGAAAAAGACAGTTTTCAAGAGGGGTGCATATTTGTTACGCTTTGCAGCAATCATTTTTTAAGACAAGAACGCTATTTTAAAAGTGTATTTCAATGAGGGATAGCCGAAGTATATGGCTTACGATTTTTCAACGGTAACAGTTTTACTGGCAGACGATAACGACGCAATGCGCAAACTGATGGCAGCCATGCTGTCTGAATTCGGTTTCGGCAAAATCATCACCGCCCGAAATGGTAAAGAAGCTTTCGAGAAATTTCAGGAAGAACGCCCGGACATTATTGTGTCCGACTGGATGATGAACCCTGTCAGCGGCATTGAGTTGGCCAAAATGATCCGCAATGATCACAAAAGTCCCGACCCCTACGTCCCCTTTATTCTGATGACGGGTTTCAGTGAAAAACGCCGCGTTCTCTTTGCCCGCGATTCAGGTATTACGGAGTTTATGGTGAAGCCCTTTTCCGCACTGGATTTGTACAAACGCATCCGCACGGTTATTGAACATCCTCGCGAATTTGTGAAATCCGTCGATTTTTTTGGCCCTGACCGCCGCCGCAAATTGCCTGAAGATTATGAAGGTCCGTTTCGTCGTTCGGCAGATGACGATGTTGACGTTGAAAAAGGTAAATTCGAAGTCGATGTATCGGGATAAAAGCGGGAGACATTTTTATGAGCACAAAAGCACGACCCAGAAAATTGACCGTTCGTACCGAGAATGATGTTGATTTCATTGATCCCGACAACCCCTTGAAGGAAAAAGTCGGTGATGGCGGCTTGTCTAAGGACAAAATCGCCAGCGCGCAGCGCGTAATTGATGAAAACACCGAAGATTTTGCGCTGATTGCCGATCCGTATTTCACAGCTCTGGCGGTGGGGCGCGACTCATTATTGAACCCATCGGAGACTGAAACGGATGAAGACCGTATCGAGCGACTCATTCTGGCTGCGATGCAGTTAAAATCGACGGGGGCATTGTTTCAATACCCGATCATTTCGCAATTTGCCGATAATCTGCAACAGTTTCTGGAGCAGCTTGCGACACTTGATCCCGCACTCATTGAAATTCTGGATGCCCATGTTGCCGCGATGAAATATATTCTGGAGCATGAAATGAAGGGACGCGCAGGCGCGAAAACGGATGCGATGTTTACCGAGCTTCAGCACGCCTGCCAGCGTTATCGTTTCAAATATCCGCAGACCTTACGCAGCGACGACTAATGTTTACAGCCCGCTATTTTGAAGGCGGGGACCGACACGCAAGGGGATGATTTCCTCGCTCAGACCTGTCGTATCATCGGTTTTCACATAGACACCGCAAAGCGTCCCCTCGCCCGCAGCAGGAAACATCCGTGCGGGGGCCGGGGTTTTCTTTGTGAATTTGATAAGTGGGGCTTCTTTATCCATACCGATCACGGAATTATAGTTGCCGGACATGCCCGCATCGGTCTGATAGGCCGTGCCGCCATCGTAAATACAGGCATCGGCAGTGGGGACATGCGTATGCGTACCAATCACGGCAGAAACGCGCCCATCAAGATAGTGTGCCATCGCCATTTTTTCCGACGTTGTCTCGCCATGAATATCAACAAAGATGGCGTTAACGGCGGCACCAAGGCGATATTTGGCTAAAATCTGGTCGGCAGCCTTAAACGGGCAATCCAGCGGGTCCATGAAAGTGCGTGCCAGCAAGTGAATGACAAGGATTTTACGCCCATCGGGAAGTTGGTGCAGATAATGTCCCTGCCCTGGTGTTCCTTCAGGGAAATTGGCGGCACGAATAACTCTCTTGTCGCGAGTGATGTAGGACAGCATTTCGCGCTGATCCCAGACATGGTTGCCTGTCGTAATGCAATCGGCACCCATACCATAGAGGTCTTTGCAAATCTCTTCGGTCAGGCCAAAACCGTGCGCCGAGTTTTCAGCATTCATAATGATCACGTCAGGTGAATATTTTTCGCGGATGGCAGACACATGTTTTTCAACTGCGTCGCGACCCGGTCTGCCGACAATGTCTCCGATAAAAACGATGCGCATGGCTTTTCTTCTTCTTTTTTAGGCTTTCTCGTTAAATCTGTATGTACGGGTCTCGGTGATCACGAGATCCAAAGGCTCGTCATGATCTTCCCGTGGTAGCGGGAACAGGCATAATTGGGCATCTTGCCCGAGGCCAACGGCGATCAGCTTATCCTTTTTGGCACGGCAATGCGAGAGTGTCGCATCATAATAGCCGCCGCCGCGCCCCAAGCGATAGCCCTGCCTGTCAAATGCCAGTAGCGGCGTGACAATAATATCGGGGTCAACAGCCTTGCAAGTCTCATGAGGGGCTTTGGTGCCGTGTCCGCCTGATACCAGTTCGCTTTTTCCGTCCCATAAGCGAAATTCAAGGACTTTACTGTCCCCAACCACAACAGGCAGTGCGATATCCAGCTTTGCACCCAGCAGCACGTCAATGAAGAGGGTCATGTCCAGTTCGCCCTTAATGGGCCAGTAAAGGGCTACCACCTTGTCGGCGAGGCTAAATACGGGAAATTCTGCCAGAAAGGCTTCGAGAATAGTCTCAATCGTATCGGGATGGGAGTCCAGGCGGCTCAGATGATCGAGGGCCTGTGCGCGTAAAGAGGCTTTGTCTGGTATCGTCATGTGTTTTAAATTCTAAGTGCTGCCACGTGAGCCGTGTGCATATTTCTATCCGCGTGAGGCCCTGTTAAACAGGTGGGCACCGTATATCCAAACCCAATGGGTAAGGACAGGGACAGCTCCCTAGCAGATAGCTATCGGCCACCGGGATTTAAGAAAACATCACGCACCCCGCAGCAGCAAGGAGGTTATATAGAGCGTTTATGACCAAATGTTAAGCGACTTGTTTCATGTCGCGGGCCAGCTTTTCAATGCGCTGGCGCAAATGGTCGACCGCCCGCGTGATTTGCGCGGTATCCTCTTCCGACAGGCCTGCAGGGACAGGCGCGCCGTCCTCGGGGAACATTGCAAGCTGTTCACGGACCTCAAACAATTCATCTGCCAGAACAAGGGCCGTTAAAACCAGCAAATGCGCTTCGGTTGAGGCAGCGCCCGCGCCCGCAATTTCTTTGAGGCGACCATTGATATATTTGGCAAGCGCCTGAACGCGGCCTTCCTGACCATCATCACAGGCAATTCCGTATCGCAGACCGTTAATATCGATTGTGACCTGAGCCATTTTAAGTGTTTCCCGTACCCTCTATTGATTGTTCTCGTGTTTGTTTAAGCGTTCAGCAGAATGGATTCAGCTTTTTCAATTGCCTGATCCAGTTTGGCAATCAGCGTATCGCGATCATGCGAGAGCTGTTCTTTCTCGGCCTTGGCCTCATCCATGAACATGTCATATTGATTTTTTTCAGCCTGCCATTTGCTGACACGCGCTTTATTCACGTCTTCCAAAAGGGAGAGCGCTTCGTCGAGTTCGACAAGGGAGGCCTTAATTTTTGTTAGTGTCATGCGTAAAATTCCATGAAAAACAGGAAGATAGTAAATCTTCTTAAGATAAAAACTTATCCGGATCATTTTATGGATACCAGATTCAGCAAATTTGGGTCAAGATTGCCCTGCCCCCTTATCAACTGCAATTTGTAAAAAGCCAAATCTCGTGGCTTGACGCTCATGGCCCAAAGTGCCAGATTGGGCCGCATCAAAATTGACGTATAACAAGATAAAGCAGGACATTGCGATGACAGCAACCGCCGCGCAGGCCCAGACACAAACACCTTCTCCGCAAACAGATATGAAGAAAATGGCGAATGCCATCCGTGCTCTGGCAATGGATGCCGTGCAAAAGGCCAATTCGGGCCACCCCGGAATGCCGATGGGAATGGCGGATGTCGCAACGGTCCTGACCACCAAATTCCTGCGTTTTGATGTGACAAACCCGACATGGTTCAATCGTGACCGCCTTATTCACTCTGTCGGACATGGTTCGATGCTCGTTTATGCGCTCGCCTATCTGACAGGTTATGAGGAAATGACGCTTGATCAGATCAAGAATTTCCGCCAACTCGGCGCTGTTACTGCGGGTCACCCTGAAGTGCACCAATCCGTCGGTATTGAAATGACTACAGGCCCTCTCGGACAGGGCCTCTCTTCCTCAACAGGTTTTGCGATGGCTGAGCGTATGCTCAATGCCCGTTTTGGTGAGCTGGTTGACCACTGGACCTACGTCATTGCCTCTGACGGTGATATGCAAGAAGGTGTGACCCACGAGGCGTGTGCTCTGGCAGGTCGCCAGAAGCTCTCGCGCCTGATCGTCCTTTATGATGACAACAACATCTCCATCGACGGCTCCACCGATATTTCTTTCACAGAAGATGTCTGTAAGCGTTTCGAGGCCTATGGCTGGGATACACAGCGCATCGACGGTCATGATATGGCAGCCATTGAAGCAGCTATTGCCAAGGCGCGCACAACGGACACGCCATCCCTGATTGCCTGTAAAACCAAGATCGGTTTTGGTGCACCGACCAAAGAAGGCACATCCTCTTGCCATGGCTCACCTTTAGGTGATGAAGAAATTGCAGGTGCACGTAAAAATCTGAATTGGGATGCCGCTCCCTTTGATATTCCCGCCGACATCCTGTCAGCATGGCGCGCTGTCGGTACGGCACATGTGGAGGAGCGTAAGGCTTGGGATGCCAAGCTGGCCTCTTCGCCGCAGAAGGCCGAATTAGAGACGGCTTTGAAAGTCGATCGTTCCAAGGATATCGCGCCTTTAATTGCCAAGGCTAAAGCTCATTTTGCTGCTGAAAAACCCAAACACGCAACACGCCAGACATCGGGAACGACGCTTGAGTTCCTGATCCCTGAAATTCGTGAAATGGTGGGTGGTTCTGCTGATTTGACAGGGTCGAACAACACCCGCGTAAAAGGCTATGAACAAGGCGTTCTGCCCGAGCACGGCTATACGGGCCAGTATGTCTATTACGGTGTCCGTGAGCACGGTATGGCAGCCATTATGAACGGTATGGCTCTGCACGGTGGTATCATTCCCTATTCCGGTACATTCTTGCAATTTGCCGATTATTCACGTCCTGCCATTCGTTTGGGTGCGCTCATGAAGCAACGTGTCATTCATGTGATGACACATGACTCCATCGGTTTGGGTGAAGACGGCCCAACCCACCAACCTGTCGAACATCTGGCAGCATTACGTGCCATCCCGAACCTCTATGTCTTCCGCCCTTGTGACGGCATTGAGACGGCGGAGTGCTGGGAATTGGCCTTAAACAAAACAAACGCACCATCCATCATGGCGCTCTCCCGCCAAGGGATGCCGACAGTCCGCGACAATAGTCCCGATAACAAATCCTCCAAGGGTGCTTATATCCTGAAGGACTCGGACGGCGAGCCGACTGTAACGATCTTTGCGACAGGCTCCGAAGTTGAATTGGCTCTCAAAGCCGCCGAGGAACTGGGTTCAGGCGCACGTGTTGTCTCTGTTCCTTGTATGGATCTGTTCTTTGAGCAGGATGCGGACTATATCGAAAGCATCACCTGTAATAAGTCGGTCAAGATTGCGGTTGAGGCTGCAATTCGCCAAGGCTGGGATGCGCTGATTGGGGCACACGGCACTTTCATCGGGATGAAATCATTCGGTGAATCTGCCCCCTCGCCCGAGCTGTATAAACATTTCGGCATTACCGCAGAGGCGATTGTTTCAGCCGCCAAAGCAAAGCTTTAATTTTTTAAAACACGTCTTCAAAGGAGAAGCACACACATGACTGTCAAAGTTGCCATTAACGGATTTGGTCGTATCGGACGCCTCGTTGCCCGCGCATTGTACGAAAGCGGTCGTAAGGATATCCAACTGGTCGCGATTAACGATCTGGCACCGAATGCCACAAATCGCATGTTGCTGAAACATGACTCGGTCCATGGACGTTTTCCTTTTGAAGTGACATCTGAAGGCGAAGATGCGCTGATCATCAACGGTGAGCGCGTTGCCACCATTCAGGAACGCGATCCTGCCGCCATCAAATGGGGTGAGCTGGGTGTTGATATTGTTTTAGAATGTACAGGTATCTTCACCAAGCGTGATGCCGCCTCCAAACACCTTGCCGGCGGCGCAAAAAAAGTTCTGATCTCGGCCCCTGCTGACGGTGAAGATCTGACGGTTGTTTATGGTGTAAACTCGGACAAGCTTGAAGCCGGTCACGTGATCGTGTCCAACGCATCCTGCACAACCAACTGCTTGGCCCCTGTTGCCAAAGTCCTGAACGACGCTATCGGTATCGAGAGCGGTTTCATGACAACGATCCACTCTTACACGGGCGACCAGCGCATTGTCGATACGATGCACTCCGACCTGCACCGCGCACGTGCTGCCGCTCTCAACATGATCCCGACATCTACGGGCGCTGCTAAGGCAGTTGGCAAAGTTTTGCCTGAACTGGCTGGCAAGTTGGACGGTGTTGCGATCCGTGTGCCGACCCCGAACGTGTCGCTTGTTGACCTGAAATTCGTTGCTAAGCGCGAAACGACCAAAGAAGAAGTCAATGCCGCCATCGCAAAAGCGTTGGGCGACATGAAAGGCATCTTGAATGCCTATGACGAGCCTCTGGTCTCCACAGACTTCAACCATGACCCCCACTCCTCGTCCTTCTCTTATGAAGGCACGAAAGTCATCGATGGCAAACTCGTGCGCATCATGACCTGGTACGACAATGAATGGGGCTTTTCGAACCGTATGCTCGATACAGCAGTCAAAATGCATGCTGTCGGCTACGCAGCCAACTCCAAGGCCGCATAATTTAAAAAACCATATAAAGGACGGATTTATCCAATGTCACTCGAACCCGGCGTCGTTTACGGCGAAGACTATCTGACCCTCATCAAAGCCTGTAAGGACGGCAAATATGCCCTTCCTGCTGTCAATGTTGTCGGCACGAACTCCATTAATTCCGTATTGGAGGCTGCTGCACGCAACAAATCCGATGTGGTGATCCAGCT
>JBFWMN010000035.1:0-17781 GCA_050251555.1 Pseudobdellovibrionaceae bacterium | reverse complement strand
ATAATCTGGCGAAGACGATTAACTTCTATGAAGATTTTTTCGATTTTGCCGTCGAACAGGAAATTGACTGTTTTGCTTTGCTGCATTCGCAGAGCAAACCGGAAATGCGTATCGGTATATTGTCTACGGACACCTCTGCATTGCCTCAGGATTTTCGCAATCAGCCTTTCAGCAGCATTATTGCGCTTCCTCAGGACAATGTGCAGGCATGTTATGACAGTTTGTATATGGAAGGTTTGGAAATGGTTGACGAGCCTTCTGCAAAAAAATGTGGGCAGACAAGCTTTTTTGTCAGAGACCCCAACGGCGTATTACTCCACATAACGGATAATGCCACAGCGAACGAGTCCCGGTCGTTCTCCCCCCTCGCAACCGCGGATGAAAAGGTCGCTGCAGAATAAGACTATTAAGATGCAGTAACTGTCGCTGATATGGCAAACTTGGAACAGGGCTTTCACACATGATGAAGGCCCTGTTTTTTTAGCTTATCTTATTTGCACTGTTTGTAGTCGTCAGGGTTGACGCGTGTCCATGTCTGGCTTTTACCGAAAATCGGCAAGCCCACATACCCGCGTAACCATAAGTGTGAGTCATCTTTGATGGTGACGGTTGCATTATAGATATCGCCATCATCGGCTTTGTAGATATGACCGCCTTCCCAGCCTTTTGGGTTGTTGCGGTTTTGTGTGAATCCGTTGAGGATTTCCAGACCGCACATCGGGCGATTTCTCAGGGCCTCATCAGGGTTTTTGGAATCGGTTTGCATACCGCCTTCGATGATCCAGTGGATTTTTCCACAGAGCTGATTCCCGTTGCAATGCTCTGTTTTGACGACAGCGCGCTGGTTTTCTGTGAGCCAGTAGCCTTCTGCATCAGGCGTGGTCTGGGCAAAAGCAGATGAAGAAAAAGCACCGACGGTCAGCGTCAGGCAGGTAAGCAGGAATGTGGGCAGTTTCTGTTTCATCGATGTGTCTTTCCTAAAAAGGTTCATAAAGATAGGAGAAGACTAATCGAACACTGACCCGAAATAAAGCTGCACCGCGCAAAAGCTTTACAGAATCTTAACGGTCTGGCAAACTATCCACAGGTACCTCTTCCGACGATTCGTTTCTCCTGCCTCCGTCGGATTTCAAAAAAGACAAAGCAACCTTCTTGATGCGCACGTTACTGCTTTTAGCTGTTTCCGTTCTTGCGCTTGCCGGATGTTCCAAATCCAGCGAGCCCTTGAGTATGGATGAGCAGATCGAAACGCTGGATAAGGATTTGGCTTCGGTTTTTGCTGATCAGGAGCCTCTGGATCACCCGCTCAGCCTCCACGAAGCCATGGCACGCGGCATTTTGTACAATGTCGACCACCGCGTGACCATGATGGAAGAGATTATCGCGAAAGGGGAGGTCAACCTCGCCCTTCTGGACGTTTTACCTTCACTGGATGCCAAAGCGCAGTATATTTCGCGGGATTCCGAGCAAGCCATTTCGGCGCGCAACAAGGCGACAGGTGCGCAATCCCTGCCGCCTTCGGTCTTTGAGGAGAAAGACCACACCACGACATCCCTGACTGTCGGCTACGATGTTCTGGATGCGGGCCTTGCAATCGTTCAGGCCAATACGGAATCCGATAAAATGCGGATTGCGGAAGAACATCGCCGCAAAGCCGTCCATAATATTATTTCGGATGTCCGTTCCGCTTTCTGGCGCGCCGCATCGGCGCAGATTTTGACCAGCCGTATCGAAGAGCTGATTACACGCGGAAAAGCTGAAACCGTGCGCCTGGAAGCGTTGAGTGCCAAGGGTTCGGGAACGGCAGAAGATATGATCCGCGCACAGCAGGAAGTGCGTCTGCTTGAAGCCATGCAGCAGCTCACCACGTTGAAAGCACAGCTTGCCACTGCAAAGATCGAGCTTGCCGCCCTCATTAACTTGCCGCCCCGTGCCAATTACCAGCTCTCGGTTGATGAATCGCAAATCTTTGACGGTGAGTCTGTTCCCGATCTGAAACTGGATCCTGAATCGCTGGAACTGGTCTCTCTCATGATCCGCCCCGAGATGCGCGAAGAAATTCTCATGCAGCGCGTCGCCTCTCGTGAAATCCGCCGCACGGCTCTGTCTGCCATGCCTGGGCTGAATGCCTTGTTTGGCTATTATTCGGATAATAACGATTTTCTTTCGCAGAATGACTGGACGGGCTATTCGCTCTCACTGACCAGCAATCTCGTGAATTTGTTCACGCTACCTGTGCGCATCGAACAGGCTGAAAATAAGGCGAAGTTGGCTGAAATGCGTCATCGTGCGCTGGTTGTTGCCGTAATGAGCCAAGTGAATTTGGCACGCCTTCGTATGTCACTGGCTGAGGAGCGTTTTGATATTGTGCGCCGCTTGGCCTCTGTCAGTTCCAGAATGCGCGGGATGGTCAGTTCCAGCGGTTTGGCACAAGACCCTGCCCAGCAGCTTGAGATGGAAATGCAAGCGGCTTTAAACCGTGCGCGCCTCCACATGGCTTATGCCGAATATCAGAATGCCTATGCCGTTTTATTGAACGCGGTCGGGATGGACCCGCTGCCGCCAGAAACCTCTGTCGGCAATGTCGCACAACTTGCTGATGTCATTGCGGATCGTACCGATCACATCCAGCCGCAAATCTTTGACAAGCTTTTATCCTATTTGAAGGAAAAAGGCCTCCATGCCGAAGATTCTTTAAAAGAGTCGCCCGTGCCCGTGCAGGTCTCCACTTCTGCCGCCGCACCTGTCGCGGCTGAAGACAAAAAGGCTCTGTAAGCCACATTTTTTAATAGAGCGTGCCTTAATAACCCGGACTGATTTCTTTCGGTGGGATAGGGTTTGTTGATAAGGCGGACACCAACGTATCGAGAACACCGCTTGCGCCGATACGAAACAGATCAGGGCGCACCGAATTCATGCCGCGGATCGAGCGGGCCAGTTCAATAAATTCAGCCGCATCTTTATGGGTTTTGACCCCGCCCGAGAGTTTAACGCCGATAGGGCGCCCAGCACCTTCGGCAAAATCGAGAAGAACGGCGGCAGCAGGAAGAGTAGCACCGCCTGATTCATGTTTGCCTGTTGAGGTTTTGAGAAAATCGGCGCGGCATGTATAGGCGTTGCGACAGGCTTCGCGCAATTTGGCAACGCTGTAATACGTGCCTGTTTCCAAAATCACCATGAAACGCGCATCGTCCTGAATGGCATCGGACGCAGCCAGCATCAGTTCACGTGCATAATTGATATCGCCATCACGAAAAGACTCATAAGCCATGACGATATCAATTTGATTGGCACCATCTGCCAGCATGCGTTTGGCATCGGCAAAAGTGCTCTCGGGGGTAGCCTTTTCATCGCTTAGGGTGCGCAGATTGCCATAGGGAAAATTAAGGACGGTTGCGACATCGGGTGCGCGATCACCCTGACCGCTTTTATCCATGACCTTGCGGGCAATGGCGACTTTGTCAGGATAGATACAGACCGACGCTGTCCGATTTGCGAGGGCGACATCACAAAATTCGCGGATGATCTCGGGCGTTTCGTCGCCTTTAAGCGAAGTATAATCCAGACAATCCAAAGCCGTTCGGGCGATCTCCCTGGTTGGTACGGCATTTTGCGCGAGTTTGATTTTCTTTTGTAAATCGGTTCTGATCTTTTCGATGGACATGGGGGGTGAGACCTTTCTTTTTTTAATAAAATCTATCCGAAACGAAGTTTGTTGAGGGCTTCATGCGGGCTTAAGCCATCCGCCATAAAGCCCGAAATGGCATCAAAATCGATTTTCAATCGTGAGATGACAGGGATACGCGGATTATAAAAATGCATGCCTGTTTGCGGGGAACGCGGATCAATTTTTGCAAATCGGACAAGCCACATCTGATTTTTGGGGCTGCGCGGATCATCATTCAATTTGGCAAAAGCCTTGGCAAAATGATCGAGAGCGGCATCACGGGTGGCAAAACCATATTGATGAAGCTCACTGGGATGCATTTGGGATAAGTCTTTCCAGCCAATTTTTCGGGCGCTCAAAATTTCGGTGTCGACTTCCCACCCTGTTGCGTCGGAGGTCGCCGGATCAATCTCCATCAAACGCACCGGCCCCATTTGTAAGGAAAGGGAATCGTCGCGAAACAGCATGCCTTGCGGCGGAACAATTGCTGAGGCGAGTTTCGGGTCAAGCAGCGCTTCGAGGTCAGTCTTGGCAACGCGCAGAGATTGCGCGTTATCGTTCAAGCCGCGCCATTCATGGATCGGATATGGGCCTTCACCCACCAGCGCGACACGCTGGGGCGGAGCAGGCAATGATTTGGTATCCCCCGATGCCGTATAAAGAGCGCGGGCACGCACATAAAAATCCTGATAAATTCCGCCTTCCTGGGGGGCTTTGGCCGTATGGGCTTTGGGGAAGTGATAGAGCTTACCTGTCCCGCGGGCGCGCAAAATAACATCCTTATTCTGGAGGCCCGTCGCCTCGTTGAAGTTTTTGGAAAGCGGCAGGATGAAACTCGGCTGATGGGTGATCGGGTCGCACAGCGGTTGCTCAAGATAGCGGTCAGGGACATCGATGATCATTTGTCGCTTGGGATCAATCTCATAAAGTGCGTTGGCAATTTCATAGCCGTTGCGCGGATCAAGGTCGACCAGCGGATACTCTTCAAGGGTAAGTTCGCGCTGTTTTAACCCTGCAATATAACGGCGATATTCTTCCAAAGAGGCGGGTGCGTCGTGATGCACGCTCATGAATTTTTGCCATGCGCCGGGCTTCATGCCTTCAAGTGCGTGGCGGTCTTCGTCCATAATCTCGTTTTGCTCGATTTTGGTCAGATCCTTTTGCGCCTGTTTGACGGTATACCAGCGTTCATCCAATCCCTGATTATGTGGTATGCCATGCGTACGCAAAGCTTTCAGCGCATCAAGTTGCGCCTGTACCTTTGGACCTAAGGCATCGGCATATCCCATTTCTTCCAAAATACGGTCAAGAATGCGCAGTGATGTATTGAGCTGCTCGAAACGGATATTGAGATTGCCTGAGCGATAGGCCTCATCGACTTTCCAGTCGGGCCATTTAGCGAGGTCGGCATCTGAAATATGCAGGCCCTTTTTGTCTTCAAACCAATAATGATGTCCGACGTCGCTGAGCTGCCCGTTATAAAAATAGCTGCGGGCGAAAAAGAGAATTTTCATCTTGTAGGCAAGGGCCTGCCCACGGGTTTTCAAAGGCTCATCGGGCTTAGGGATGATCGGTCCGTTTTCACGGGTCAGCTTTTTGTTGAGGGCCGTGATTTTTCCCGTCATCGCGGCAAAATCATCCGCGTCGGGTTGCTCTTTCAAGATGGCATCGTCATCAGGTTCGATGGCTTTCATCCAGAGGGATTTAACGGTCATCGCGTGATAGCGGGCATCATGCGCCATCTTTTCCTCACGCGTTCTGAAGGAATGGATTTGCACGTTTTCACCGGCCTCAGGATCAAATTTTTCAAGCGTCGAAAATGCGAATAATTCCTCTTCTTCTTGGGGCAGCATCAGATGCTCTGGCCCGTCCAGGCGCGGATAGGCAAGACGTAACCCTTGCAGGGCCTTATCGGTAATTTCAAGTTTATGAATGGCACGCTGGCGACGGGCCAGCTCAATGCGGTCCATGCCTAAATTGAACCCTGCAGCATATCCCGTTTCAGCCGAAAGAAGACGCGGGGAGTGATGCATTTTGATGACTTTGACAATACCGTTCGGGTTGGTGCGCGCATTTTGAATAAGGGCCTTCCACTCGTACTTATCCAGCTCGGTTAAGCGCTTGCCATGGAACCGGAAGGTTTCGGGATCAATGGAGAGATTGTAAACGAGGGCAATTTTCGGATTATGGCGGTAACGATCCGTTCCCAAAAGAGTCACCATCTTGCCATCCAGTGACGGGTAGGTTTTATCGACGTAAGACAGTATGGGCGGCAGACCAAAATTCCCTTCCTTTTGCGCCAGCATCTGGTCGACATGTTTCCAGTTGGTATTACGCTCCATTTGCAATGTGATGTTACGTTCGCGCTGTTCGACATAGCGCATAAGACCCGCCAGCGCATAGGCATCGGCGTGCGCTCCGTGCAATTGGGTCAGATCGACATAGGTGCCGTCGGGAAGAGTAACCCCTTCCATAAAGCCGCGGACTTCAGAGGCGATATGCGTATTCGCAGACAAGATATCGCCCATTGAAAACGAGAAATAAGGCGCACCCGTATCAGGGTCGATTTTGGTGAGCGCACGAATGCCGTTTTCGCCCCCTTCGCCTGCCAGATAGGCCGCTTCAATCAGGCGCAGCGCGTCAAGGCGCACTTTGCCGTTTTGGGCCAGATGCGTCATGAACACGTTTTCCGCCCCAGCCATATGGGCGTTTGACCAGAGCCACTGATCATCGGCATTGACATTATTATATCCGACACTCATAGCCTTGATGTCGCGGCGGTGCCAGTTGCCAAGCGAGTCCTTATAATACAGCTTCTTAAGGTTTTCGTGGATGCGCACGCGGTCCCAGTCAATCTGACCAGCTTCATCCAGCACGGGATAGCGATAGAAAATCTCAACGCCTTTGCTCGGGTGCGTGTAGTGATCCATCTTGCAACGGGACAGAAAACTGTCATGGAAGGGGGCTTGTGACAGGTCTCCTGCCTGACGGAAAAACTGCATGACTTTGCCCATGAATAAATAGCGTGGGTCTCCCTTGTCCAGATCATCAAGGCGCAGGCGTTGGGTCGCCCAAGCATAGGGCGAGATCACCGTGTAGGGAGAAAAGCGAGCGCGATAATCCACTTGATGCAAGGGGTTATAAGCGAGATCAAACACCCAGCCGCCAAACTGATTAATCTCGGCAAAGCGTTTATTGAGGTCGGATGTTTCGGTGTCATAAAATATGCGGAAGAGAATGCCCTGATCGATCCGCTCGGCGATGTCCGACCAATAGGGCAGGGTGGTACGGTTTCCTTTTTGAAACTGATCGTGATTTATTTTACTCATCTTGTCGTTTTCTCCCTGTTCCGCTTTTTTTCTTATTTTGCTTTAGCTTTAGGCGGCGATTGGTACGTTTCCTGTCGGTGGTGTCCATGATGGTGTAGCAAACACCGTGCGGCGCGACCGTCGGCGAGGGATCGCATGCGTTGCTGCCGAGCGGTTAAAGCTGGCGCGTTCCGTACCCATATTGTGGGCACGGGCGCGGACATCCTCGATATTTTCAACACCGAAGGCCGTTTCAAATGCACCACCAGCAGACCCGCGCAGGCCCAGATCATTGTGGGGTGAGCGATCATCAAAATTGAAGGTGCGCACGGCATCTAACTGGCGGTTATATTGTTTGCCGTCCTCGGCAATTTCACGTGTCAGCACAACGGACGAGTGAGTCTTGCCGATCTGTTTGACGTCATCGGTCGTAATCTGCACCTCAATGCCGTTTTCAAAGATGTCGCCGGGCGTGGCTTTACCCTCTTCGAGAATGGTTTCATAAGCCACAAGAACCGTTTCGCGGTCATCCGTGTGATGCAGACCGAATTGTTTGGCCCGCAGTTTTTTCAGCCATTGGCGGAAATCGCCATTCCGTCCGTGACCCGAGGCATGAGCCGGGTAACCTTCAATCATCAAAGCGCCATCGGCTTCGATTGATAGAGGGCGACCTTGTGCGGCAAGATCATCGGCAATACGTTTTTTCAACGATCCCGCGTTATGGATGCGGATATTATCGCCGAAATTCTCAACGACGGTTGCGCCGCGCCCTGCCAGTTTTTTAATGAGCGCCTTTTGGTATTTAGCGTTTCCGGGAATGGCACTTTGTGAAAAGAAAAAGACCCATTGGCGCATATCGGCAGGGCGTGCAGTTTTGGAGTGTGCGGGGTTCGCATCAAAATAAAAACGGGCATCCGCAGCCTTGTAAGTTGCCGATTCAATTTCGACAGGGTTGCCTTGCGAGCCTGACAGAACCGCAAGAAGCGAACCCGGGCGATCATATTCAAACCACTCGGCGACTTTTTTCGAGGTGCGCCCCGCAAATTGAGAGGGAGTCAGATCATTCTGTTCGGCATGCCATTTCAGGTAATCTTTGATGCCTGTGTATTTTCCGCCCGCAGGGCGCGCAAGGCGATAAGGGTTCACGCCGTGTTTGTTGGCAATGCGGAACAGAAACTCGACCGCCGCCCCGAAAGCAGTGCCTTTTCGCCCTGTGCGATTGAGCATATTCAGGATGCTCTCACGTCGTCCGTCATTCGTGCCGATAATCGGCATTGCGACATGGCGGTCATAAAACCAGTTATTGATCATATGGACGATATTGTCTTCAACCTGCGCCTCGCGGGGTGAGTGCCCCTCATATTTGGCAGATGTTCCGTCAACTTCCGTGTAGGTCGGAACAAGGTGATCGGGTTCGAGTTTTGGATCATGGTTCAGCATCACTTTCACGGGATCCCAGAACGGACTGTCATGGATGGCGAACCAATCCTCGTCATAGCGCATGTCACCGAGATACATATAAGACCCGAGAATGGTGTCGGCATTGCGTCCATAGGCAATAAAAGGTGTGTCTTTGGCTGAGTGGGGGACGGCATCGGTGCCGTACATCACCGACATGCGGATCGTGCCCTTCTCATCGGCAAGGTCGATGACGCCCGTGCCTTCCAGCAGATTGATCTGCGGCAGCCGCGGATCGCCTTTTTTGATATCCCACTTGGTCATTTTGTCTTTTAAGAATTCGTAGACTTCAGGGGTCATGTGCAGACGGTGTTCAGCCGTAATAATACTGCGCTTGATATAGGGGATCAGGAAATCGAGATGGTCGAGATGGTGGTGGGAGATAAAGATGTCTTTACAGTATTTCAGCTTTTCAACAATGTCCGGCCCGCCGCCTGTCCAATGGGATTTGGTTTTGATGATGTAAGCTCCGAGATCAAAAATCACACCGAGCTTTTTGACCTCATCCTTATAAAGGTCGTACCACTGCGTTTCACAGACTTTGCAGTTGCCGCCGATATCTTCGCCGATGCCCGGATAAATTTCGCGCAAATTATTTCCGCCCATTGAGGTCAGCACAAAGCGCCCCTGACGCGGCGGCGTATGCGCCGAAGATGTGGCTGCATCAAGATGCCCGTATGTCGCCAGATAATCTTGCATGCGCGGATAGTCGCGGGATTTCAGCATATCGGCGTGGGTTCGGTTTATGACGCCCAATGCTGCCATGGCTTCCCTGAAACCGAGGGACAGCGCATTGCGATCCAGCAGCTTTAACTTAGTCAGTTTGACAAGCGTATCATCGCCGCCTGTTTTGGATTTGTCCGTCAGCGTTTCCCAGCGCGTTTTGACAATCGTGCGCGGACGGGCATCCTTACCGATCGCTTCAGAATCCACATGTGAGATCTCCAGCCGTTGATGGCGAGTCTTGCCGCCTTGACGATCTTTCCGCGAAAAGCTGGAATTCATTTCGAACGCATGCCCGACTTGGGGAAGGATACCACGTGTTTTCAAGCCGTCTTTCAGGCGATAGGCATGTGCCCGATCAATCGTGTTTTTGCGCAAACCCTGCAGCGGCCCGATCGCCTCGGCAGGCAAGATCATTTCAGGGCGCTTGCCATTGACGGCAGCCAGAGAAAAGCTCGGCGAGATGGCAAAATGCAGACGTTTGGTTTTTGAAAATCCCGGAAGCGTCAGATATTCGCCAACGGCATCCTCAATGCGGCAGTCGGCAAAAATTTTGGCAACATGCGGCAGTTCGGGTTCGCGATCACGTAAAGACACATGAATACGGCGGATAGCTTCGAGGACGTTATTCACCGAACGCTGGTCGTAAAGCGGGATTGAGCGCCCCAAGATACTGAGATGGGTGAGTTCTACCCGACCTTTGTCGGCAACGGATGTTTCGATTTCAAAAAGATTTTGTTTTTCCAAGCGACCGTCGGGATAAATCACCCAGTAATACATCTGGAAGTCTTCGAGATTGCCGCTCTCATCGACGGCCCCTCGTGAGAAGAGGGCGATCCCGCCATGAGAGGCCGGATCAATTTCGCCCTTATCAATACGCAGTTTTTTAAGCGTATAGGGCTTATTGTCGTGACGACCCAGCCCGATGACTTCCCAGAATTCCTGTTGTCCGAACTGCATTTTCTTCTCTACCCGTCCCTGTTTCTTTTATTTTTATGTCGTCTTATGCCGGACCGTATGGGTTCGACGTTCCCATATCTTCCAGTGGTTCGATGCCCTGTTCCTGCGCCTGACGCCCATGCACCAGTAACCAAGCGTCGCGGTATTCTTGCCTGAGGTCTTTGAGGTCGCTTTCGTCCCACAACCAGCACCATTCCTCGCAGAGCTCCTTGATCGCAGCTTCGCGGACAGGGCGGATCGTGTCCAAGCCATCGGCAAAACCCTCATTCAGGCTTTCGACGCGTCTCAGCTCAAAGCGCCCATCGCTGTAATCCGGGTCTTTGAGGCAATCATAAATATCAATGAGGCGTGCCAGTGCCAGCGAGATATGGCGGATGCCGTATTCCTCCAACACATCGGGGTCACGCACCTGTACGGCGCGTTTGATGCGCTCATCCAGTTTCAGGCGGGAAAGATAGGTGTTCAAAAGATGCACGCGTTCTGCAAAGGGGAGGACAGTACCGGCCTCATCCAGCACGTGCAGTTCGGTATCGTTGCCACCCGGGCGTTTGACCTTCCCGAACTCGATTTTGGTCGCCATTACCATCATGCGCGCATTGTCTTCCGAGGTTTCCCAGTTTTTCTGGAAGGTGAGGCGCGTGTAATTTCGACGCAGCATTTCCATCTCAAGCGCTAAACGGTAATCGGAAGTCGGGGCGCGTTCTCCGGGGCCCGCAAAAAATGGGCGTTCGCGGCGGATCGCGTCATTTACCTCAGTCACAATCGGTGAGCCGAATGCGGGGATGGTTTTGTCTTCGGAGCCAAAGACCATGTGACGCGCATCCTCAAGCTGATCAAGCGCACGGCGCAATGTCGGTTCCCTGACTTCTGCCGCAAATTTGCGACCCAGCCGACCGGGCAATAAGACAAGATCGGCAAGACCTTCACGAGCAGCAGCATCCAGTGCAAATTCCCCGCGCTTCAGATCATAGCGAATGCCTGCATATTCGGGACGGTCAGGATTTTGAACAAGGATCTCCAAAACACCGACATGAGCACGCCCCAACTGCGCATACATGGGTGAAAGTTTTGTATAAGGCTGGTCTCGCCAGATTTCGCCTTGTGATACTTCAAAAGGGTGGTGGTCAAAATCATGATGTTTACGCTGCGGGCTGTAGACCCCGTGCGATTTTTCCAGGACGGGACAGGCGTTTTCAGGCGGAAGAGGGGCAGGGGCCGTCAGATCCCAGAGATCCATGACGGCTTCAAGAGGGATATTGGCGCGCTGCCATTCCAACGACTCCTGTCCGATCATATGAGGTTTGATCGGATGGGCCTCGCGTGCTGCCGCATATTTCGGGTCAAGCCCTTCCGTCGCAATCAGGTGCGGGCAGTAGGTTAAAAGGAACGGTTCGATTTTGTCGATCAGCGCATTTAGCTCACGCACCTCGGCATAGGACGGGTTGGCAATCAGCGGGTCAAGTTTCTCCAACTGTAGTGGTGCTGTCTGGCGGGCATTGAAATCGGGATCAATACGCATTTTGTGGATATAAAAAAGGCGTGCCACGGTTCGGCACGCCTCTTCTGCAGCAATGCCTTGCGGCACCCAGCGGAGAATATTTTGCACCGCCGGCTTGATTGTCTCCAACAGCGTGGCGGGATAAAGGCGGTTTGTGGCTTCATCATAAAAGCGCATATCGACGCGGGCGTCGCTTCGAACGGGATTTAATCCGAAGCGGTTATAATTTCCTCGTGCCATTTCAAGGATGGAGTTGCGCGAGTTTGTCCAATCCGACGTTCTCAATAGAGGGCGCGGCAGGTCGGCAATGCGGCGAGCCTGAAAAGCTTCGATCTCGGCGCGCACGCGCTCTTTATCGGGGCGGTCCAGACGCACATCATCCAGTACGAAAAATTCGCATTGATCAATCACCATGTTCCAAAACGACATGTAATCCGCGCCTTTGAAAACGAGGCCGCCTGTCAGCTCTCTGCCCGAGGCCGCGTTATAGGCGCGGGTCGATCCTTCGAACATTGTGGGGGCGACAATGAAGGCCTCAAGGAGTAGATGCTTGACGCGCTCTGCACGCTCTAAGGAGCGCTGAGAGTTATCTTTAACAGTGCGCCCGTGGCGGGCATCGCCGATACGCCGCCCCAGTTCGTCGGTCGTGTGGTAATTGGCGGCAACGGCATCAATATGGGCGTATGTTCCGCTGGAGATGGCACAGTTTTTATAGGCTTTAGGAAGATACCCGTAAGTTTCGTGAAAAAGGGTGAAGGCTGTTCTAACGAGGGCTTTGAGAGGGGCGACCTTGTCACCACGCGATGCATAATAATCGCGATACCAGTCATCAAACATGAAATGGAATTGTGTATCAACCGCCCTGTGTCGGGCGGTATTATTCTCGCCCTTGTCCAGCGTGTCGATAGTGAACCGACCGGCATAGTACTGGTCGGCAAGCGTGTGTGCTTGGCTCGACATTTTTTGAGTCCCCTGTAACAACTCGTCTTTGTTTTTTTTATGCTGATAGGACAAAGTTTTTTGCTATGCAACAAGAATCTTTAAAAGAATTTTTGCCTCAAAATTTCAAAAATAAAATTTAGAGAATTCTAAAGTTAAAATTTTATCACCACATTATGTGAATACTGACTGACATTTCCTGCATGTATTTCACAACACATCGATTCGTTATTTGACCAAAACATGCTGGCATGAATTTTGCATCTTATGTTTCTCCATATATTGAAGAAAGCGACGGCAAACATGACAACTATCCCTGGAACGCAAGGTTACGGCTCAAGCTCTCAAAGCGCGTCCACTAAGCCTTTAGACATCGATCCGGTCGGCAAGTTCAAGGAATTTATGGAGGCGGCCAAAAAGGGGCCGGGTGAATTCTGGCGGGCACAATTTTTAGCCTCAAAGGGCTTAAGCGAGGAAGATGTTGCCGCCATGTCGCAGGAAGAACGCGAGAAGCTGGAACAGGAAATCAAGGATTTCATTGAGGCGAAGGTCGAAGAAAAGCAGGCGCAGATCGAAAAGAAAACATTGCCCGTTCAAACAATGTCCGATGAGGCGCTAGGGCATATGGTTTTATCCAGTATGCAAAATAATGCTGCCGTCTCTCATCAATCGACAAATGACCAGCAAAGCGAAGAAGCCTTCATGACGCATGATGAAAAAGAGCGCGCCGACGGCTTTTTATAAGCCATAAGAAAAACCCTTCCCGTGAAATACGGAAAGGGCTTTAAAAATCTCTGTAATGAGTGCGGGCTTGAAATTAGCCGGCGTCAACCAAGTTGACTGCGCTGTCTTTACCCTTTTTAGGGTCGTTGTGCAGTTCGTATGTCAGCTTCTGACCTTCGCGCAGGGACTTCATGCCCGAACGCTCAACGGCGCTGATGTGAACGAACACGTCGGCTCCGCCATTGTCAGGTGCGATAAAGCCGTAGCCTTTTGTCTGGTTGAACCATTTGACCGAACCGGTCTGTGAGTTTGCGTCTGTCATGCTGTCGTATCCTTTTCGTCCTTTAGCATTCATATAGTTTTGTGCCCTTTTGAAGGGGCTGGGTTACCGTTCGAGATCGAGGAAGTTTTTGTTAGGAAATATGAACTTTTCTTAAAGTGCGATAGGTTTTATATCTCATTCCGTTCAAAGCCCCGGTTAGTTATAGTTGAGAGCTTCTTCGTCAAACGAGCCCTAGAAATGACACGCTTTTTCAAGCGTGTCAAAGCTTTTCCCTCATCTATCTTATGCAACCTTGTTGGATTTGCCGCGGAAGTTTCCTTTTGCAGCAAAAGGCTTCTTGCCGCCTTTAGGTGCGAATTTTCCACGCTTGTCGCCGTCGGCCTTGTCTTTAAAGAAGGACGGCTTACCATTGGGCTTGCCGCCTGTCTTGAAAGGTTTGTCGCCGCGGGCAGGTTTGTTTTCTGAAAAGTTGCGCTCTCCGCTCTTTTCGGCATTGCCCTTATCGGCAAAGAAGTTGCTTTTCTTCGCGAAAGGTTTCTTGCCGCCTGCCTTGAAAGGTCTGTCGGATTTACCCTGACCTTCGCCTTTTTCAAAGCGGGCAGGGCGGTCGCTACGATCAAATTTTGCAGGTCTGTCGCTGCGATCAAATTTTGCGGGACGATCCGATCTTTCCGATCTGTCGAATTTCGCAGGGCGGTCGCTACGATCGAACTTTGCAGGTTTATCGCTGCGCTCGAATTTTGCGGGACGGTCGCCACGCTCGAACTTGGCGGGTTTATCCGATTTCACGAACTTGCCTGCATTTTCGGAATGGGCGGGTTTTGCCGATTTTGTCGGCTTGCTCCAAGGTTCGGCCTTACCGAATTTGCCTGCATTTTCGGATTTCTTGAAAGGCTTCTTCTTCATTTTGCCGCCAAAAGCAGGCTTGGATTTGCGTGACTTCACACAATCGGGGGCACCTTCCTCGGCTTTGGCGCGCTCAGGGTCGACCAGCAACTGGATCTCTCTCCATTTGCGGTTGTCATGAGACGTCAGAATGCACAAGGCGCGACCTGATTGGCCTGCACGGGCTGTTCTGCCGATACGGTGAATGTAATCTTCGGCGACTTGCGGCAGGTCGTAATTCACAACATGGGCAACGTGAGGTACGTCAAGCCCGCGTGCGACAACATCGGTTGCAACCAGAACGCGGAACTTGCCCTTACGGAAAGCGGCAATGACTTTCTCGCGGCGCACCTGTTTCAGATCGCCGTGAATAGCGTCTGTCTCCAGATTTTCATTGGCAAGGCGTTTGGCAAGACGTTCCGTACCGTATTTTGTTTTCACAAAAACGATGGCGGTGCCTTCACATGCTTTCAGTTCGGAAACCAGCGTGTCGAATTTTTCGGCATCGCCCACACGGATGATATCCTGCTGCAGATTGTTGGCAATCGTGCGGGTCGGAGCAATCGCGATACGCTCGGGGTTGTCCAGATACTGGTTAGCCAGCGCCATAATGCTATGTGGCATTGTTGCCGAAAACATCAATGTCTGACGTTTTTCAGGCAGATACTGGAAGATGCGCTCAAGCTGGATTGAGAAACCCATATCCAGCATACGGTCTGTTTCATCCAGCACCAGAAAGTCTGTATTATCCAGTCTGACGGAACCGCGCTCCAGATGGTCATTCAGACGGCCCGGTGTCGCGACGATAATGCGCGGACGACGGTTCAATTGGGCAAATTGTTTGCCCATGGCTTCGCCACCGATCAGAACGGCGGTGTTGATGTTGCGTGTGTGAGCCAACAGCTCGGCAACCGTTTTCATGATTTGCTGGGCCAGTTCGCGTGTCGGCGAGAGGATAAGCGCATTGCCCTGTGTGTTTGTCAGGATGTGCTGTACCATCGGAATGGCAAAAGCTGCGGTTTTACCTGTTCCCGTCTGGGCAGAACCCAGAATATCGCGACCCTGTAAGGCCAAAGGAATGGCGCTTTTCTGAATGGGCGTCGGGTTGGTGAAGTTCATGTCACCAAGTGCGCGTGTCAGAGTTGAGTCGAGTTGAAGGTTGCCAAAACCCTTGCCCGGGTTTTCGGGTGCGTTTGAGGTTGTCATTTTTGCCTGACTTCTTTCTTGTTATGGCGCCACCCGTTATTTTTTATTGAAAGGGGCAGCTATGGGTTCATATTTTTTGCGTTCGATTTTGAAATCTGTTTCTTGAAAAATATGAACTTTTCGGTGCCTGTCTTCGCCATTTTCGGCTCGGGCTATTCCACCATAAATCGGAATGTCAGTAAAAGCTCTGTTATTCTTTGTGAGAGAGCATCATTTTCAAACGTGGGCGGGTTATGACAGGTTTGGACGGATATGTCAAAGTTTTTTAGTTGCTTACCTGTTCCAAGGCATAAAGCCCAGCAGCTTGGCCAGTCCGCACCAGCCCGTTAATCCCGCATTGGTCAGGCCCAACCCCATCAGAAACGGGATGATCAGAAAGGCAGGGTTGACGAAATAGGTCAGCACACATCCTGCAATCACAAATAACCCTATGGTCAATTGTACCTGACGCATCAAAGGCAGTTTTGCACATTTACCGTTGCTGCACACACCCATTCCGCATTTCTCCCAGTTTTGGATGCCGCCTTCCAGATCATAAATCTCGCCCGTGCATGCGCTGAGCTTTTCAGCAGCCTTGGCTGAGCGGTTGCCCGCCTGACAATGGATGACGAGTATTTTGCCCTCCAAGCCTTTCAGTGCTTCGGGGTCCAGATTTCCTAAAGGGACATTGAGAGCACCGGGTATATTTTTCTCTTTATACTCGGATGGTTCGCGTACATCGATAAGGAAGGCTTTTCCTTCATGCATGAATCTCTTAAGTTGTTGCGGTGTTATAGTTTGAACAGCCATCGGGGTCCTCGCTCGTCAATCGGGCATTGTTTCATATTATAAATTTATGATATCATAAAAATACAAAACGTAAAGGGTGGATGACATGGACGGTATGGATGAGATGCAGGAAAAGGCTCTGGAGGTGTCAGAGTTTATGAAATGTTTCAGCTCGCCGCATCGCCTGATGATTTTGTGTCAATTGGTGGAGGGCGAGAAAAGCGTGTCCGAGCTGATTGACGCCACGGGAATGGCACAAACCTCAATGTCACAACATCTGGGCAAGTTGAAATTGCAAGGGCTTGTCGATTTCAGGCGGGAGCACCGCACGCTTTACTATATGATCTCTGACCCGAATGCGTTCAAAATCATGGAATCTCTTTACGAGATTTTCTGTAAGAAGCAGTAGGTGAAGCTGTGCGCGTATAGGGGGCGTTGCACGCGTTATCCCCGTGTTTCCGAAACGGCGGAAATCCTCGAAAAAACTCATGGGCGCGGCGCGGGAACTGGGGTGGACACGGATTTATGTTGAGGGATAAGCTGAAGGTTTCAACGGTATAGGCTTAAGGTATATTCAAGAAATTGCTTATCAGCTCGCGTTAATAGTGCTTCATCACGCGAGGGACATTCAGTCTTATCCGATGGAATACCATAAATTCCGTAAGGAGAACGAAAAACCTCAATTCTATCCAGTTGATCTTCTTGAGGTTTGTAAAAAAAGATGAGCGCACTTTCATCGCCTAAATTTCCCGGAGCATTATTGATAACAATGCGTTTTTGCTCTTTTTCGCTGTCATAGGTTAGATTAACTGCACTCAAACCGGGTGGGGAACTACATACCTTAATCCAGTTTGTATTATGGACATCTTTCAGTCTGACTGAATCTCCAGGATTAGGAGTTTTTGCCTTTATATCGTCGAGCAGTTTTTGCTCTTCTT
Source organism: Pseudobdellovibrionaceae bacterium (assembly GCA_050251555.1). Classification (GTDB taxonomy): domain Bacteria; phylum Pseudomonadota; class Alphaproteobacteria; order Micavibrionales; family Micavibrionaceae; genus UBA2137. The sequence continues at coordinate 425 of JBFWMN010000035.1, read as the reverse complement.
CAAGTAAACAAATTCCACCACAAAAATTTTCAGTCCCAAAAACGTAGGCGAAAGTTATCACCGCCGTGATAGCAATCGCAGCGAATGTATATGCCATATATTCAATTGCCTTGGTAAATATGGCGGTCATGTTTTTTGCAAAATTTTTGAACAATTTACTGCTGCCTCACGAGTTCATATTACCATATGAGGAATTACTTAGAAATTGTAGAGTGATATATCTTGATGAGAGAACAGCGTTAGTAGAGTGGATTTAGTATGCGCATTTAAGTTATTGATTTTAAATGAAAAATTGGTAGCGGAGGAGCGTTGCCATCGTTACCCCCGCACCGTTGAAGGCAGCGATGCCATCCAACTTATCCAAGCATATATGGCGGATTTGGGCCGTTTTGAAACCCGAAAGCGGAAACGCTAAAGGCCGCGTC
>JBFWMN010000034.1:0-17901 GCA_050251555.1 Pseudobdellovibrionaceae bacterium | reverse complement strand
TAAATGATCGTTGACCGTGGCATCATAGGGTAAAAGTTCGACGGCTTTTTCCAGATAGGGTAGGGCATTGTCATACTCACCTAAACGGAAATAGACCCACCCGAGCGAGTCGGTAATATATCCGTCTTCGGGTTGCAGTTGAACGGCCTTTCTGATCATTTTCAAAGACTGGTCCAGTTTGATCCCCTGATCGGCATAGGAATAGCCGAGATAATTCAGGATATAAGGATGGTCAGGTTGGAAGCTCAGAGCTTTCAGCAAATCCTTTTCGGCTTCGTCGAAACGACCCAGACGCTCCAGATCAATCCCGCGTGAGTAATAAAGCGCCCAGTTTTCGGGGGCATCCTTATCCTCAATCATCGTGAAGGCTTTGTCGTATGCCTCAAGCGAGCGGCGGTAATCTTCGCGGTGACGATACAGGTCCCCCAACTGGATTTGTGCTTCAAGAGAGTCTGTTTCCTTCACCAGTTTCGTAAGTACTTCGGCAGCCGTGTCGTAATGTTCCTGACCTTCATAGAGATCGGCAACCTGACGCTGGGCGAGAATATATTCATTGCCCTTATCCTTTGAAATGGAATTGAAAAAGGCGATGGCTTCGTCTTCGTGTCCTGTATCAATCGCAATATGGGCAAGCAGGATATGCGCCTCTTCCTGTGTTTCTTCCATAAAGAGTGACATTTGCGCGAATAACCGTGCGGAATCCGTGCCGCCTTCCTGATAGAAGAGGGTGGCCATATCGACGAGAGCCTTTGCCAAACCTTCTGTGGCTGATGCCACTTTGGGCATTAATGTCTCATCGGGGATTGCGACCTTCTGCTTGATAGCGGCAATCTTGGTCTCAATCTCTGTCAATTCGGTCTGTCCGGCGACAGCCATTTCATATTCGCGTAAAGCCTGTTCTTTGAGATTATGACGATAGAGAATATCGCCGATCTGTTCGATGGAGCGCGGGCCCAAACCTAAGCCACCCAAATTTAAAGAGGCAAGGGCGGTCAGGCGCTTAATGTCACCTGCCGTATCCGCCGCCAGAAACTGGTGATAGATGGTGAGACCATTCATGGTCTGAAATTGGGGGATTTCCGATTTGCCTTTGGCCTGATCAATCCAGATAGACAGAACGGGGCGAACGATCTCGGAGATGCCGCTTGGCGGCATGCTAGTCAGAAGCTTTTGTGCCTCATCATATTTGGCGTCTTTTGCCGCCTTCAATAAAAGAACGAGCTGCGAGAGAGCGGTATTATCTTTACCCGTCTCTTTCAGATCCTGCGCCAATGCAATCGCCGTATCCATATCGCCGCCGCCGATGGACAGCACCATCGTGCGCTTGACCATATCTTCGGTGGTCTTATCGGTGGATGATATGAATGTCTGGAAAGCGCGCGCTGCGGTTGACCAGTCTTGCGAGATTTGCGCGTGTCGCCCGACAAGGTATGCGCCCGATAAGGTAGAGGCCCCTTCGAACGGTTCGGCTTTGACGGTTTTATCCTCGAGGCTTTCTTTCACCTCGGACGCATCTTGACCATTTAAAAAGCCCAGAAACTTATTCCATAAATTCGTGTTGTCCTGCGGCTCACAGGCTGTGAGCGAGGTCGCGGCAAGAAGGGCAAGAAGCATGCGGGAACGATGTGTCATAACCATCAATATGGCGCTTTCTGATATATAAAGAAAGGGGTGGAAGCTCTACATTCCCGAATAATTCGGCCCGCCGCCCCCTTGGGGAACGGTCCAGACGATATTCTGTTCGGGGTCTTTGATATCGCAAGTTTTACAATGGATGCAGTTCTGCGCATTGATGACGAATTGCGGGTTGTCCGTCTCTTTGCCTGTAAACTCGTAAACGGCAGCAGGGCAGTAGCGCTGAGAGGGTCCTGCGAATTTCGGCAAATTGACAGCAACCGGAATAGTCGGGTCTTTGAGTTTTAGATGGCACGGCTGGTCTTCGGCGTGATTTGTGTTGGTCAAATACACGGAAGACAAGCGATCAAATGTCAGTTTGCCGTCAGGTTTCGGATACTCAATCGGGGTGGCCTCTGCAGCAGGGACAAGCTGTGCGTGGTCGGCATGGTTTTTGAGTGTGTAAGGCAGCATCCAGCCGCCCAATGTCTGAAAGGCTGCATGGAAAAAGCCGAACCAGAACCCTTTTTGGAAGCCCGGGCGAATGTTACGGACTTTATAAAGCTCTTTGTAAATCCAGGATTCTTTATAGGCTTTGGGATAGGCTTCGCAGATTTCGCCTGCTCCAGCTTTGGCCTCAATCAGCATCGTGTAAAGGCTCTCGGCAGCCAACATGCCTGACTTGATGGCGGTGTGATTGCCCTTGATTTTGGGGACATTCAAAAAGCCTGCCGTATCACCCACCAGAACGCCGCCAGGGAAAGCCAGTTCAGGTTGGGATTGAAGTCCGCCCTCAACGAGAGCACGTCCCCCGTAAGCAATGCGCTTTGCGCCTTCAAAAAGCGGCGCGATTTTCGGGTGGGTTTTGAAACGCTGCATTTCCTCAAACGGGGAGAGGTAAGGATTCCAGTAATCAAGCGCTACAACATAGCCGACCGACAGAAGGTTATCTTCCATATGATACATCCATGACCCGCCATAGGTTTTGGAATCCATAGGCCAGCCTGTCGTGTGCACGATCTTGCCTTGCTCGTGTTTCTCGGGGGCAAGCTCCCAAATCTCTTTAATGCCGAGTGCGTAAGTTTGCGGATCGGCATTTTTACGCAGATCAAATTTTTGAATGAGCTGTTTGGTCAACGAGCCATGACAGCCTTCGGCAAAAACAGTCTGGCGGGCATGCAGTTCGACACCCGGTTCAAACGCATCGGTTTTTTCGCCTTCTTTATTCAAGCCCATATCATTGGTCGCGACACCTTTAACAGCCCCGTTGTCATCGTACAGAATTTCGGCAGCGGCAAAGCCTGCGAAAATCTCGACGCCAAGCGCTTCGGCCTGTTCGCCGAGCCAGCGCCCAAGATTGGAGAGCGAGATAATATAGTTGCCGTGATTTTTCATCTGTGGCGGGGTGGGAAGCTTAAAACCGCCGGTTTTTGTGAGGTATAGGAAGCTGTCTTTTTTGGCTTCGCAGGTGACGGGCGCACCTTTTTCTTTCCAGTCGGGGATAAGCTCATTCAATGAGCGTGGCTCAAGTACCGCGCCTGAAAGAAGATGCGCGCCGATCTCCGAGCCTTTTTCGAGAAGGCAGACGGCGATGTCTTCGCCTTTTTCCGCAGCGATTTGTTTTAAGCGGATTGCACAGGCCAGACCTGACGGGCCGCCGCCGACAATCACAACATCATATTCCATGGCTTCGCGGTCTGTGCGGGGGGCTTCATTTTCCATGATGTTTCATAACCTCGTGATTTTGGTGGGTGGGACGAGTGCCAATAAGGCGAGGAGTTGGTTTGTTTTTTGTCAGTCTAGCGTATATAAGAAGGGGAGAGAAGGGGATAAAGACGACTATCAGATGACACATTCAGCCCTCGAAGCCTTGCGTTGGTATGTTGAAAACGGTGTGACCGACACGCTGTTGCCCGAACCCGTGAATAAAAAACTGTCTGCGCAGCCAAAAGATTTACCAAAAGCCGTGCCTGCGGCCCCTGCCTCTCAGGCACCCGCACAATCGGTTGCTGCAATGGAAGCGCCTGATACGCCACCCACTTTGGTGGGGTCGCGGGAAGCGCGTGCGAAAGCCGAGGAGTTGGCAAAAGCTGCGAACACGCTGGAAGAACTTGCTGACGTTATCCGTAATTTTGATGGGCTTGCGGTCAAGAAAACAGCCATGAATATGGTCTTTTCAGATGGAAACCCGAAAGCCTCGGTTATGGTGATCGGTGAAGCTCCCGGTGCAGATGAGGACAGGGAAGGGAAACCTTTTGTTGGCGCATCAGGCCAGCTTCTTGATAAAATCTTCGCCTCTATCGGTTTATCGCGTAAGGCGGAAGACCCGAAGCAGGCTCTTTATATCTCGAATATCTTAAACTGGCGCCCGCCCGGCAATCGTACGCCGACCCCTGCTGAGATGAGCATTGCGCTGCCCTTTATCGAAAAGCATATCGCACTCATTCAGCCGCGTATTCTGGTGATGGTCGGCAATACGCCGATGAAAACGCTTCTGGATACCAAGGAAGGGATCGTGAAAATGCGCGGGAGCTGGCACGATTATAAAACCGTGTCCGATATCAGTACAAACTTCAAAGAGCCTGTCTTTGGTTTACCGACCTTCCATCCTGCGTTTTTGTTACGCAACCCGATGCAAAAGAAAACTGTCTGGCATGACATGCTTCTTCTCCATAAAAAACGTGCGGAGCTGGGGCTTGTCTAGGAGCGTCCTCGCGCTTTTTCTGGTTGCGCTTTTTGTGCCCGCTTTGGCCCAAGCAGAGGGTAAATCCCCGCGTATGGAAGACGCGTGCACACAGGAAAAATCGCTCGCGTCATTGAACAGAAAAGGGGCGGTTGAAAAGAATGCAGCACTTTACGCCAAAATTTTCAATGCCCAGCTTGAAGGTGAATTCAACAACGCTACAAAAATTGCCAAAAATCTGACCGATTGCCGTTTGATGGGCCATGTTTTGATGCAGCGCTATTTGCATGCAGACAGCAAGAAGGTCGCTTTTTCCGATTTGAAAAACTGGATGGACGAATACGCCGATTTACCTGCCGCATCACGTATCCATAAGTTGGCAGAGGCGCGTCGCCCCAAGGGCAATAAGCAAAAACTGGCAACACCGCTTTATAAAACCTTTGTCTTTGGAACACTTGAACCCTCCTTGAATGAGCCTGCCAAACCCTATGTACCCAAAGGATCACGCACGGATGCACAAGAGGCCGATGTCGATGCCCTCAAACGTGCGGTGAGAGCACAAATTTCGGATGGGGATTCCGCCGACGCGCTGGAGGCTCTCAATACGCGCTCGGGCGCTAAATATATGAGCGATCTGGAAAAGGCCGCCATCCGCGCCAATATCGCGCAATCCTACCTTTTGGAAGGTTCCCCAAAAACCGCGTATTCCATGGCTTCAGCCATTGCGGATCGCTATGGCGACAAAGTGCCGCTGGCGGGCTGGGTGGCAGGCCTCACCTCATGGATGAACGGCAATTATACGCAAGCGGCCGCTTACTGGGAAACGGCAGCGGGGTCGGACTTTGCCAATGGCTGGATGGCTTCGGGCTGTTCTTACTGGGCCTCCCGCGCAAGGTTTCGTGCGGGCGATGATGTAGCGGCTGAGAAAAATCTGAAGCTTGCCGCAGCTTACCCTCGTACTTTTTACGGTATGCTGGCGATTGAAGCGCTGGGTCAAAAATTTTCCTATAACTGGATTATCCCTGAATTTACTGACGAGATGCGCGATGCCATGCTGGAAACCCCTGCGGGTGCGCGGGCGCTCATCCTTTCCAAAGCGGGGCAGTTTGCACTGGCGGATGCAGAGCTTGCAGGGCTTGATCCCGCAACTTTAGGCGAAACGCAAAAAGAAGCGCTGGTTGCTTTTGCGCTGGATGCGGGAATGCCCGCCTTTGCACTTCGATATGGCAATGCGTTTTTAAATGACGAAGACCGTTTTTACGATGCGGCCCTTTATCCGATGTTGCCATGGGATCCTGCGGGCGGTTACACGATGGATAAGGCACTTCTTCATGCGCTGGTCAGGCAGGAAAGCCGCTTTCGCGTAAGGGATACAAGTCACGCGGGTGCGACAGGGTTGATGCAGTTGATGCCCGACAGTGCCGCCGATTATTCGGGTGAGGAGGCCTTACGGGATAAGGAGCGCTGGCGCTTAAAAGACCCAGCGACCAATTTGCGCATCGGGCAAATTCTGGTGCATGAGCTTTTCGATATGCAAATGGTCGATAACAACCTCTTTTATATGTTGGCAGCCTATAATGCGGGGCCGGGAAGTCTGAAGCGCTGGAAGCGTCATTTGCGCGATGTGGATGATCCGCTTCTCTTTATCGAGTTGGTCCCTGTCTCCGAAACCCGCGCCTATATTGAGCGCGTTATGCGCAACACATGGATCTACCAAAAGCGTTTCGGCGAGGAGACGGATTCTCTTACTGATCTTATAGACGGGCAATGGCCGCGCTACCGTGAAGAAGCCGCCAAACGATAGGTATTTGCCCCTTGCAAAAGCTGCGTGAAGATAAGAGAATACCGCACTTCGCGAGACATTTTAGGAACAATAAAGCTGAACGACATGAAAACATTACAGGACATTCGTAACGAATTTTTGGGCTACTTTGAAAAGCAGGGGCATGAGATTGTCGCCTCGTCGTCGCTCGTTCCGCATAACGACCCGACACTGATGTTTGTCAATGCGGGTATGAACCAGTTTAAGGATGTTTTTACAGGTAAAGACAAACGCCCCTATTCACGTGCCACCACCTCGCAAAAATGCGTGCGCGCCGGCGGCAAGCACAACGATCTTGAAAATGTAGGCTATACGGCGCGCCACCACACATTTTTTGAAATGCTCGGCAACTTTTCTTTCGGTGATTATTTCAAAGAAGACGCGATTGCCTTTGCATGGGAATTGGTCACGAAAAATTACGGCCTTGCCCCTGAAAAATTGCTGGTCACTGTCCACTCATCCGATGAAGAAGCAGCCTCGATCTGGAAAAAGGTCACGGGCTTTTCTGACTCCAAAGTCATCCGCATTCCTACATCCGACAATTTCTGGTCGATGGGCGATACGGGACCTTGCGGACCCTGTACCGAGATTTTCTATGACCACGGCGATCACATTTGGGGAGGTCCTCCGGGTTCTCCTGAGGAAGACGGCGACCGTTTCATCGAGATCTGGAACAACGTGTTCATGCAGTTCGAGCAACTGGCTGACGGGTCACGCATCAACCTGCCTAAACAATCCGTTGATACGGGGATGGGCTTGGAGCGTATCTCCGCCATTTTGCAAGGCGTGCATTCCAACTACGAGATTGATCTCTTCCGCACGATCATCGGCACAATCGAAGATATGGTTTCACAAAAGGAAAGCGCCTCCCACCGCGTGATCGCCGACCATTTGCGCGCCAGTGCCTTCTTGATGGCTGATGGTGTTTTGCCCTCGAATGAAGGGCGCGGCTATGTTCTGCGCCGTATCATGCGACGCGGTATGCGTCACGCGCATCTATTGGGTGCCAAAGAACCGCTGATGTATCGCCTTATTCCGACACTCATTTCCTTGATGGGCGAAGCCTATCCTGAACTGAAACGTGCCGAGGCTCTTGTCACCGAGACCCTGAAAAGCGAGGAAGAGCGTTTCAAGCGCACACTTGAAAACGGTCTCAAAATTTTGGATGAGGAAACAGGTAAGCTATCCGAAGGCGACAAGTTTCCAGGGGATGTGGCCTTTAAACTTTACGATACTTACGGCTTCCCGCTTGATCTGACGCAAGATGCCTTGAAAGCCAAAAAGATCGAGGTTGATACAGATGGTTTTGATAAGCAGATGGAAGCACAAAAAGCTGCCGCTCGCGCTGCTTGGTCGGGCTCAGGCGAAACCGCCACCGAGCAAGTGTGGTTTACTTTAAATGAAACGATCCCTGCGACGGAATTTTTAGGCTATGAGAGTGACCGCTCCGAAGCGCAAATTCTGGCGATTGTGAAAGATGGCGAGATTGCAGATACGCTCAATAAAAGCGAGACAGGCATGATCATCACCAACCAAAGCCCCTTTTATGCCGAAAGCGGTGGGCAAGTGGGTGACAAAGGCGTGATCTCGACCGACAAAGCTATGTTTGCTGTGACAGATACCAAGAAACAACTCGGCAAGCTTTGGGCGCATGTCGGTGAGCTGAAAGAAGGTACGCTGAAAAAAGGTGATGCCGTGCAGATGCAGGCTGACGGGCGTCGCCGCAATGCGATCCGTGCCAACCACTCGGCAACGCATTTGCTTCATGCTGCTCTTCGCCAATATGTCGGTGAACATATTTCACAAAAAGGCTCATTGGTTGCGCCCGACCGCTTACGCTTTGACGTGTCACAGCCTAAGCCCTTAAGCGCCGAAGAATTGAAATCGGTGGAAGAACGCGTGAATTCGGAAATTCGCGCCAATACGGAAGTGGTGACACGCCTGATGGATCGTGATGCCGCGATTGAAGCGGGAGCCATGGCTCTGTTCGGCGAAAAATACGATGATGAAGTGCGTGTTCTGACCATGGGGACGGTCAATCCTGAGACGAAATTCCCGTTCTCTGTCGAACTTTGCGGTGGGACGCATGTACGCCGCACGGGTGATATCGGCTTGTTCAAAATCATCTCTGAAGGTGCGGTTTCGGCTGGTGTTCGCCGTATCGAAGCTGTGACGGGTGAGGGGGCTTTAGCCTATTTCCTTGAGCAGGAACAACGCCTCATGGATGCGGCAGCTCTTCTTAAAACAACGGCTGCCGAAGTCCCGACACGTGTCAAAGCTTTGTTGGATGAGCGTAAAAAGCTGGAAGTTGAAACCGCCAATTTGCGAAAAACATTGGCAACAGGTGGGGGCGCAGGTGCTGCATCTGCCGCTGATGATGTGAAGACAATCGGTGATGTGCCGTTTGCTGCGAAAGTTCTTGATGGCTTTCCTGCCAAGGATCTCAAGCCGATGGCGGATGAGCTGAAGAAAAAATTGGGGTCAGCCGTCATTGCGTTGATCGCAACAGATGAAGGCAAGGCCTCAATTGTTGTCGCTGTCACCGAAGATCTGACGGGTAAAATTTCTGCTGTCGATCTCGTGAAAGTCGGTGCGGAAGCTCTGGGTGGTAAAGGTGGCGGCGGACGCCCCGATATGGCTCAGGCCGGCGGGCCCAATGCGGCGGCAGCCAATGATGCCGTAACGGCTATAGAAAAAGCGCTTCAGTCTTAAGTCGAGACCGGAAGCGCTTTCTTTTTCCCATCGGAATGGTCGGTAAAAACGGTTAGCCCAGTGCGGCGGTGTTGAGGCGGATACCTGCAACAAACCCGTCATCTTCCTCGCCTGTATCGTTCACAGCATCTGCGGGCGTGTACTTATACTGACCGTTGTTTTTCTGGTAATTGATATATTCTTCTTGTGCCATGGTGATGAACTGGTCACGTGGCGTGATTTCGCCTCTGGAGTCCAGTTCCATGACGCGGTCTGTGTCTAACTTTTCTGCCGTCACAATTGGGAGCAGGCTATTATCAACGACATAGGTGCCACGGGCATAGTCAGGGCGAACCGCAACAAGAGGGCGGCCTACATGATAGGGGTCCGGCATCAGCAATGTCGGTACGATTTCGCCATTTGTATCTTCGACAATAAAGAAGCGGCGCTCCTCATCACGGATTTCGAATTGAGAAATACCACATGCGCGTGCACCTTCGTCGGTCACGGCCTTTCTGTTCTGGCAGCTTTCTTCGTATGCGCGGCACAGTCTCTTGATGTTTGAATTACGCTGAATGTTGCCACCTTGGGCGACAAGGAAATCCTCAATCGCTCTCAATTGATTGCGGTGCTTCAATGAACCGACATTGGAGCGCGTCATGCCTTCGTGCGTAACCATGATTTCACCCACCGAGCCGCTATCCATACGGTAAAGGATTTTCAGTCGGCGCTGGTGATTGTCTTTGTTCGGACGAATGAATGCATCTTCAATGTGCAGAACACGTGAATCATTACGCGGTGTAAAGCGGTTCGCGAGATAGGCGATGGTTTTTTCCGTGTAACCGTTATCGGGAATGATCAGGGACAGGCGCACGCGATCGGTGATACGGCTGTAATCGCCTTCTTTCTCACGTTCTGCTTTTGTAACGGTGCGCACATCCGATTTGATATCGGCATATTTAATGTCGAGGCCTTTGGGGGCGTGGGCGGCAACGCTTTTGGCAATGGCTTGTAGTTGCTGGTTGTCTGACTCTTCGCAGACTTTGAAATCTTCGAGGGATCTGACATTCAGACAGCGAATGCTTTCAGGGTCAATTGCAGCGCCCGGTCCCAGAAACATCTGGCCGTGGCGGACTTGGCTCGCTTTTGAGAATGCTTGTTCTTGTTTCCTGCTCATGTACTTTTTTTCTGTTTCTTATGAGAACTGAAAGTTTAACATCATTTTTTAAAAATGTGCAATATTCTATTTTCAGAGAAACAAATATAACAAAAATACAAGATTACGTAAAGTTATAAGGCGGGAGACATTGGTTTTCCTGTGATTTTTCTGCTAAAGAGGGGCTGGTCAAATCAGATTCGGCACGTTAGAATCGGAAATGTCTGGCAGTTCTGCTTTTCTTTTTACCCGAGTTTCTTACTTTAATAGCCATGCGGCTGAAATCTTTTTACGCAAAAACCATGTCTGAAGCGATGCAACAAATCCGCGACACGCTGGGCGAAGACGCCGTTATCGTCGCCACCCGCGAAGAAAACGGCGGGAAGTCCGTGCGCGTGACTGCGGCTGTCGAAGACCGTTCCCCCACATTCGAGCTGGGCAAGCAAGGTGAAGCTGCTGCCAAAGCCGAATGGCTGCAATATGATGAGGAAGAAGAAACGGGCGCGGTGACAGAGGAATTGACCGATGTTATGATCCGTCACGGTGTGCCTGAAACGGTCACCGACCAGATATTATCCTTTGCAATGGTAATGGGCTTTGACGATGTGCAAAAAGCACTGGTTGCAGCCCTTGAACACCTCTTTACATTCCGTCCTCTCACCGAGGCCACTCATAAAACACGCTTTTTGTTTGTTGGTCCTCCCGGGGCGGGCAAGACACTCACCGCTGCAAAGTTTGCAGCGCGTTCCGTGATGAAGGGTGAAAATGTCGCCATTATCACAACCGATATTGAACGTGCAGGTGCCGTCGAGCAGTTGCAGGCCTTTACGGAGGTTATGGATATTCCGCTTCTTCTTTGTAAGGATGCGCGAGAGCTTGCGGCCGCCCTCAATCAGTTCGAAGATATGGATTACGTTTATATCGATAGTCCGGGCGTAAACCCGTTTGACCCGAAATCGCTGAAAATTCTGGTGAAGCTGATTGCGGCAGGCTCTATTGAGCCCGTACTGGTTTTGCCTGCGGCATTGGATGCCTATGAGAGTGAAGATCTGGCACGAATTTACGCGACATTAGGGGTTGAAATCCTGATACCCACACGAATTGATATGGCTAGACGCTATGGCGGCTTGCTCGCCGCCGCGCATAGCGGTAATCTGTCCTTTGCCGAGACGGGAATCGCCCAGTCGGTCGTTGACGGATTAACCGAAATGACACCGAAACGCTTTGCCGCTACCCTTGTTCCGGAAGGGCGCGCCAGCCGGATACGCAGACCCGATTAAGGCTCTTTATTAGTTAAAGGAAACCATTGATGAACGACACCGATCTCGCTTCCTCTACTGCTTCCAACGCTTCTGTTGCGACAGGCGGGACGACCAGTGCACCGAATATGATTGCGGTTGCCTCAGGTAAAGGCGGTGTGGGAAAGACATGGTTTTCCATTACGCTGACACATGCTCTGGCCCGTATGGGTAAGAAAGTTCTTCTGTTTGATGGTGACTTAGGGCTTGCGAACGTGGATGTACAGCTTGGCCTGATGCCCAAACGTGATCTGAATGACGTGATCCGTGGTCGCCTGAGCCTAGAAAAAGTCGTTCAACATTATGAAGAAGGCGGTTTTGATATTATCGCGGGCCGCTCAGGACAGGCCTCACTTTCGGCCCTTCCTTCACAACGCCTTGCTTTTTTGCGCGACCAACTCGTCGAAGTCGCTGCGCGCTATGATGTTGTCGTTGTTGACCTTGGTGCCGGTGTGGACCGTACCGTGCGTATGCTCTCTGCCGCTGCGGCGCGCACCCTTCTTGTGACAACAGATGAGCCGACATCTCTGACGGACGCCTATGCCTTCATTAAGCTGGGCAATGCCGCAGGCATGTCCAAGAAAGTGTCGGTTGTTGTGAACATGGCAGCCTCTGCCTCTGAAGGCGAAAAAACATATAAGACACTTTTGAAAGCTTGCGAGAATTTCTTGCGCTTGTCACCTCCGCTGGCGGGCATGATCCGTCAGGATCCACGTGTCAAAGAAAGCATTCGCCACCAAACGCCGGTTCTGACACGCTCCCCGAATACGGAAGCTGCGGAAGATGCCGAAAAGATTGCGGCCTATGCCTTAAAAATCGTTGGTGCCGCACGTCGTAAAACTGCAGGCACGCCCCGCTAACCGTCTTTTTCCAAAACTTTGTTATTCTGGGCAATCCGTTGTAAAATAAAGAGGTGATCACTCTTTATATATAAGGGACAGGATGTCGTCTGGATTTTTCTCCTCATTGCCGTTTCTACGAGGTTCTGCGCAATTGCCGCAGGTCAGTGTCGAACAGCAGGTGGTTAAAATCCTGACCTCAAAGGCCGAGTTCCCCGATAGCCCCAAGCCGTTTGCGATTAAGGCAGAAGTTGTCTCGCAAAATCCCGATAAATCGCTGACCCTTAAAACCGACTATGGCGAAGTAACGGTGAAATCCAAGGGCAACCAGAAATTCGAGCCAGGTCAGCAAATACGCCTTGATGTGCCTGCAGGTAAAGGTTCACGGGCTGGGCGCGAGGCATTGTTATCGCCTCCCGAAACGCTTAAGAATGTTGCGCCACCACCCTTGCCGCCGCGCACCACTCCTGCACAAGGCCCATTAGGACCGGCCCCGTCACCTGAAATTCCTGATGAGAGTATTTTAAAGCCGACCATTCCGCCGACCCGCGGGACAATCCCGACCAAGGAAGCGGGGGCGGTTTTGACGCAAGCCCGCGAGGCAAGCGCACTGCAAACGCAAACGAAATTGCCGCCGCCCATCCGACTGGATGTGGGCACGCTCATTCGCCTCAATGTTTTACCCAAAGAGGCATTGAGCTTACTGACAACGCAGGGTTTGTCCACCCAAACGGGGAATGCTGTTCCGCTGCCCTCAATACTGGCCTTAGTGACACCGCAAGTCTTTCGAGCGCTTCAATTGCAGGGCAGCGCTTTCCCGCAGCCTTTTCAAGGGTTTTCATTGCCACAACCGCAAGTGCCCGCCCAAACACCTCTCCTGACCGATGCGCCGATGATGCGCCCGTCTGCAATGTCGAATGCTGCGCCCCAAACGGGACAGATGCAAACGGATACACCTGATCTCCCGCTTATTCAGCCTGCTCAAGGGCAAATGCAAGGCGAGGGGGATGCTGACTTATTTATATCTGTACCTAAAAATGCTGCGTCTTTATCCTCCATGTCGCAGTCGCAATCTTTGCACCTAACACAGTTGGATGGAAAAATTGTGCAAGTTGCGCTACATACTCCGGCACAAAATCAGATGTTGTTGCAAGGACGGGTCGATGCATTGTCCTTTCGTATTGCTGCATTTCAGGCAAATGGACAGCCCATTCTGGTGCCCCTTAATGGCGGTAACGGAACAGCGCCGCAGCAGGCTTTTACACTGAATATTCCTGTCACGAATTTGCAGGAAGGGCAGATTGTCACTATCCGGCCCGATATGATCCAAAATACAGGCCTTCCGCAATCTAATGCTGCACAAATCTGGGTGGGATTGCTTGCCGAATTGACGGGCGGGGGTAGTCTTCCTGTGCCATCGCCCTTGCATGCTTTACCTTTAATGATGCCCCAAGCTTCTAGCCCTTCGCAGATTTTACCGTCTGTCATGTTCCTTTTTGCTGCAATCAGAGGGGGCGGGATAGAGAATATGATCCCTTTGGGCAAGGCGGCGGACATGGATATAAAAACGCAGCGCTTGTTAAAAAGTCTTGAGGTTTTAACGAAAGAGGCCGCATCAAGCCTTGGTCGTACCGTCAGCTCTGCCGCAGGCGAGTTTCGTGCCTTTTCGTTTCCGCTTCATTATCAGGATCAGTTTGTTCCCGTTGCATTATACGTGCAATCCCGTGACCATCATGAGGGTAATAAGGGAGAAACGAGCGGTGGCGAAAAGGTGGATGCAACGCGTTTCCTGTTTGAATTTGATCTGACACGCATGGGATTGCTGCAGATTGACGGTATGATCAGGGAGAAGAATCTCGATATTTTTGTGCGCACTGGGCGCACCTTATCGCCGCAAATGAAAACAGCGATCCGTGAAACCTATCTCAAAGCTCTCGAAAAATCGGATTTGCAAGGGGATGTTGCATTTCAGACCCGTGACCAGAATTGGGTAGAGATCGAAGCGGCTTAGATATCATCAAACCATTCTGGTTGTACTGTCACTTCTTCAACAATCTCAGTTGTGACACCCAGTTTTAAATTTTTAAGTAGGTTGCATAAATCATCGCCATCAATCAAATCAATAGCGGGTGCTCCGTCACGATTTGCCTCTTTCCGTGCCTCTGAGGTAAATGATCCGGTGGTAATAAATATACCTTTATCACCACGACCAATCATTGCCCCTCTGAAATCACGTAAATCGGAAGCGCTAACGCTCCCTTGATAACGCTTACATTGGAAGGAGACGTGGAACGACAAGAGGTTCATTTTTAGAATGCCAATGCCATCTATCCCGCCATCACCTGAGCGTCCAGTGACTTGAACCTTTACGAATCCTGACTCACGTAAAATAAGTTGGCAAAGCCTTTCAAAAGCGTCGGGCTTAATGGACTTCAATTTATTCAGCAAGGTGGTTTTCCAATTTTCTTCGAAGTCTGAAGATTTGGCTGAGTTACTTTCTAGAATTGAAGTTGTATTATGGGGGAGGTTTCTAACGAACTCGGGAACTTTGAGAGCATCTGTTTGAGTCATTTGTTCTCCTTTATCCAGAAGAATCCAAACGCCTTTGGAGGCATTATTAATAGCTCCATATTTTTTTAAATAGGTTCTTGCCCAGGCGCTATTGTACTCAATCTTAGTTTGCCTCCCATCTGTGTGTGGAATTTTCTGTATATCTTCTGAATATCCTTCAAGCTCAATGATTTTATCAATCAACTCTTGGTTGGAAGCGGATCCGCCTAGCTCTTTAAGGGCCTTAAGAGTAGGCCAAATTAAAGAATCATAGGTAGGTGCACCATCCTGCGTGGTTTTGAAATTAGAAACAGACATGATATTTTCCTCAATAATTGGGTGTGAGGTGAAGCTAGCAAATTAAAGGCGTTGAATCCAATATTCTATATTACTGGCTGTCATCACTGTGTGTGCGGCGGTGGATATTGATGCCGATTTCATCGAAGGTTTCATCTTCCTTCTTTTGACGCGCTTTTCGTTCTTTTTCTTTACGGTTGCGATCGACAATCTCGATCTTCTTAAACTCGGCAAAGGCGGCTCGGACCTCTTCCTGGGCAATCGCAATGCGGATTTCGAGGCGACTGATTTTGTCTGTCAGTGTCGCAATCTTGAGCTTGGCGCCTTTTTTGAAAGAGGCAAAACTTTGCTGCACGGAAATGTCGGAAAAATTTGTCGCGGCTAGCTGCCCTTCCTTTTCAATCGTGTCATAGACAGACTGTCGCGCAGCAATCAACTCTTCCTGCTCACGGAACAGGCGGGCGAGGACTTTTTGTTTCTCATCCACCTTGTGCTTTTCGACTTTAAGAAGGTTATCGAGGTTCGCCATGATCCCTAATCAACCAGTTCGCCATTGACGATGCGCGGGCGTTCCTCGCCATAGGGCAAGCCGACAATGTCGCCCAGCATGATAAAGGAATCATCGATGGTGCTGCACTCGGATTTGACCTGCGTCAGAAATTCTTCGATGCGCGGATAAATCTCGAGGGCTTCATCTACCTGCGGGTCGGACCCTTTGCGGTAAGCGCCCAGACGAATAAGCTCCGCCATGTTCTCGTAAGTGGAGACAATCTGTTTTGCACGCTTCACAATGGCATTTTGTTCGGGCGAAAATGCTGCGGGCAAAGACCTTGAAACAGAACGTAAGACATTGATCGCAGGATAGCGCCCACGCTCTGCAATATCGCGCTCCATGACAATGTGCCCGTCCAGAATACCGCGCACGGCATCCGAAATCGGTTCATTATCATCACCCCCTTCGACAAGCACAGAGAAAATGCCTGTAATGTCGCCTTCGCCCTTAATGCCGGGGCCAGCGCGTTCCAGGAGGCGTGCAAGCTCGCCAAATGTGGTGGGAGGGTAACCCTTGGCGGTAGGCGGTTCACCTGCCGACAAACCAATCTCGCGCTGTGCCATCGCAAAACGCGTCACCGAATCCATCATGCACAAGACCTGATTATTCTGTTTTCTGAAATATTCGGCGATCGAGAGTGTCAGGTACGCGGCTTGCCTGCGCATGAGCGCGGGTTCGTCACCTGTGGCCACAACGACAACGGAACGGGATAGGCCGTCCTCGCCCAGATCATCTTCTAAGAATTCCTGTACTTCGCGCCCACGCTCACCCACAAGGCCAATGACGGCGATGTCGGCAGCCGTGTAGCGCGCCATCATCGACATGCAAACGGATTTCCCGACGCCCGATCCCGCAAAAATGCCCATACGCTGGCCTTCGCAAATGGCGGTGAAAGTATTGATGGCACGAACACCCAAATCCAGCTTGCCGCCAATGCGGGTGCGTTCATGTGCCGGTGGAGCGCTGTTTTTAAGAGGGATCGGTGTATTGCCGCGCATCAACGGGCCTTTGCCGTCAATCGGCTCACCTAGCGCATTCACAACGCGGCCCAGCCAGCTTTCATCAGGATAGACAACGGGTTCTTGCGGGCGGATGACGGCTTTGCAGCCCAAACCCACACCTTCAATCATACCGAAGGGCATTAAAAGTGCGACATCGTCTCTAAAGCCGACGACCTCGCACGGGACGGGCTGTTTCTTTTTTTTTGGCACAAGATCAATGCGTGATCCGACTGTCACATCACTCGTAAAGCCCTTCATTTCGATCAGAAGACCCAAGACCTTCGTGACTTCCCCGAAAGTTTCCTCGGGGGAGATATCGTGAAGTGCGGCTATCGCGTAAGTGGCGGGTGAGGGGGATTCTTGAACCATGGGGGCTTTCCTAACTCAGATTGGACAAGTTTATCATTTTTTTCATCAAAAACCTATTTTGCAGGAAATGAAATCAAAAGTTTGTTAACTTTTTTAATATTTGTTAAACTTGTTAACTAAGGTTAACAGAATCTTATATCGGCACTTATAAGATGGTGCCGTTTAAAACCTGCGTTGGGGATTGCTAAGAAAGGGAAAACCATGCGTGTATTGCTCATAGAAGATGACAGCTCCACGGCTAAAAGTATTGAGCTGATGCTCAAAAGCGAGGGCTATGTCATTGATAGCACCGACCTCGGTGAGGACGGGCTGGATCTTGGAAAGATCTACGATTACGACATTATCATTCTGGATCTGATGTTGCCGGATATGGACGGCTTTGAAGTTCTGAAACGCTTGCGTGACGCTCGCGTTGAAACACCGATCCTTATTCTGTCCGGTCTCGGAGAGATGGAAAACAAACTTAAAGGTCTGGGCTACGGCGCGGACGATTATCTGACCAAACCTTTTGACAAGCGTGAGCTGGTTGCCCGCGTGCAGGCTATTGTCCGCCGCTCCAAAGGTCATGCACAATCCATTATCAAAGTGGGCCGCATGAATATCAATCTGGACAGCCGTACCGTCGAGGTTGAAGGTGAAACAGTTCATTTGACTGGTAAGGAATACGGCATTCTTGAGCTGATGGCGCTTCGTAAGGGGACGACATTGACGAAAGAAGCCTTCCTGAACCACCTTTATGGCGGTATGGATGAGCCTGAGGTTAAGATTATCGACGTTTTCATCTGTAAGCTCAGAAAGAAAATCGAAAAGGCGCTGGATGGCGATTCTTACATCGAAACGGTTTGGGGACGTGGTTATGTGCTTCGTGAACCCAAAGAAGCCGCTTCTTCTGGTAAGAAAAAAGCCTCGGCTTAATGACAGACAGATTTAGGATATAAAAAAGAAAACCGGCTTCATGCGAGCCGGTTTTTTTATGGCCTATCCCAGTTGGATAAAGCGGCTGTGTTCGGCTTTGTTTTGCTTATCGA
>JBFWMN010000033.1:0-20479 GCA_050251555.1 Pseudobdellovibrionaceae bacterium | reverse complement strand
CGCTAAGTGGCTGGAAGAGGATTTGGGAGGTAAGGTAAGTGACGATATCAATGATAAGCTGAAACTCATGCGCGGACGTGTCAGGCGCATGGAGTCCTTGCTTGATGATATCCTCACATACTCACGTATCAATCATATTGATGAGCCGAGCGATATGATCTCCGTACCGCATTTGCTCGATAAAGTGACGAAAAACCTCTCTGTGCCGAAAGGTTTCACGGTGTCATGGGAAGAAAATATGCCCGAAATTGAATCTCCACCCACGCCTCTTGAACATATTTTCTCGAATTTTATTTCCAATGCCGTGAAGCATCATGATAAAAAGAAAGGACGGATTGAAATTAAAGCCAAGGTCAAGAAAGGCTATGTTTTCTTTTCAGTCACAGACGACGGACCCGGCATTGATAAACAATTCCACCAACGTATTTTCGAGATGTTTCAGACTTTAAAATCACGTGACATCACAGAGGGCAGCGGTCTTGGCTTGGCAATCGTCAAGAAACTGGTTGAGCTGCAGGGCGGCAGCATAGAGATTCACGCACCCGTCAAAGATAATCGCGGTACGGAATTCTCATTTAGCTGGCCGCGCGTATATAAGAGGGAGGCCTTCAAAAAATGAATGCCACACAACATAACAAAAGTGACATTACTGTCTTTCTCGTCGAAGACGACGAAATTGACGTGATGCTTCTTGAGCGTGCCTTCAAGAACGCACAAATCACCAATCCCATCGTGCATGCCTATGATGGCGTTGATGCCATGGAAAAGCTGAATAATGGCACAGTTAAGAAGCCTTTCCTGATTTTTTTGGATTTGAATATGCCGCGCATGAACGGCTTCGAGTTTCTGGAAGCGTTGCGTGCGAATGAAAACCACAAGAAAGCAATTGTCTTTGTTCTGACGACATCTAAAGCCGAGGAAGATAAATGTCGTGCTTACAACAGCCAGATAGCCGGTTATCTGGTAAAGGAAAATGTCGGAGAGGATTTTAAAAACGCCCTTTCTTTACTGGAAAGTTTCTGGAATATCGTCGAATTTCCCGAATAGGCTTTTCTCATGCCGCACTCCCGAATTCTTATAGTCGATGACGACATGATAGACCGCCAGTTAATGAAGCGGTGCTTTACGAATTCAGGAGAAGTTTTTCATATCGACGAAGTGGAGAGTGCGGCAGAGGCAATCGCACGGATTCAGAAGGATGCCTACCAGTGCGTTTTTCTGGATTACTTTTTGCCGGATAAAAACGGCCTGGAATTTTTGGAATCTGTTTACAACCCCGCCACCGATCTTGGTCCCTGTCCGATTGTTCTTATAACCGGAGAAGGGAACGAAAAACTGGCGATTAAAGCCATTCGAAGTGGTGCGCAAGACTATATTATCAAGGATCATATAACGGTCGATGCCTTAATGGTGTCTTTGGCAAAAGCGCAGGAAACCTTCGAACTGAAACTTTCCCGCAACAAAGCGATTGAACAACTCGTCAATGCGCAAAAAATGGAATCATTGGGAAAGTTAACGGGTGGTATTGCCCATGACTTTAATAATTTGCTGCAGGTGATTATTGGCAATGCCGACTTGCTGGTAAATGGAAAAATCCAAGATCATGAATCAATAAAACGCAAGGCAGGGCTTATTTTGCGTGCAGCAGAACAGGGTTCGGAACTGACAGCTCGCATGCTAGCCTTTGCGCGAGAACAAACATTGATGCCGACAACCTTCGACTTGAACGACGCTCTCGAAGATATGCGCGAGATGCTCGAAATGTCGGCTGGTCAAGGCGTGGAGATTGACTTCAAATTCGGTAAAAATCTGTCCGCAGTTACAATTGATAAGGTGCAATTACAAACTGCCCTGATCAATTTTACCGTAAACGCCCGAGACGCCATGAGCGGAAAGGGGCATTTATTTTTTGAAACACACGAACGTATTCTCGATAAGAGTTTTGCCGTTTTTGAGAAGCAAACTTTTCGCCCGGGCCGCTATGTCGAAATTGTCATTTCGGATACTGGCATCGGAATGAGCAGAGACATTAAAGATAAGATCTTCGATCCCTTCTTTACCACCAAAGCTCCTGGCGAGGGAACAGGTTTAGGCCTGAGTATGGTGTTCGGCTTTATTGCTCAGTCAGGAGGTCTGATTACCGTTTATTCAGAAGAGAATCTGGGGTCGACCTTCCATATTTACCTACCCATTGATGTTGAGGAAAAACCTTTGGATTCCGCTGCGCCGCGGGAGATCGTACCTTTGCGAACCTTTCAGATCAAATCAGGCGCATCGGGTCGCATTCTGGTTGTTGAAGATGACGCAAATGTGCGTGATTTCGTTTCCATGGCTCTCAAAGCTATGGGGTATTCGATCCGTTTTGCAGATACGGGGGAAGCAGCGCTTGAAATATTGAGAAACGACCCGGCAGGTTTCCAACTTCTCTTTTCAGATGTCATCCTTGGCGGCGGAATGAACGGGGTCATGCTTGCCGAATCGGCGCAGAAAATGAACAAAGGGTTGAAAATTCTCTTATGTTCCGGTTACACTGGTGAAGCCTTGGAGAAGAAAGGATACAGCGCTGCTTCGCGCTTTCCTCTCCTGAACAAACCTTATCGCGTGGAAACACTTGAGAAGAAAGTGCGTTCCCTTCTGGATTGAGGAAAGAACATGGCACAAGCCCTGAATGTACTTCTTGTAGACGACGACGAACTCGTTCTCGGCACGCTCGAAGACATGCTTGCCGACCTAGGGCATCATGTGATTACTGCCAATGACGGGGATAAAGCTCTTAAGAAATTGAGCGAAAAATCTTTCGATCTTCTCATTACGGATGTCATTATGCCCGTCAAAGAGGGTATCGAGACCGTATCTGAAGTGCGCCGGCTCTATCCGGGTATCAAGATTATCGCCATGTCAGGTGGTGGTCGCACCAAGAATTACGACTTTTTGAATCTGGCTTTAAAAATTGGAGCAAATGCTGCACTTCAAAAGCCGTTTCATGCCAAAGACCTTCGTGAAGCCATTGAAAAGTCAGGTGTTTAGCAGAATAAGAAAGGAGCTGGAGAGGCCTTTATCTTGTGCGCGAAACGTGGTTTTCAGGCAAATAAATATCAGCAGATTTCATAAATTCAACCGGTGACAACTTGTCAACGACAGGCGAAACCGCTGTTCCCGAAATATAGGTAAAGCCTGCAGCAACAGCCGCAGAGAGCAGACTTTTGGTTTTGACGCCCGTGATGAAGGTTTTGTGGCCGCCTGCATCGTAATGAGAGACAAAATCCTCCAGCAACTTGAAAAGCTGGTTTTCGGTGAATGTATCTCCATAAACATCACACCCATAGGCATGTGCCTTGAAAATGCCGTCCGAATTGATTTTTCTGTAATTCACATCCAGCAACAAAGAGCGGCTGTATTGACGCAAGGTATTCAGCACAAAGAGCTGCGCTGTCGGCAGGCTCTCAAAATTATACAGGCAGATATTCATATAACGGAAAATATGCGCAGGCTGGCTTTTGAGATAAGCCAGATACAACTCAAGAATCATTTTGTTTGACAGGGTCGAGTAGTAAAACGGGATGATCACGAGTGTCTGTCCGCCCGTTTGTAAAAACGCCTTCATATCTTTAACGGCTTTGTGCAGAAAGATCAGGTCCTCAAAGGCTTGCTGCCCTTGAAAGCTGCCGGTTCCTTTCGTATCACCATAGAGTCCGTAGCCCGAAATCACACTGTTTTTGTAATACCAGATCGGCTCATAGTGAAAATCCCATTGCGCAGCCAGTTGATCCAGCGCAAGCGAAAGGGCCTTCGCGTCCCTTGAAGACTGATAGGTTGAATAGGTTGAAGCCAACCAGACCTGGAATTTTTTATCGTCCCACATATGCTTATTAATTATTTTGTTAGACTTAGACCCTGTTCATTAGGGAATTATAATAAATTAAGCCTAAATTTTTGTTAAGCGAGTATAGCCCTAATGCATAAAGAATGCACAAGCGTAAATTGAAATTTCAGGAAATGGTGCCGTTGAGGTGATTTGAACACCCGACCCACGCATTACGAATGCGTTGCTCTACCCCTGAGCTACAACGGCGAATTTCAAGGAAGGCCTCGTCAAAAGATCAGTGACAATGGAGCGGGTGATGGGTTTCGAACCCACGGCCTCAACCTTGGCAAGGTTGCGCTCTACCCCTGAGCTACACCCGCAATGCATTGTCAAACACATTGATCAGATGTTGGGTTTTAAAGGCTAATTTTGTGAAAATCAAGCGGTAAATCGTGAAAAAAATCAGGCACCGACCTGAATAAGGTAGGTATAGTAGCCGTGCGGCTGTCCGTTCCCCATGTCATCCACGTAAATCAGGACATTGCGGGAATGTGACACCTTGTTTGCCGCCTCATCGGAGAGCTCGTAATTCATCAGATCGCCTTCATGGGCCGGATCATCGTAAACCAGCATCATCAGGCGTTGATCGCGATAATATTCAACGCGTTTCACCTCATGCGGAAAGGGCTTGTCGCTCATCAAGGCCACATTTCCGTTTTGCAGATATCCAAGTTGTACCGCGTTTTGCATGTTATTGTCCCATAGACGGATTTAAAAAAGCTTCAAATGAGGGTGCCGACGCTTTTGGGGCCACTTCCGGAGTGGCTTGCGCAAACTGCACGTTACTCAAGACGGGCGCCGCCTCATTGACAACAGGTCCTGCCTGCACGCCTACCATGTCATTTTCCCAAGACATCTCTTTCTCCCACATATTCGAAAAACATTGGTGTTTTCCGAGGAATTTCTCCCAAATACCATTATCTTATAACCGACGTCTCCTTTACAAATTGTTGAAAAAAGGTGGCATTTTATCTAATTTTTCCAAGATGTTGGAAAAACAGGAAAATTTTAATTATGGAAACAGTTACTCAGCCTAATTCCTCAGATTGGCCAATGACCCCTGACGCATTGCTGGCTTTCTTAGAGGAAAACTTGATCGAAACGTGCCTTCACCATCATGAACCGCTCTTTACGGTCGAGGATGCGGAGAAAATTGATGCCACAATCCCCGGCACGCATTGCCGTAATCTTTTCCTGCGTGATAAAAAGAAGCAAAATTATCTGGTGGTCCTTAGAAACGAGACTGAACTGGATATAAAGAAACTGGAGTATTTGCTTCACTCTGCGCGTCTTTCCTTCGGCTCAGCCGAGAGATTGTGGGAGTTTCTAGGCGTTAAGCCCGGCTCCGTCTGTCCGTTTGCCGCAATCAATGACGTGCAAGGCGGCGTGCGTCTTATTTTGGAAAAAGACATGATGGATGAAGAGGTGCTTTGCTTTCACCCCTTATTGAACACGATGACGGTTGCCATCAAACCTGCGGATTTGCGCCGCTTTTTTAAGCTTATCGGACGCGAAGACGTTGAAGAGCTTGATTTAAAGCCATCCGCACCTTAAATCCTCGACTGACAACACAGCTTTACGGGACCTTATTTCACCATGCTTTTTTCTTCCAAGCCGCCCTCATCAGACCAAAACACGAAGAATGATTTCATTTTCGATGTCGGATCCGCCGATTTCGAAGTCCGCGTCTTGCTAGCCTCAAACGACAAGCCCATCCTGATCGATTTCTGGGCCCCTTGGTGCGGCCCGTGTAAGCAGCTTGGGCCGTTACTCGAAAAGCTCGTGACGGAAGCCAAAGGCGCCGTTTTAATGGCAAAGGTCAATATTGATGAAAACCCTGACCTGGCGCAGGTTTTCCAAGTTCAGTCTATTCCAACCGTGATGGCTATTTATCAAGGTCGACCTGTGACAGGTTTTCAGGGCGTTCAGCCCGAATCGGCCCTGAAGCAACTGATTTCCCAGCTTGCCACCATGGGCGGAGATGCAGGCGAGATGGCGGAAGATCAGGACATTGATGCCGAAGAGCTTCTCAAGCAAGCCGAGGAAGCTTTGAATGAGGGTGATACAGGGCTGGCTGGCAGCCTTTACGAAGCGATATTGCAATATGAACCCGAGACCGCACCAGCCTATGCGGGCCTGTTGCGCACCTTGATTCGCGAGGGCAATCTCGATAAGGCACAGGCTCTTATCGATTCCGCCCCTGAAGCCGTTATGAAGGACAAAACTTACTTATCAGCCCTTTCGGCCCTAAAAATTGCCAAGGGCGCGCCGCAGGGCGACTTAGAGGAGATGCGCCGCGGCGCCGAAGGGGAGAGTGCTACCCCCGAGGCACGCCTAACATATGCGCAAGCTTTGTTCGGTCGCGGACAAGCAAGGGACTCATTCGATATTCTGATGGAACTGATCCGTACACATAAAGATTGGGAGAATGAAAAGGCCCGCACGACGCTCGTCAGCTATTTCGATGCTTTGGGCGCAGGCCACCCCGACACGATTGATGCCCGAAAAAAATTGTCGCGGCTTTTGTTTTCTTAAAGATCTCTCCTATATCATTTTCTTATGGGACAGCTTAACGAACCAGATTATCCGGACACACTCCCCGTCTTTCCACTGACGGGCGTGCTGTTACTGCCTGGGGGTAACTTGCCTTTGAATATTTTTGAGCCGCGTTACCTCGCCATGGTTGATGATGCCTTGCGCACCAACCGCCTGATCGGCATGATCCAGCCCGATGCATCAAAAGCTGAAGGGCAGCACGGCCCCGCCCTCTATCGCGCTGGATGTGCGGGGCGCATTACCGCCTTTCAGGAGCTTGAGGACGGACGGTACCTGATGACGCTGACAGGCAAAAAGCGTTTCGAGGTTAAGGACGAGCTGGACACTATTCGCGGCTACCGACGTGTGCGCCCCGACTGGTCGACATTTCAGGACGTTCCGGGTAAACCCAACCTTTGTATCGATATCGACCGCGAAAAACTTCATGCCCTTCTTAAATCCTATTTTCACAAAGAGGGTATGGCCTGTGAATGGGAATTACTGGCGGCAACACCCGACCAGTATCTGATTACGACTTTGGCGATGATCTGCCCGTTCGAGCCGCAGGATAAACAGGCTCTTCTCGAAGCCACAGACTGCAAGGCACGCGGGGCGCTTTTCATGGAGCTTCTTGATATGGCGATTAAAGGCTGCGACGGCAAATGCTCGTCCACCCATTGATTTTTTATTTGCCAAAGCTCTTTTTTTTCGATAATCCTGATCCCGTTATGAATTTTTACCGCGCAGAACTCCTTCTTCTAGCACGACTTATCAACCCCTGAGGCGGATTGATAGGACACTTCATAGCGACCTGAACCCTCAGGGGATTTCTCAAAGAACTTCCATAAAAATTTAAGCGGCAACATCCGTTTTTGAAATAAACGCACGACGCCGCCTTTGCACCAGAGGGTTATATATTATGTTTTTTTCCAAGATTTTTTCTGTCATTGCGCATGGATCTCAGCCGGACCGTGTGAAAATTTTCGATACCACTTTGCGTGATGGCGAACAGGCTGCCACCAAGGCACTGAATATCGAACAAAAGGTCGAGATCGCACAGATGCTTGATCGCATGGGTGTCGATATTATCGAGGCCGGCTTTCCCGCTTCATCGGATGAGGATTTTGCTGGCGTACAATCTGTTGCGCGTGCCGTCAAAAACGCCACTGTTGCCGCACTTTGCCGTGCCAATGATCGTGATATTGACCGTGCTGCAGAAGCTATTCGTGAGGCCGCCCATCCGCGGATTCATACTTTCATTTCGACAAGCCCGATCCATATTCGCGCCAAACTGAAAATGACCGAAGATGAGGTTGTTGCCAAAATCAGCGAGAGTGTTGCTCGCGCCAAATCCCATGTCGACGATGTGGAGTGGTCGGCAGAAGATGCGGGTCGTACTCCCTTCAAATTCTTACGCAAATGCGTACAAGCCGCGATTGATGCGGGCGCAACCACCATCAATTTACCCGACACGGTCGGCTATATGACACCGGAAGAATATGAGCGCATGTTCCGTCGCATTCGCTTCTGGACGCGCAATAACGAAAACGTCACCTTCTCTGCCCACTGCCATGATGATTTGGGGAATGCCACCAATAATTCACTGGCTGCAGTCAGAGGCGGCGCACGCCAGATTGAATGTACGATCAACGGCGTGGGTGAGCGCGCAGGGAATACGTCGATGGAAGAAGTCGTTATGAATATGAAAGTGCGTAGCGATAAATTCCCCTACAAGACAGGCATTGCCAGTGAATATTTCACCGCGATCTCCCACCATGTGGCAGAGGCGTTGGGCATGGTTGTTGCCCCCAATAAGGCGATTGTCGGGGCTCATGCCTTTGCCCACAGAAGTGGCATTCATCAGGACGGAGTAATTAAGGACGCAGAAACTTATGAGATCATGACGCCGGAATCTGTCGGGTCGGGTTCTTCCATCGTTCTCTTCCGCCACTCAGGCCGCAATGCTTTGTTTACCCGTCTGGCACATATCGGGGTCGATATCCCGCCTGAGGAACAAGGTGCTGCCTTTAAAATCTTCAAAGCACATGCCGATCGCACAGGTAGTGAAATTACGGATAATGAACTGCTGACAATGTTCGGTGAAGTCACAACAATGGAAGATATGCCCATCATTCAGGAGCCTGTGTCACAAGCCGGTCATGTGAACGGGGCTGGCTTTGGCGCGCCCGCTGCCGTATAAAGGGGTATGAGCCAGACCGATCCGAAACTCCTAGAGGCCCTTGTGTGCCCAATTACCAAAACGCCTTTGCGCTACAACGCAAAGGCGGGTGAGTTGATTTCGGATGCGGCTATGCTGGCCTTTCCCATTCGAAACGGTATTCCTGTCATGCTGGCTGAAGAAGCCAGATCTCTTACACCTTCCGAAAAGAAAAAGAAGTAAGGCAGCGTTTTTTTACGCTGCCGCACTTTCTTCTTTACGTCGTAAAACGGCGGCAAAAAATCCATCCGTGCCATGTTTTAGAGGCGTTAAACGCATGTAGGGTCCTTCGCATGGTAGGGTCAGGCCTTCGGGCCACGCCTCTTGAAGAGGAAGAAGTTCGAATTCATCGTGTCGCGCAAGAAAGGCTTCCACTTGATTTTCATTCTCAGCACGAAATAGGGAACATGTCGCATAAACCAATTTACCGCCAGGTTTGACCGTATGTGCCACGCGCTCCATGATATCGGCCTGTATGTCTATCAGCTCTTCCAGTTCGGGACCGTATGTTACCCAGCGCATATCAGGATTGCGACGCCACGTCCCTGATCCCGAACACGGCACATCGATCAAAGTGATATCAAACGACTCTCTTTGACGGCGCAGCCATTTTTTGTGCCTCTCATCAGTTAAAGGGCGAATTTCGATGGAATCGGAAACACGTGCGCGCTTGAAACGCTCTTTGGACTTGCCTAAGCGGCGATCATCATTATCCATCGCAACAATGCGGCCCTTGCCTTCCATATAGGATGCCAGCGCCAAAGTCTTACCTCCGGCACCCGCACAATAATCCAGTACCTGCATCCCAGGCTTGGCATCGCAAGCCACGGCAATCAGTTGTGAGCCTTCGTCCTGAATATCAATCCAACCCTTGGCAAAGGCCTTTGTACGTGAAAGGTACGTCTTGCCCTTTGTGCGTAAACCGGTCGGTGCATACGGGGTTTTATCCGTTTCGACGCCATCTGCTTCCAGATAGGCTGCGGCCTTATCGACAGGAGCCAGTCCCGTATTGACACGCAAGTCCAATGGGGCCGTATCCAGCATCGCTGCCATCTCAGGCACAAAGCCGCTTTCAAAGATTTCGCGCAAACGCCCTTCGAACTCGGAAGGGCACTCTACACGCACAGCTTCGGGCATGTTTTGTGGCATTAATTCAGCTTTGGAAATGCGCTTTAAAAAAGCAATTTCGGTATCGCTTAATTGCTCGGGACCGTACTTTGATCCATCAAAGAGTTTGAGAATATCTTTCTCGGCGCGTTCATCCAGAAAGATAAGCGTACATATCGTTTTTAAACGTCCATCGGGCTGAAGCCCCGCCTCATTAATCCACCAATCAAAGCGTGCCTTGTGGCGCATGGCGCTATAGATTCTCTCGGCTATAGCGGCGCGATCTTTGGAACCGATATAACGACGTTGGCGCATGTAATCGCCAATGGCTGTGTCCATGGGTACGCGTGTCGTACCGATCAGATCAAGTAAAAAGATAGTTGTTTGTATGCGTGCTGCGGGTGTCATGTACCGTACTTGTCATAATATTTGTTGTTGGGAGAGGTCTAAATCAGCCTTAAACGACTATCATATTTCAACACGCTTACTGTTTCCTGATCGGAATTCAGATGGCTGAGATTCGCCAAAACCAAACGTGCCTTTAATGTGTATCCGGCGTCTTTAACCAACTCAGACGCCGCAGAAATCGTGCCCCCTGTAGCTAAAACATCATCTACTAGAACGATTGATCCAGTACCTCTCTGGACTTCGATACGGTCTTCTGAATATTCGGTTTTATACATCTTGCCTATCGTATCGCCAGGTAATTTACCGTGTTTCCTGATTAAAAGCTGCCCTTTTCCTAAACGTACGGCGAGCATCCCTGAAAGGATAAAACCACGCGCATCCAAGCCACCGATCAAATCGGTTTCATCCCATATATTTTTTGGTAAGGCTTCTATCATACACTCCACCAGAACCTCGGAAAGCCTAGGATTTCTAAGGAGCGACTGAATATCAAGAAATGCTACACCTTTAAAATTTTCACGGGCCAAAGCCGCATCAAGATTGGCAAGCGTGTATGCAGACATACGGGGATTTTCCCTATGCTTTTCTGACCACCATCAGCTTCTTGATCTCGGCAATCGCTTTGGCGGGATTAAGACCTTTTGGGCATGTGTTGGTGCAATTCATAATCGTGTGGCAGCGATAGAGACGGAAAGGATCTTCCAGCGCGTCCAAGCGCTCGCCCGTGGCCTCATCCCGTGTATCGGCAATCCAGCGGTAGGCTTGCAAAAGAATGGCGGGGCCCAAGAAACGATCGGCATTCCACCAATAGCTGGGGCAGGATGTCGAGCAGCAGAAGCATAAAATGCAGGCTGCAGGTCCATGCCCATCCTCACCATTCAGATGGTCGGCATCTTTAGCGGATTGCAGTCTCTCTCTGGAGGGCGCAGGCGAATTTGTTTTAATCCAAGGCTCAATCGAGGCATATTGTGCATAGACATGATTAAGGTCGGGAACCAGATCCTTCACGACCGGCATATGCGGTAACGGATTGATTTTCACATCGCCCTTCACGTCATCAATGGCTTTCAAGCAAGCCAGCGTGTTTGTGCCGTCAATATTCATTGCGCAGGAACCGCAAATGCCTTCGCGACAAGAACGGCGGAATGTCAGGCCGCTATCGATATCATTTTTGATATGAATAAGCGCATCAAGGACCATGGGCCCGCAATTGTCGCGGTCGATAACATAGGTATCCATTCTGGGGTTTTCGTCCAGATCCGGATCATAGCGATAGACCTGAAAGGTTCTCGTATTCTTTGCGCCTTTGGCAGCATCGATGGTTTTACCTTTTTTAACGCGTGACGCGGCAGGAAGTCTGAATTCAGCCATAGGATTTCTTTGTCTGTTTGGACGTTGGTTCGTATCAGTGGACAAAGATAATCCACCTCACAGCCCATGTGAAGGGAAAAACCGTAATTTAGCGGGAAATGCGCCTCTTAGACTCAGCTGCGGGGACGGCGCGGATCAATCTCGTTCCGAGCATAGGCATGAGCTGCCATCTGTGCGGGGTAATCACGGTAATCATCGGCGGGTGTTTGGGCACGGTGCAGCGCTGAGTCCAGTTTAGATTTTAAATGATCCAGCGTATTGATAACCCCTGATTTATCCGTCGTGTAAGATGCTGTTAACTCGACTTGATACAAGCCAGCCTTTGTCACCTTATTGGTGACGGACATTTTCGTGACATTCGAGTTTGCGTCCAGCTTGTCCAGCATACGGAAAAGCGCCCGAACGGTGGCATCATTGTAGTTTTTTTCCGAAACGCCTGTTTCTTTGGCCTTTTTCATGACAAATACCCCTATAGCGGTTTTGTGACGAACGCGCTTGTATGTTCTTCAGTTCCGCTGATTTCAGCTCTCAAAAAACGTGAGCAGAGATTAAATAAAATACAAAAAAACCAGCGCAAAGGCTGGGGTACACATAAAAATCCTGATAAGTATACACTAATATCGAGAACAAATCATGCTGAAAATATTATGGGTAAATGCCCATACTTATTTTCCTTCAACTGCCTGATATTAGCCAAGCTGCATCGAAGCGAACATTTCAGTAACGCATGTTGCTTTTAGTACCTCTTCCAGCCTTTCGATTTTGAAGGCCTTGTCCTTGTAAACCTCCTCATCTGCTTCCGACATGACGGCTGAAACAGCGGCTGATGCTGTGTCATTCGGATTTTGGCTGCGGAAATGTGCCGCGCCGACAGAGGCGCTGACAGGCAGATTTTCTTCATCAGGCCCTGTGACAACAAAGCGTGCAATGGCTTCCCGTGCAACTCTGACAGCCTGCTCTTTTTCCATGCCGTGCACGATGACGGCAAATTCATCTCCGCCCATACGATAAACACGGTTGAGCGGGTTTTGCTTACTCTCAAAGGCTTTACACAGACGTTTGGCAAATTCAGCTAAGACAGCGTCACCTGTCATGTGACCAAGCGTATCATTGACCGTTTTGAAGCCATCCAGATCCAATATCATGAAGACAGGTGGTTTTTCATCATCCAAACCGCCTGATAGAGCGGTATACATGTTGACTTCCATCTCGGCAGTGAGCTTTTTGCGCCCGTTTACAGAGGTGACCCCGTCCATCAGAGCATCTGTGGTATTCAACTCGGAACGGGTCAGCGAAGTGGAATAAAGATAAAAGGCAGCCTTGATCATCCCTCTATCCGGCAATGCGGACAGAGCCTCGGCAATACGCATATGCCCGGTAGGCGTTACGGTTTTAAAATCAATCTGGCCCGACATCAAAGCGCGGTAAGTCGCTTGCGGATCAAGCATTTTACCCTTGGTTGAGCCGCCCAGAACTGCTGAAAATTCTTGTTTCATGGGCAAGACATTATATTATTTTATGTAAAATTACAAGCTCTAATATTATAAGCTTAAAGCGGGCTAAACTCCGTCTTCATGCGTATCAAACCGCAGCTTTCTGAAACCGGGTGATAGAATAGCCGTCAAGCCAACCACAATCACGGTTCCGATGCCTCCCAATACGATAGACGGAACAAGACCAATGGCGGCGGCTGCCGCACCGGATTCGAAGGCACCAATCTCGTTTGATGAGATGACAAACATGGAATTTACAGCAGAAACCCGCCCGCGCATCTTCTCGGGGATCAAAAGCTGCATCAATGTACCGCGTATCACCATGGATACGCTATCAAACGCCCCACTTAAGAACAGAAAGATGATCGCTGATATAAAGGCGGTACTCAGGCCAAAGCCGATCATTGAAAATCCGAAACCGCCAACGACAATCAGCATGCGGCGCGCCGTAATATACCGCATAGGCTTAAGCGCAAAATAAAGGGCTGTGGCGACCGCACCAATTGCAGGGGCTGCGCGCAATATACCCAAACCTTGCGCATCAGTCTGTAAAACCTGATCAGCAAAAACGGGTAAAATGGCGACCGCTCCCCCAAAGAGAACCGCCAACATATCCAGCGCCATCAAGGAGAGCAGCGTGCGATTGCTGAGAAGAAAACGCCACCCCTCAAGGATGGATGTGGCAGCTTTAGGGCGCGCCTCAATTTGCGCATCCGGCGCACGGTCAATGCGAATGGCGACTGCCATCATGAAGGCCGCAAACATCAGTAGCATCGGAAACGCCCACGCGACCCCGACCCCATATCCGCCATAGATGAGGCCTGCCAAAGCAGGGCCCACAATGGAAGCCATCTGAAAACCACTTGTCAGCCACGAAGTTGCAGCGCCAATATCGCGCCGCTTCACCGCTATGGGCAACAACGTAAATGCCGACGGTGTAATGAAGGAGCGCGCAAGGCCGGAGATAAAAATACCGACATAAATGAAGATGAGCGTGAGAGATTCATCAACAGTGACGTGCCCACCTGCCAGCAGAAACAGGCCCAGCGTATTGATAAAAAGCGCAGCAAAACAGGCCCGATAAATTTTACGCGGGGAATGAATATCAACAAAATGTCCAGCGAAAAGTGAAGCAAAGATGGCAGGTATGGCCTCAGCCAAGCCTGTCAAACCCAGTAATAACGGGCTTCCGGTCAGAACATAAACCTGCCAGCCGACAATAACAGCTTGCCCCTGCAACGCCATCATCACGAGGATGCGCGTCAGTAGCAGAAGTCGGAAATCGCGGATTTTGAGAACGTCGTAGGAGAGCTTCACCTGAAAAGACGTGTCCTTGACTTAGTAGACACGTTTTTTCGGTGGAACAGCCTCGACTTCGTCAGTCAGGGTTGTCAGCGTCACATCACGGTAGGAGATATCGGTTTTACCCTTCTCATCTACAGTAATGAGCGTGTGCTTCATCCAGTTCTGATCATCACGGTCAGGATAATCGTCACGTGCATGCGCCCCGCGGGATTCCTTGCGGTTTGCAGCCGAGGTAATGGTAGCAACAGCTTGGGAGAGCAAATTATCCAGTTCCAGCGTTTCAATCAAATCAGTGTTGAAGACCAGCGATCTATCTGAAATGCCGAGATCCGCTTTTCCTGCGAAGGCTTCATTGACCTTTTTCACGCCTTCCTGCAGCACCTCTTCGGTACGGAAAACCGCAGCATGTGTCTGCATGGCCTTTTGCATCGTTAAACGCAAATCGGCTGTGCGCGTGCCGCCCTTGGCATTGCGGAAATGATCGAGTCGCGCCAGTGATTGCGAGCCATCATCCTTACCGAAAGGCTTATGCTTTGTACCCGGTTTAATCAGTTCTGCTGCGCGGATTGCTGCAGCACGTCCAAACACGACCAGATCAAGAAGTGAGTTTGATCCGAGACGGTTGGCACCGTGAACCGAGATACAGCCCGCCTCGCCAATCGCCATCAGACCTGGGACGACCTCAAGGTCTTTGCTCTTACCGCCTTTGGGGCGCAAGACTTCGGTGTGATAGTTGGTCGGAATACCGCCCATATTGTAATGCACGGTCGGCAGTACGGGGATCGGCTCTTTCGTGACATCGACACCCGCAAAAATCTTCGCGGTTTCAGAAATACCGGGCAGACGCGAATGAATGACATCGGGATCCAGATGTTCAAGATGAAGATGGATGTGATCGGCCTCTTTCCCGACACCGCGTCCTTCCTTGATTTCAATGGTCATCGAACGCGAGACAACATCACGCGAGGCAAGGTCTTTGGCAGAAGGTGCATAACGCTCCATAAAACGCTCACCTTGGGCGTTGGTCAGATACCCGCCCTCACCGCGTGCGCCTTCCGTAATCAGGCAGCCGGCGCCGTAAATTCCTGTGGGGTGAAACTGCACAAATTCCATATCCTGCATCGGGATTCCGGCGCGAAGCACCATCCCGCCGCCATCACCCGTACAGGTATGTGCAGATGTGCATGAGAAATAGACGCGCCCGTAACCGCCTGTTGCCAGCACCGTCATGTGCGCTTTAAAGCGGTGAATCTGTCCGTCTTCCATGCCAAGCGCCATAACGCCGACACAAGCCCCGTCATCATCCATGATGAGATCGAGGACAAAAAATTCGATGAAAAATTCGGCGCGGTGCTTCAATGATTGCTGGTAAAGCGTATGCAAAATCGCATGACCCGTACGGTCAGCCGCCGCACATGTCCGCTGCGCCGTGCCTTTGCCGTAGTGTGTGGTCATCCCGCCAAAGGGGCGCTGATAAATTTTGCCTTCTTCGGTGCGCGAGAAAGGAACGCCCATATGCTCAAGCTCGAGAACAGCGTCGGGCGCATGTTTGCACATATATTCAATCGCATCCTGATCACCGAGCCAGTCAGATCCTTTGACCGTGTCATACATATGGAAGCGCCAGTCATCTTCACCCATATTACCAAGAGCCGCCGAAATACCGCCTTGCGCCGCCACCGTGTGCGAACGTGTCGGGAAAACTTTGGTGATACAGGCCGTTTTAAAGCCCTTTTCAGCCATACCCAGCGTAGCGCGCAAACCCGATCCGCCGCCGCCCACAACTAGGACGTCATATTCATGGTCGATAATGGAATAATTCTCAGTCATTACTTTTCTCTTTTAGTGTGCGTGCCTTTTTAAAGCGCAATTTTCAGGATCGCAAAAATACTGGCGATACCGAGGGCGAAATAGACCAGCAAATTGCCGACCAGTTTGAAAATTTTGAACCCTTCGCAGTGAATGTAATCCTCAATCACAACCTGATTACCAAGCACGGCATGGTAAAAGCTGGAGAGAATAAACAAGATCATCAAGATCGCGTTGACAGGCTCGGCAAGCCAGCCTGTAAATGTCACATAATCAAGTCCCTGCTGCACCAGTCCGACAATTGACCAGACCGCCCACAAAACAAGCGGGATGTTCAAAATCGCGGTGATGCGCTGTGCGATCCAATGACCCGTGCCGTCATGAGCAGAGCCTAACCCGCGTGCGCGGGCGAGCGTTCCTTTGAATTCGCTTTGTTCCCATTTCATCGTCATCTTAAAATACTCCTCTGAAAAACGGGCACCACACCCACGCCGTCAGTAATGCGGTAGCAATAAGAACGACATACCCTGCCGCATAGGCGTTTTTAAGCTTGAACAAACGGCCTGTATCCCAGATCAGGTGACGCACGCCGTTACAAAGATGGTAGAACAGAGCAACCGTCCAGCCGAAAAGCAGGATTTGACCGAAAGGAGAGGTCGCAAAGCCCATAAAGTCGTCATAAGCCTCAGGACCCGTCGCTGCTGCAACCAGTAACCAGACAACCATCAGGATACCGACAGACAGGGCAACCCCCGTGATACGGTGTAAAATCGAGAGCATTGAGGT
Source organism: Pseudobdellovibrionaceae bacterium (assembly GCA_050251555.1). GTDB lineage: Bacteria > Pseudomonadota > Alphaproteobacteria > Micavibrionales > Micavibrionaceae > UBA2137. The sequence goes on along the minus strand of JBFWMN010000033.1, from coordinate 3,582 downwards.
CATCTGCGGGCGGTAAATCCCCAGATGCGGCGAAAGCGGGCGTTCCTTTGCCTTGGTCGCGGCTTTTGTTTCAGACATGTCTTTAAAAATCCTTACGAGAAGTCTCTATCTTCGGAAAGAGTATAATAGGCCTTTTGAACCGCCATGCAAGAGCGTAAACCCTTGTTTTTGCGCCCTATGAACGTAAGGCCCGTACATAGGCGGCAGCACTGAGGCGCAATGCATCCGCCACACTCCAGAGCGACAATGTATTTTCAAAAGAGAATTCCTCTCTGACGCGGGACACATAAATCTCATCCTCACCCTGAACCTCGACAGGCGAAACAAATTCAAGGTCGGAACTGGTATCGACAACACGCAAGCCCGCTTGTGAGAGAATACGGCGCGCATCAGACGGAGCGGTTTCTTCTGCAAGTTCCACCTGAACGCTAAGAGATTGCGTGGCAAAAACGGGGGCGTAAACACAAGTAAGCGCAACAGCAATCCCTTTCCCAAGGGCGCGCTTCACATCAACCAGCGCCTCCCATTCGGCTTCAGATTGTCCGCTTTCCTGAAAACCGCCGACCTGAGGGATCATATTGAAGGCGATTTGTTTTGGAAATTCCTGCGGCTGGAAGGGCACGTTCATGAAAATATTGCGGGTTTGGGCAAATAATTCGTCCTGCGCTTTTTGCCCTGCCAGCGCGACGGGCACATGGGCCGTCACGTGAACGGATTTCAGTCCGTAAGCTTCCTTCAATGGCTCCAAAAGGGCGATGAGATGGAGCGCTACGGAATTGGGCAGATAAAGCTGCTTTGTAGGGCTATCATGTTGACCTTGCACAAAAACAGTGTCGGGATCTTTGCGCCAAATGCCGCTTAAATCATAGCATTTTGCGCCTTTATCTTTAATTTTTTGCAGCAAAGATTTCGATTTGGAGACAGGCGCGCCATTTAAAACGATATCGCCCTCGGCAGGGTTGTAGGCCGAAATATCCTGCACCTTGATAACCCCCTCGCCATAACTCACCTGACGGGTTGCACCAATCACATGGGTGTATAAAAGAACCTGCGCGGCAGGAACGCCCTCCTCACTCAAACGGTTTAATGTTTCAAAGCCGGTTGGTGAAAGCGGATCAATAAGGATAAAGCGTGTTTGCGACATGATAAAATTGCACCTAATTTTAGGACTTATTTAGCCCTTCCTCTGCTATAGTGAAAGGGCGTTTTTCAAAAAATGTCTAGTGTCTTCCTTTAACATCACGAACATATGTCATGAGCGATCACGATATCAACGAGGCAAAATCGAATTTTCTGGCAACTATGAGCCATGAAATGCGCACGCCTGTACAAGCGGTTTACGGGCTTCTTGAGCTCATTGAGCTTGAAGAGATCAATCCACGCGTGCGTGAAATGACGGGAATTGCGAAATCTTCAGCAAATGCCCTTCTTGAAATTCTTGATGATGTTCTCGATTTTGCAAAAATGGATGCCGACAAGCTGGATCTTGATGATTTCGAGGTTCCTGTGCGCACGCTTGTTCGCGGCACAATGGAAGCTTTAAGCGTCAAAGTGCAGGGCCGCCCCGTGCGCCTCAAAGATGAAATTGACGAGGATGTGCCTGTTGTTATCAAAGGCGACCCGAAGCGCTTGCGTCAAATTTTGACGAATTTATGTGGCAATGCGCTGAAATTCACCGCGCAAGGCTCCGTCACCATTCGCGTCACACGCAACTGCCGCGCCCTTCAAACCGACGATGAGACAATCGGTTTACGTTTCGAAGTCATCGATACGGGGCTTGGGATGGATAAAGAAACCTCGGATAAACTGTTCCAGCCGTTTCAGCAGGCCGACAATACGACCTCGCGCAAATATGGCGGCACAGGACTGGGGCTTTCCATCTGCAAAAAACTTGTCGAGATGATGGGTGGAAAAATCGGCGTCACTTCCGAAAAAGATAAAGGCTCAACCTTTTGGTTCGAACTTCCGACCTCCTCCATTGAAGGGGGCGCACAAGCAAGCAATCTGCCCGATCTGACGGGGATTAGCGTTTTGTCGGTTGAGGATCACCCACAAGGCGCACGCGAAATTGTCTCGTCTTTACGCTCGATGGGTGCGCTGGTTGAATCCGTCCCGACCGCCAAAGAAGGGTTACGCCTGATGGAGGCCCGCCCCTATGATGTCGCGGTCATTGATCAGGGACTTCCCGACGGGCAAGGATTACAGCTTATTCGCGACATGATGGATGTGCGCGCCAATACGGGTTTTATCATGTACACGGTGCATGACGATTCCGGACTACAACACTCTCTTCAGGCGCTAGGCGTCACCTATCTTTCCAAACCCGCCAGCCGAAAAGGTCTGGGTGAGGCCGTCAAAGACGCTGCCGTCAAAACCCATGTACTTCCCTCTGATACGCCGCGCCGCCTCTTGATTGCCGAGGATACGGAATCGGTTCGCGATCTTATCAAACGCCAATTGGCTTCATTGGAAGTCGAAGCTGACTTTGTAAGCAACGGTGCCGAGGCGCTCAGTGCTCTTAAAAAAGGCAGCTACGGCATTGTCTTTACAGACCTGCATATGCCTGAACTGGATGGTTTTTCGCTGGTCCAGACAATCCGCGCACTGGAAAAGGCCGATGGCGACAAAGACAAGCACTTGCCCGTGATTGCGCTGACTGCCGATATTCAGATGAAGCATAAAAACGCGTATCTGACCCATGGGTTTGATGAGTGCCTGATCAAGCCTGTCACACTCGGGCATTTCCGCCGCCTGTTGGTGCGCTGGGGCTTACTCGAAGAGGGCGCGGCTTCGGCAGTTCAAGCTGAACCGATACTCCCCCCGCAAAACGATAGCGCGATTGATCATGAGGCGGTTGTCCGCCAGATCGGGCCGATGGGCTCGGCGACAATTGACATGCTGGTCATGTTCGTGCGCATGACCGAGCCGCTTTTTTCCGATTTACGGCGCGCCGCAACGTCAGGCAACAAACAGGATATTTTAGAAAAGGCTCATTCCTTAAAAGGGGCGGCGCGATCCGCAGGCGCTTTAAAACTCGGCGACTTGGCAGAAAATCTGCAGGCTGAATCCGAAAATGACAATGGGCCCGCCTTTGATGCGATCGTTTCTTCGCTGGAAACAGAATTTGCCCGCGTGCGTGAAGAGGTCAAAGCTCTTCGCTCCTCCTTAAACGGCTGACAATAAAAAATCTTGTTGGATTGCATCACCTTCATGTAAAGATGCTCTCCGTTATGATTTACGAGAAAAAACGCTTTGGCGGATTTCCGGTTGTCGGTATTTCGATCCAGACCAGTAATGCAGGAGGCGAAGCCGCCGACCACATCAACGCGCTCTGGCACATGTTCCATGCCGAGGATGTCCCCAATCAACTCCCCTCGCGTGTCGACGATACGATATACGCGCTCTATTCCGATTATCAGGGCGGGCATGAAGAGCCTTATAACGTCACCCTTGGCTGCCGCGTCAAAGACGATTCCGCGATCCCCGAGAACTTCTCCCTCATCCATGTTCCCGAGATGACATATGCTGTTGCCAAAGCTGCGGGCGAACAGCCAAAAGCCGACATTGAGACATGGGGCGAAA